>NZ_CP104174.1:4889230-5194807 GCF_025200925.1 Bradyrhizobium sp. CB1015 | reverse complement strand
CCGGCGACATTCGCGACGCGGACTCGGTTCGAGGCTGGCTGAGCAGGGTTTTGGCGACGACCATCGCCGACTTCCACCGCCAGGCATCAAGGAGCAGGACGCGGGAGATGCCGTTCCCGCATGAGCTCAACGATCGGCTGCCGGCCGAGCAGGACGCCGCGGCGAATGCCGTAGTCTGCGAGTGTCTCCACGTCCATCTGTCCTTGCTGAAGTCGGAGCATGCCGAAGTCATCAGACGGATCGATCTCGGCGGCGAGCCGCGGGATTTCGTTGCCGCCGACCTCGGCGTGACCGTCAATAACCTGACCGTTCGGCTCCACCGGGCACGACAAGCGCTGAAGGAGCGCCTCGAGCAAACCTGTGTCGTTTGCCTGGAGGAAAGCTTCTGGGAGTGCCGTTGCGCCGACAACCGGGGCCCGACCTAACCGACCTCGCGGCGGCGGCTCTCGCTGCCTTCGCGCTGGGCGAGCCGGCTGCGGTGCAGCGCGAACAGCTCCAGCATCTTGCCGGCGGGCTTGGCGGCGCTGAACAGGTAGCCCTGCATCTCGGAGCAGCCGAGCGTACGCAGCAGGCGCTGCTGCTCCTCGGTCTCGACACCCTCGGCCGTCGTGGTCATGCGGCGGGCGGCCGCCAGGTTGACGACGGCCTGAACGATGCTGGCGGAGCCGTCGGGGCGGGCGATGTCGTCGACGAAGCAGCGGTCGATCTTGATCTTGTCGAACGGGAAGCGGTGCAGATAGCTCAGCGACGAATAGCCAGTGCCGAAATCGTCGAGCGCGATGCGCACGCCGATGGCACGGAGCTGGTGCAGGATCGCGAGCGCGGCATCGTCGTCGCGGATCAGGACCGCCTCGGTGATCTCGAGCTCGAGCCGGCTCGCCGGCAGGTTCGAGGCGGCGAGCGCCGCCATGATCTTCAGCGCCAGCGTGCCACTCTTGAACTGCACCGGCGAGACGTTGACGGCGAGGCGGATGTCGTCGGGCCAGCTTGCCGCGTCCCGGCACGCGGTCGCCAGCACCCATTCGCCGATCTCGTTGATCAGGCCGGTGTCTTCGGCGATCGGGATGAAATCGGCCGGCGAGACCCAGCCGCGCTCGGGATGGCGCCAGCGCACCAACGCCTCGCAGCCGGTGATGCGGTCGTCCTTCAGGCCGAGGCAGGGCTGGTAATAGACCTCGAGCCCGCCTTCGCGCCCTCCTTGCGCGATGGCGTGACGCAGGTCGCCCTCGAGCTGGCGGCGTTCGCGGACCTTGGCGTCCATGTCCGGCTCGAAGAAGCGGTAGGTGCGGCGTCCGGCGGACTTGGCCGCGTACATTGCCATGTCCGCATTCTTCAGGATCTGGTCGAGCGCCGTGCCGTGGTCCGGCGCGAGCGCGATACCGATGCTGGCGTCGCTGGTGAGATGATGGCCCATGCAGTCGAACGGCGTGCGGATGGTGTCGAAGACGCGTGCGACGAGCTCGTTGACCTGATCCAACGACGTCACCGCGCCCTGCACGATGGCGAATTCGTCGCCGCCTAGGCGCGCCACGAAGTCTGCTGGGCCCGCACAGCGGCGGAGGTTCGCCGCGACCGATTTCAACAGCTCGTCGCCGACGAGATGGCCGAGCGCGTCGTTGACGCCCTTGAACTCGTCGATGTCGATGTAATGCACCGCGATCTGCTCGCCGTCGCCGACCGCGGCCAGCTCCTGCCGCAGATGCTCGTGGAACATGGCGCGGTTGGGCAGGTCCGTCAGCGCATCGTAATGGGCGAGGTGGGTGATGCGCTCTTCGATGCGACGGCGCTCCGTGATGTCCTCATGGGTCGCCACCCAGCCGCCATCCGCGAGCGGTTCGTTGAGGATGTGGATCGAGCGGCCATCGGCGGTATCGACCACCATGGAGTTGCGGAGATGGATGTCCTTCAGGACGCGTGCGACGTAGGCATCGATGTCGCCGGTGAACGAGCCGGTTGCCTTGCGATGGGCGATGATGTCGCGGAAGCTGGAGCCGGGCTTCACGACCTCGGCCGACAAGCCGTACATCTCGATGTAGCGCTGGTTGCAGACCACGAGCCGCTGCTCGGCGTCGAACAGCAGGAGACCCTGCGTCATGTTGTTGACGGCGCGGTCGAGTCGCTGCTTTTCCAGCGTCAGCCGTTCGCGCGAAAGGCGGTGCTGCTCGAGCAGCTTGCGCACGACGGCAATCAGCACGCCTGCGATCGCGAGCGCGGAAGAGACCGCGACCGAGATCAGCATGCCGATCTGCTCGCGCCAATCCGCCAGGGCCGCCGCGCGCGTCGTGGTGGCCATCATCAGGATCGGGAAGTGGGGCAGGGCACGGGAGGAGACCAGCCGGTCCTCACCGTCGACGGGGCTGTTGAAGCGGCCGGCGAAATGATCGAGCCCGAACACCCTCTGTTGCTCGAACGGACCGGTCTTGAAGTTTCGTCCCATCAATTCGCCGGAATGCGGATAGCGGGCGAGCAGCGTGCCGTCGCGATGCAGCATCGAGATCGTTGCGCCTTCGCCGAGCACGACGGACGCGAAGAATTTCTCGAAGTTGCCGGGCTCGATGCCGCGTCCGACCACACCAAGGAACTCGCCGCGTGGCCCGACGACCTTGCGGGCGACCAGAATGGTCCATGCACCGGAGATGCGGCTGTGCAGCGGCTCGATCAGCACATCAGGCGCATAGGGATCGTATTTGAAGGTGCGGAAGTAGGCGCGATCGGCGACATTGACCTTCGGGGCCGGCCATGCGGTCGATGAATTGACCAGATTGCCTTCAGCGTCGATGATGTTGACGCCGCCCATATAGGGCAGCGCCTCGATCTTCGACCGCAGCATCCGGTGCACGTCCTCACCCGAGAGGCGCTTGCGATAGTCCTCTCCGGTCGCAATTCCGGTGGTGCGGACGTAGTCGACGAAATCCTTCTGGATGACGGCGAAATCCTGCAATTGCTGGTCGAAATGATGAGCGAGCAGCAGCACGGTGTTTTCCAGCTCGCGGCCGGAATTGCGCAGCGCCCGCTCCCGGAAGTTCTGCGCCATCAGGACCGAGCCTATGGCGATGGCCACGATCAGCAGCGTGCCGCCCACTACCAGCCAGCGGATCGGACCGCTGCGCACGAAGACCTGGTCAAAGAGACGACTGCCGAATTTCATCTTCATGCTGGATCGTTGCCGCGCACACGTCAGGATCAATTCATGAGCCTGAGAACACCCGTTGGTTTACGGGGACGGTGTGGAGGTTAAGTTAGGAAGCGCGGTTAACGAGACATGAACGGTCGCGCGCAAAAGCAATCCATGCGCGCGGCGCGAAAGTGGGGCGTTAACGCAAGCCCGCTTCAGGCGCGGTAATGGCCGGACTTGCCGCCGAGCTTCTCGACCAGATGGATGCCCTCGATGCGCACGCCGCGCTCGACTGCCTTGATCATGTCATAGATGGTGAGGCAGGCGACCGACACTGCCGTGAGCGCCTCCATCTCGACGCCGGTCGGTCCCGTCACCTTCACGCTGGCCCGTATCACGCAGCCCGGCAGCTTTGGGTCAGGCTCGATGTCGACGATGACCTTGGACAGCGCGAGCGGATGACAGAGCGGGATCAGCTCCGAGGTGCGCTTGGCAGCCATGATGCCGGCGATGCGCGCGGTGCCGAGCACGTCGCCTTTCTTGGCGTTGCCGGACACGATCAGGTCGAACGTCGTCCTGGTCATGACGACGCGCCCCTCGGCGACGGCAAGCCGCTCCGTCGCGGGCTTGTCCGAGACGTCGACCATCCGTGCCTCGCCTGAGGCGCCGATATGGCTGAGGGCGGGGCCCGCTTTCTTCGAAGACTTGGTCGTGGAAGTCTTGGTCGTGGAAGTCTTGCGCGCCATCAGCGCGTGCCTGTGGCGCGCGCGCTGGCCTCGCGCGCGAGCAGCGCGCGCGTCGCTGCCGTGACGTCGGCCTGCCGCATCAGGCTCTCGCCGACCAGGAAGGTCGACATGCCGACGCGCTCCAGCCGGGCGAGGTCCTCGGGCGTGAAGATACCGCTCTCGCCGACCATCAGCCGATCGCCGGGGATCAGCGGCGCCAGCGCTTCGCTGGTCGCCAGGGTGGTCTCGAAGGTGCGCAGATTGCGGTTGTTGACGCCGATCATCGGCGACCGCAGCTTCAGCGCCCGGTCGAGCTCGGTGCGGTCGTGGATCTCGATCAAGACGTCCATGCCATGGGACATGGCGGCGTCCTCGAGCTCTCCGGCGGCGGCGTCCTCGAGCGCCGCCATGATGATCAGGATGCAGTCGGCGCCGTGCGCGCGGGCCTCGACCACCTGGTAGGGATCGAACAAGAAATCCTTGCGCAACACGGGGAGCGAGGTTGCTTCGCGCGCAGCCACCATGAAGTCGAGATGGCCCTGGAACGAGGGCGTGTCGGTCAACACCGACAGGCAGGCTGCGCCGCCCGCCTCATAGGCCTTTGCGAGTGCCGGCGGGTCGAAATCGGCGCGAATGAGACCTTTGGAGGGTGAGGCCTTCTTGATCTCGGCGATCAGCGCGTAGCCGCCATTGGCGTGCTTGGCTTTGATCGCGCGCAGGAAGCCGCGCGGCGCGGAGGCGGCCTTGGCTTGTGCCTCGACGGTGGAGAGCGGCCGCGCGCGCTTTGCCGCCGCGATCTCCTCGCGCTTGTAGGTCTCGATCTTGGTCAGGATGTCGGACATGCGGGAGTTCAGCCGTTGGAGACCGCGACCAGGTGCTTCAGCTTCGCGTTGGCCGCGCCGCTGTCGATCGAGCGGACGCCGATCGCGACGCCCTCCTTGAGGTCCTTGGCGCGGCCGGCCACGACCAGCGCGGCGGCGGCGTTGAGCAGCGCCACGTCGCGATAGGGGCTCGGCTTGCCGTCGAGCACGCTCTGCAACGCGATCGCGTTGGCATCGGCGTCGCCGCCTTTGAGCGCACCGGCCTCGCAACGCGGGAGCCCGGCTTCCTCCGGCGTCACCTCGAAACTCCGGATCTCGCCGTTGTGGAGCGCGGAGACGAAGGTCGGGCCGGTGAGGGTGATCTCGTCGAGACCGTCGGAGCCGTGCACCACCCAGGCGGAGTGTGAACCGAGGTTCTTCAGCACCTGCGCGAGCGGCTGCACCCACTGCCTGGAGAACACGCCGACCATCTGCCGCTTCACGCCGGCCGGGTTGGACAAGGGGCCGAGCAGATTGAAGATGGTGCGCGTGGCGAGCTCGACCCGGGTCGGGCCGACGTTCTTCATGGCGGGATGGTGGGCGGGGGCGAACATGAAGCCGATGCCGCATTCGCGCACGCAGCGGCCGACCTGCTCGGGCTTGAGATCGATCCTCACCCCGAGCGAGGCCAGCACGTCGGCGGCGCCCGAGCGCGACGACAGCGCGCGGTTGCCGTGCTTGGCCACGGGCACGCCGGCACCCGAGACGATGAAGGACGCGCAGGTCGAGACGTTGACCGAGCCGGAGCCGTCGCCGCCTGTGCCGACGATGTCGACCGCCTCGGGCGGCGCCTGCACGGTCAGCATCTTCGAGCGCATTGCCGCGACCGCGCCGGTGATCTCGTCCACGGTCTCGCCGCGCACCCGCAGCGCCATCAAGAGCCCGCCCATCTGCGAGGGCGTGGCCTCGCCGCTCATCATGGCATCGAAGGCGGAGGCGGCTTCGTCACGCGACAGGCTGGCGCCGGTCGCCACTTTTCCAATGATCGATTTCAGGTCGTCCATCGCGTGCTTTCAACTCACTGGTTCGCGCCGGTCACCTGCGCGAAGGCGGCCTGATTAATGGTGGTCCCGATGTCGGTTTCAAGCTTGTTGACGTAGGAAGCGACCTGCTCCTCGGTCTGGGCCCGGTCGAGGCTCTCCTTCAGCTTCTTGACCGCGTCCGAGGCAAAGTCGACCGCGGGATCGACGATGTCGGTGACGCGGAAGACGATCACCTCGCTGCCGCCGCTCACGGCCGTCTGTCCGATGCCGTCCTTGGCAGTGCGGAAGGCCGCCGCCACGACGGTGCCGGGCACGCCGGCGGGCGAGTCGTCGCGCTTGAAGCCGGTCGCGGTCTCGAGCTTGGCGCCGACCGCGGCGGCCTCGTCGGCGAGCTTGCCGCCCGCTTCAAGCTTCTGCACCATCTCGGTCGCCTTGGCCTTCAGCTTGGTCGCGATCTGGTCCTGGCGCCAGCGCGCCTCGACCTGGTCGCGGACCTCGTCGAGATTGCGGTCGCGCGAGGGCGTGATGGCGAGCACGTCGTACCAGACATAGCCGCCCCTAAACGAGATCGCGTCGTTGTCGACGCCGACGTCGGTGTTGAAGGCCTGCGACACCACGTCGAGGCCCTGCGGGATGTTGGCGACCGGTTGGCCGTTCGGGGCGCGGCCGGAGCGGTCGACGGCGTCGATGGTCACGGCGGTGAGGCCGAGCTTCTGCGCCGCGTCGATCACGCTGGAGCCGCCGCCGCGCTCGTCTTCCATCTTGTCGCGGAGATCGGCGACCTTGACGCGTGCGCGCTCAGTCGCGATCTCGCGCTTGATGTCGCCGGCGAGCTTGGCGTAATCGGCCTCATTGCCCGGCTCGATCTTGTCGACCTTGACGATGGAGGTGCCGAGGGCGCCCTGAATCGGCTGGCTGATCTCACCGGCCGGAAGCGCGAATGCAGCCGTCCCGACCGCAGGGTCGAGCGCCGACTTGGTCACCAGTCCGAGATCGACGTCGGAAGCGCTCAGCCCGCGCTCCTTGCCGAGGTCCTCGAACGACATGCCGCCGGCGAGGCGCTCGCGTGCCGCCTTTGCCTCGGCCTCATTGGGAAACACGATCTGGTGGATCTGCCGCTTCTCCGGCGTGCCGAGCCGGTCCTTGCGCTGCTCGAACATCTTCTTGGCGTCCTCATCGGAAACCTCGGTCCATTTGCCGATTTCTTCCGGCGAGATCACGACGAAGGCGATCTTGCGATATTCGGGCGCGCGGAACTGGACCTTGTGGTCCTCGAAATAGGTCGCGAGGGCTTCGGGCGAGGGCGCCTCGATGGCGCCGGCTTGAGCGGCGTCGAGCTTGACGAATTCAATGGCGCGCTGCTCGTTCTGGAACCGCGTCAGCACGTCGATCATGGCCTTTGGCGGCTCGAGGCCGGCGCCGACCGTGCCGGTGATCTGCCGGCGCAGCGACACCTTGCGCTGCTCGGCAACATAGCGCTGCTCGGTGTAGCCGAAGTTGCGGATCAGGGCCTGGAAGCGGTTCGCGTCGAAATTACCGCCGACGCCCTTGAAGTTGGGGTCGTTCATGATGAGCTGGCGGATCTGCTCGTCCGACTGGCCGAGTCCGAGCCGGCGCGCCTCTTCGTCGAGCGCGGCCTCGGCAATGGTCTGCTGCAACACCTGGCGATCCAGGCCGAAGGCGCGCGCCTGGTCGGGCGTCAGCGGGCGGCCGAACTGCCGGCTGATCTGCTGCAGGCGGTCGGTGTAGATCTGCCGGAACTCGTTGAGCGAGATCTCGGTGCGACCGATCTTGGCCACCGTGGACTGGCCGAAGCCCTTAAAGATGTCGGCGATGCCCCAAATGCCGAAACTGACGATCAACACGCCCATCACCACGGCCATAATGGTCTTGCCGAGCCAGTTCGATGAGGCCTTGCGCATTCCTCGGAGCATTTGGTCCAACTTGTTTGGTCAGGAGGGGAACGGAGCGCGTCTTAATGCAGATTCCGCAAAAGCGCGTCACCAAATTGATAGATCATCATAAAGTGGCGGCTTTCCCCCCGCAACCTCGCCTCATGCGACGGCGAGAAGCTGCGGTCAAACGCTCCTGGTCTCTGGAACTGCGGCAGGTCCTCTGCTAGCGCATGCACAAACCTCATTCTGCTGGACATTGACATGACCGACGCCATCCGACCGCTGATCGCCGGCAACTGGAAAATGAACGGCCTGAAGGCCCAGGTTGCCGAATTCGACGCCATGCTCAACGGCGCGGCAGACGTGGCTGGCAAGGCCGACCTGCTGGTCTGCCCGCCGGCGACCCTGGTTGCGGCCTTCGCCGAGAAGGCGCGCGGCAAGAAGGTCGCGGTCGGGGCCCAGGACTGCCACCCCAAGGCTTCCGGCGCCCATACCGGCGATATCGCTGCCGAAATGCTCGTGGATGGGGGAGCAACCGCCATTATTGTCGGCCATTCCGAGCGCCGCGCCGACCACGGCGAGGGCGACGCGTTGATCCGGCAGAAGGCCGAGGCGGCCTGGCGCGCCGGGGCCATTGCGATCGTCTGCGTCGGCGAAACGCAGGGCCAGCGCGACGCCGGCCACACCCTGGATATCCTGCGTGGGCAGCTCGACGGCTCACTGCCGGATGGCTCGACGGCGGCCAATCTGGTCGTGGCCTATGAGCCGGTCTGGGCGATCGGCACCGGGCTGACCCCCACAGCCAAGGATGTCGAGCAGATTCATGGCTTTATCCGGGAGCTCCTGACCTCCAGGTTCAAGGACGAGGGGGCTGGGACGCGGATTCTCTACGGCGGCTCGGTCAAGCCCTCGAATGCCGCCGAGCTGATGGCGGTGAAGAACGTCAACGGGGCTCTGGTCGGCGGCGCCAGCCTGAAAGCGGCCGATTTCCTTGCGATTGCGAAGGGGTGCCCCTAGCTAACCCGAACCGCGGGTCCGGGCCCGATCGGGGGTGGCATTGCCACCTCCGATCGTGTAACACCGCGCAACTTCAGGAAAACCCGCGAAGCGCGATCGGCCGCCGTCAGGCGCCGCCCGCTTGTGACGGAAGGATATCATGCAGACCGTTGTAATCGTCATCCACCTCATGATCGTCGCCGTCATGATCGGTGCCGTCCTGCTCCAGAAGTCGGAAGGCGGCGGCCTCGGCATGGGCGGCGGCGCGGGCTTCATGTCGAGCCGCGGCACGGCGAACCTGCTGACGCGGACCACGGCGATCCTGGCCGTCGGCTTCTTCCTCACCAGCCTGTTCCTGTCCTGGTATGCCGGTTACGACCGCAAGCCGTCGTCGATCATCGGCCAGCCCGCGCAGACCCAGCCGGCCGGCGGATTGCCGATCGCGCCGCCGACCTCGGGCGGTATCCTGGATTCGCTCAAGAAGGCCGACGAGCAGCAGCAGGCACCGGCTCCGACCGGTCCTCAGGTGCCACGCTCGCAATAAAGCAGGGGGGCCATGCAGGGCGATGGCTACCGTCCTGCATCAACAATCCCCATCAAGGCACTGTCACCACTCTTAGTTCTGGATCACCCACAGGCCCGCAAAATCTTTGGGGCGGAATACGAATCGCTTTGGCGAATCGAATTCGAGGGATTAGAGGTTAAGTCCCATGGCGCGGTATATATTCATCACCGGCGGCGTGGTTTCTTCGCTCGGCAAGGGTCTGGCTTCGGCGGCACTGGGTGCCCTGCTGCAGGCCCGGGGCTACAAGGTCCGCCTCCGCAAGCTCGACCCCTATCTCAACCTCGATCCTGGAACGATGTCGCCGTATCAGCACGGCGAAGTGTTCGTGACCGATGATGGCGCGGAGACCGATCTCGATCTCGGTCACTACGAACGCTTCACCGGCCGGCCGGCGACCAAGGCCGACAACATCACCACCGGACGCATCTACCAGGACATCATCTCCAAGGAACGCCGCGGCGATTACCTCGGCGCGACCATCCAGGTGGTTCCGCACGTCACCAACGCCATCAAGGAATTCGTCCTCGACGGCAACGACGATTACGACTTCGTGCTGGTCGAGATCGGCGGCACCGTCGGCGACATCGAGGGCCTGCCGTTCTTCGAGGCGATCCGCCAGCTCA
Organism: Bradyrhizobium sp. CB1015; assembly: GCF_025200925.1. Taxonomy (GTDB): domain Bacteria; phylum Pseudomonadota; class Alphaproteobacteria; order Rhizobiales; family Xanthobacteraceae; genus Bradyrhizobium. The sequence continues at coordinate 5,185,045 of NZ_CP104174.1, read as the reverse complement.
AGAACGAGCTGCCGCGCGATCACGCCGTCTACATCCATCTGACGCTGCTGCCCTACATCCCGAGCGCTGGCGAATTGAAGACGAAACCGACGCAGCACTCGGTGAAGGAGCTGCGTTCGATCGGCATCCAGCCGGACATCCTGCTCTGCCGCACCGATCGCGAGATCCCGAAGGAAGAGCGGCGCAAGCTCGGGCTGTTCTGCAACGTGCGCGAAAGCGCCGTGATCGAGGCGCGCGACGTCGACAACATCTACGCGGTCCCCGAGGCCTACCACAATGCGGGCCTCGACGACGAAGTGCTCGCCGCCTTCGGCATCGCGTCGCGGATTCCGCCGGAGCTGCGCAGCTGGCAGGAGATCAACGAGCGCATCCGCAACCCCGAAGGCAACGTCACCATCGCCATCGTCGGCAAGTACACCGGCATGAAGGATGCGTATAAGTCGCTGATCGAGGCGCTCTCGCATGGCGGCATCGCCAACAAGGTGAAGGTCAATCTCGACTGGATTGAGAGCGAGATCTTCGAGAAGGAAGATCCGGCGCCGTTCCTCGAGCACGTCAACGGCATTCTGGTGCCCGGCGGCTTCGGCCAGCGCGGCGCGGAAGGCAAGATCAAGGCGGCGCAGTTCGCGCGCGAGCGCGACGTGCCGTATTTCGGCATCTGCTTCGGCATGCAGATGGCCGTGATCGAGGCCGCGCGAAACCTTGTCGGCATCGAGGACGCCAACTCCACCGAGTTCGGCCCGACCAAGGAGCCGCTGGTCGGCCTGATGACGGAATGGCTGCGCGGCAACGAGCTCGAGAAGCGCTCGCAGGCGGGCGATCTCGGCGGCACGATGCGGCTTGGCGCCTATCCGGCAACGCTCAACCGCGGCAGCCGTGTCTCGCAGGTCTATGGCGGCGCGACCGAAATCTCCGAGCGTCACCGCCATCGGTACGAGGTCAACACCGCCTATAAGGACCGCCTCGAGCAGCACGGCCTGAAATTCTCAGGCCTCTCGCCCGACGGCGTGCTGCCTGAAATCGTCGAATACGAGGACCACCCCTGGTTCATCGGCGTCCAGTTCCACCCCGAGCTGAAGTCGCGGCCCTTCGAGCCGCACCCGCTGTTCGCCTCGTTCATTCAGGCGGCGATGGTGCAGAGCCGGCTGGTGTAGCCGGCTCGGTCTTACCTGACGAAGTCTTGCTCGCACGTCCGGCTACGCCGCCGCGATGTCCATCCTGCGGCAGAAGCAGGATGCCTTGATCGGCACCTCCGCCCGCGACTGGGCGAGGTCAAGTCGCTGCTTGATCAGCGGCCTCTCGGCATTGTCGCCACGCCGCATGAGACATTCGTGCAAGCCGTGAAGCGACCACAGATTATCGGGATGCTGGCAGGCCCGGCTCAGCTTTCCGTCGAGGCCGAGATCGGAACGGTACACCGCCTCGGCTTCCTCGATTCGTCCCTGCTCCAGCAGCAGAGCGCCGAGCGCGTGACGCGGTGGCTGCATCCATCCCCACGGCTCATCATAGGGCAGGGCGTCGCTGAGCGCGACGGATCTGCGCAGCTCAGCGAACGCAAAGTCGTAGTTGGCTTTGCGATATTCCAGTTCGCCATTCAACATGGCTTCGGCCACGCCGAGCAGGGCGACGACCTTGTTGTTGTGCACGAGCCGGCTCTCCGGCACGCGCGTCTTCGCCTGTGCGAACAACGCTTTCTCGGTTTCGGCCTCAGTGACATGGCCAAGCGCCGAATGAGCCACCGCCTTGGCGTAGTGGATCATCGCCGTCACCGAGCAGTATAGCTGCCGATCCTCCGGCAGCTGTTGAGCAATGATGTCGTGCCATTTGCCGAAACGCACGAGAACATGCTGCTTCATCGTCAAATAGCCTTCCAGGAAGTCCGCCATGGGGGGCGATTGAATGCGCAGCACCGGCTCGGGCACGGTGGCAATGAGTTCCTCGGCCGCTGCGATCGCGGGGGCGTATTGACCCAGGAACATCGCGCCGTAGATGGCGAAGTGGAAGTTGTGGATGACATAGACCAGGTAGACACCCGGATCGTCCGAATAAGCGAGGAACCTGCGGTCGGTCGCCAGAGCCTTCTGATTGTAGAGCAGGACGTCGTTGTACTGCCCGCACAGCACGTCTAGATGCGTCGGCATGTGGATCAGATGGCCGCACTCGGGGGCGATCCCGCGCAGCCGGTCGCCAGCCCGCATCGCCCGTTGCGGGAAGGGCGACATCTCCATGAGGTGGACGTAGAGATGAAGCAGCCCCGGATGATTCCACGCAGCCGGCCATCGATCGAAAGCTTGTTCGAGCACGGCCCTGCATTCCTCGGTGCCGGCGCCCTTGGTGGGTTCTCCAGACTCGAGGTCCCACATCAGCCACGGCGTCTCGTTCATGATCGATTCGGCAAAGATGGCTCGGACCTCGAGATCGTCGGGATACGTGGCGAAGACCTTTCGCATCTCTCGCGTGAAGGCCTTGTCCCACGGGGCCATGTCCTCGATCGCTTCGCGCTGCGGATAGCGCGCCGACAAGGCGCGGATCAGCGCTTGCTCGACCGGGCTGGCCTTATCCGCCTGCGCGAGCGCGTCCTGCGTCGCATCGTATGACGTCGCGAGCGCCAATTGACGGCCTTGCGCGTCGTAGCGGACCCAGGGCAGGTTGTAGTTGGGACCCGCGGCGTAGCCGATGCCCCAATGCGCCATGGCGCAGCTGCTATCGAACTCGAGCGCCTTGCGAAAACATTTGATCGCCTCGCCGTGGTTGAATCCGAACACCCAGTTGAGCCCTCGGTCGAACCAGAGCTGCGCATCAGGCGAAGTCGTGGTGATTTTGCGGCTGTAGGGTCCGAGATCAAAATAGGTCATTGCCTTCGCCCCCTTTGATCGCTTCGGTCGTTTCGCCGATTGCTCTCGGACCGTCGGCGGCTGATACCCCCGGTCCGAGCCTGCACATTATCAAGAGCGCCGGCCCCGCGCTATCGAGCCATGCGCCAAACGCCATGAGGGGCCCCCGGGTGAGGCTCAAGACAGAGTTGTGGCCAGCGGGTATAACCGCCGCTCCTGTCAGGGAGGAGCATGAATGATCTACGAAATGCGCCAGTATCGTTGCGTGCCAGGCCGCCTGCCGGCCTTGCTCAAGCGGTTCGAGACCGCCACGCTCAAGATCTGGGAGAAGCACGGTATCAAGCAGGCCGGGTTCTTCACCACCCTGATCGGCGAATCCAACCAGGAGCTGACCTATTTCCTCGCCTGGGACTCGCTTGCCGAGCGCGAGACGAAGTGGGGCGCGTTCATGACCGATCCGGACTGGATGAAGGCGCGCGCCGAGAGCGAAGCCGACGGCCAGATCGTTGCCAACATCGTCAGCCAGATCCTGGCGCCGACCGCCTTCTCGGCGGTGAAGTAGCGGGCGGCGGGCGGGCAGGTAACCCTGGCGCAACCCTGATATTCGAACGCTCCCGGGCGAATGGGGTTGATCCGACCCTCATGGCGGCTATGGTCGCGCCGAAACGAGGGATTTGCCTTGAGCTCTTCGACGTCAGCGGCGCCGGTCGTCACCATCGGCAAAGTCAAATTCGGCAATGATCTGCCGATCTCGGTCATTGCGGGACCCTGCCAGCTCGAGAGCCGCCAGCATGCGCTGGAGGTGGCCTCCGCGCTGAAGGAGATCGCGGCGCGGCTTAACATCGGCCTCGTCTACAAGACCTCGTTCGACAAGGCCAACCGCACCAGCGCGGCGGCGGCGCGCGGGCTGGGCCTTGCCCAGTCGCTGCCGATTTTCGCCGAGATCCGATCTTCGCTCGGCCTGCCGGTGCTGACGGACGTGCACGAGGCCACCCAATGCGCCGAGGTGGCGCAGGCGGTGGACATCCTGCAAATCCCGGCCTTCCTGTGCCGGCAGACCGATCTGCTGCTGGCGGCGGCTGCGACCGGCAAGGTCGTCAACGTCAAGAAGGGCCAGTTTCTGGCGCCCTGGGACATGGCCAACGTCGTGACCAAGATCACGAGCGCGGACAATCCGAACGTGCTCGTCACCGAGCGCGGCGCCTCGTTCGGCTACAACACGCTCGTCTCGGACATGCGCGCGCTGCCGATCCTGGCGCGCACCACCGGCGCGCCCGTCATCTTCGACGCCACCCATTCGGTGCAGCAGCCGGGCGGGAAGGGCACGTCCTCGGGCGGCGAGCGCGAATTCGTGCCGGTGCTGGCGCGCGCGGCTGTCGCAGTCGGCGTTGCCGGCGTCTTCATCGAGACCCATCCCGATCCCGATCGCGCGCCTTCCGACGGCCCCAACATGGTGCCACTGCGCGAGTTCGAGGGGCTTATCGCCCGGCTGATGGCGTTCGACGCACTGGCTAAGAATACGTCAAAGAGCACCACGCGCTGATGCACCAGCCTGTGAACAGGCCGTCGTCCGACCAGAAATTTCCGCCTGCGATCAACATCATTGCGCTCGCCGGCTTCTCGGCCGCGCTGTCGACGCGCGCGCTCGATCCCGTCCTGCCGCATGTCGCGGATGATTTCGCCATCAGCATCACGACGGCGGCGAGCATCGCGGCCGGTTTCGCCCTGATCTACGCGCTGGTTCAGCCGGCGATTGGAGCTGCCGCCGATCTGTTCGGCAAGGCGCGATTGATGACGGCGTGCCTGGCGCTGCTCGGCGTCGCCTGCATCCTCGGCGCGCTTGCCACCTCCTTCTCGGGCCTGTTCGCAAGCCGCATCCTGGCCGGCATCGCCGCGGGCGGCGTGTTTCCGGTCGCGCTTGGCCTCACCGCCGATCTCGTTGCGCCGGCCAAGCGGCAGGTTGCGATCGGGCGCACGATGGCGGGCTCGATGACCGGCAATCTGCTCGGCTCATCCGCCAGCGGAATCATCGGCGATTTCATCGGCTGGCGCGGCGTGCTCGTGATCCTCGGCGCGCTTGGGCTGATCGCGGCCGCGGCCGTTGCGGCGGGGTTTCGCGGGGCTGCGCTGACAGCACCGCCGAAGACGGATTTCAGGACGTTGCGGCAGGGCTATCGCACGATCTTCTCCAATCCGAACACGCGCTACAGCTATTCGGCCGTGTTCGTCGAAGGTTGCTGCGTGTTCGGCCTGTTTCCCTTCATCGCCGCGTTCCTGTTCGATCTCGGCGAGAAATCGCTGTCGATCGCGGGCATCGTGATCGCTGGATTTGCGGTCGGCGGGTTGCTCTACACGCTCACCGTCTCGCGCATGCTGCCGCGGCTCGGCGTCAAGGGCATGATGATCGCGGGCGCGTGCCTCGTGGCGTTGCAGCTCGGCGCGCTCGCTTTCGGTCCCGGCTGGCAGCTGCAATTTGCCAGCATGCTGGCGATGGGCTGGGGCTTCTACATGATCCATGGTTGTCTGCAGGTGTTCGCCAGCGAGCTGTCGATCGGGGCGCGGGCGACCGCGATGTCGCTGCATTCGTTCTTCTTCTTCATGGGGCAGACGGTGGGGCCGCTCGCCTACGGCTTCGGACTGCAGCATGGCGGCAAGGTGCCGACATTGCTCGCAAGCGCCGCGATCATGGTGGTGCTGGGCCTCGTCTGCGCGCGGCTGCTCAAGCAGCGTGCACCGTCCGATGCGCTGGCCTGACAGGTGGCGACACGATGCATGTCCGGTTGGATCGCTGGACTGGGTGGAGGAGGCTAGCTCACGCAGTTCTTGCGATACTCGGCCGGCGTGATGTTCATGTGTCTGCGGAAAATCCGATTGAGATGGCTTTGATCGGAAAATCCGCTCAAGAGCGCAATCTCTTTCAGGGCGAGCCGATCCTTGCGCAAATGTTGGCAGGCGCGCTCCACCTTGCGGCTCAGGACATAGGCATGCGGCCGCATGCCATAGTGCACTTGGAACTTGCGCGCGAACTGCACGGGCGAGCAGTTGCAGATATTGGCTAGCTCCTCGAGCGTGATGTTGCTGGAGATGTTCTGTTCGACATAGTCCTCGATCAGCCTTGCATGCGCTGGCCTGAAGCGCCCCTGCGAACAGGGCAGCTTGAATTCCACCGAGGCATATTTTCGCAAGATGTGCACGCTCGCCTGAAGTGCCAGCGCATCGTAGCAGAGCCGGCCGCCCGGACCGCCTTCGGACACTTCCTGCACCATTCGGTCGCCGATCCAGGTCAGCACCGGATCTTCGATCCTGAGCAGATCGTGGAGTTCGACGCCTTCTGAGTCGCGGTCGAATGCCTCGCTCGCGGTCTTCGTCATCAGGCTCGGCGAGATGTAGAAATGGCTGACTTCGAGGTCATTGCTCCAGCGCCAGTTCGAAGGCTCCGCACGTGTCAGCAGGGTTGTGACGCCGCGTCCGACGTGATCCTGCTTCCAGGCGCCGGTCACACGGCGGTTCATCGACGTGGTGCCTTCGCGATAGACGACGATCAGGAAATTCTCCGACGGCGGCACCCAGATGTCGGACGGCGCATAGCGGAAGACGCGCAGCCGAAAGTCAGTCTTGCCCACCGCGGAACTGTCCAGCATCAATTGGCCGGGAGCGTAGCGTGGCAGTTCCTCGACCGTGATGAATTGGCCCATCGCCCGAGACTCCTTCCCTGAATTCTAAGGCGCGGTTGACCGCTTCTGCTTCTCATTGGCCGAACGGCGGAGACGAGCATAAGCCGGTTTTGCCATTTGCCAAGCGAGCCGCGTTGCCGAACTGCAGTGCCGGTAAGGGAGGGCGGCTTCGTTCAAAGAATTGTCAGATTTGTTCAAGCTCCAGCCGCCGGAATACTCATAGCTTTCCGCTGTCCCGCACTGATGGGATCAACAATGACGCACTGCACCACCATCCGATCGCATGACGGGTGGGGAAGGGCTTGCGCACCCAAAAACCACCGAGGAGGAAAAAAATGGCGGAAGCCGTGACCAAATCCAATGGAAGCAACGGTTCGCATGGAACCGCGAGGTTCGATGCCCTGGTTGTCGGAGCCGGCGTCGCCGGGCTCTATCAACTCTATCGTCTGCGCGAGCAGGGATTGAGCGTCAGGGGGATCGACGCCGCGTCAGGCGTCGGCGGCACCTGGTATTGGAATCGATATCCCGGCGCGCGCTTCGACTCCGAGGCCTATATCTACCAGTATCTTTTCTCGGAGGAGCTCTACAAGGGTTGGAGCTGGAGCGAGAAATTTCCGGGCCAGCCCGAAATCGAACGCTGGATGAACTACGTCGCCGACCGTCTCGATCTGCGCAAGGACATCCAGTTCAGCACGACGGTCAAGAGCGCGCATTTCAACGAGGCCACGCAGCGCTGGCTGGTCACGACCGACCGGGGCGACGTGATCGACACCCAGTTTCTAGTCACCTGCTGCGGCATGCTGTCGGCTCCCTACGTATCGTTTCCGGGGCAGGAGACTTTCAAGGGCCAGTTGTTCCATACGGCGCGCTGGCCGAAGCAGCCTGTCGACCTCGCAGGCAAGCGCGTCGGAGTCATCGGCAACGGTGCGACCGGCATCCAGGTCATCCAGACGATCGCCGGCGATGTCGGCCATCTCAAGGTGTTCATCCGCACGCCGCAATACATCATCCCGATGAAGAATCCGAAATTTGGAGCCGCGGAAGTCGAGGACTACAAGTCGAGGTTCAAGTCGCTCACCGAACGCCTGCCGCGCACCTTCACCGGCTTTGAATACGACTTCGAGCACGCCTGGGCGGACCTCACGCCGGAGCGCCGCCGCGCGGTGATCGAGGCTTGCTGGAATGACGGTTCGCTGAAGCTCTGGATATCCTCGTTCGCCGAGCTGTTCTTCGACCCGGAGGTCAATGCCGAGATCTCCGAATTCGTGCGCGGGAAGATGCGCGAGCGGCTCGGGGATCCGAAACTGTGCGATGCGTTGATTCCTGCCGAATATGGGTTCGGAACGCACCGTGTACCGCTCGAGCAGAACTTCCTCGAGGCCTTCCATCGTCCCAACGTCGAGATCGTCAGCGTCAAGAGCAATCCGATCGATCGCGTGACGCCCACGGGTATTCAGACCGCTGACGGTACGGTCCATGAGCTGGATGTCATTATCCTTGCAACCGGCTTCGACGCCGGCACCGGTGCCTTGACGCGCATCGATATCAGGGGCCGGGGCGGCCGATCGCTGAGGGAGGACTGGGGCAGGGACATCCGCACCACGATGGGCCTGCAGGTTCACGGCTATCCCAACCTGTTCACGACCGCCGTTCCGCTCGCTCCGTCGGCCGCGCTGTGCAACATGACCACCTGCCTGCAGCAGCAGGTCGAATGGATAGATGACTGCATCAAGTACATGCGCAGCAAGGACCTGAAGGTGATCGAGCCGACAAAGGACGCCCAGGACGGCTGGGTGGCCCATCACGACGAGATCGCGAACGCAACGCTGATCGCGAAAACCAATTCCTGGTACCTGGGCTCGAACGTCGAAGGCAAGCCGCGCCGTGTTCTGTCGTACTGCGGCGGCGTCGGCGCGTATCGGCAGAAATGCGACGAGGTCGCGGTGAACGGTTACGAGGGCTTCGCGATGCAATGAGCGCTCGCGATGCGAGCATCGACCACATCAATCAATCCAGCACGGGAAGGACGATCATGATCAAGAATTTTGGCGCGACGGCAGATGCCGTTCTCGACGGCGTCGTCACATCGACGCCGCGCGTGCCCGGCGTTGTCGCAATGGTGACGGACCGCCGGCGCAACATCTATGAAGGCGCGGCCGGCAAACGCCGGCTCGATCAGCCGGCCGACATGACCACCGACAGTGTCTTTGCCATTTTCTCCACGACCAAGGCGATTACCGGCACGGCCGTTCTGCAACTCATCGAGGAGGGCAAGCTCGATCTCGATGCGCCCGCGAAGCGCTACGCGAACGAGATCGGAAAGCTGCAGGTAATCGAGGGCTTCGATGCAGCGGGCGAGCCGATCCTGCGTGCACCGAAGCGCGATATTACCACGCGCATGCTGATGACCCACACGGCGGGCCTCAGCTACGATTTCATCAACCACATCTATAACCGACTGGCCCAGGAAAAGGGGCAGCCCAGCGTGATCACCGCGACCAAGGCCTGCCTGATGACCCCGCTGCTGTTCGATCCCGGCGAGCGCTGGGACTATGGGACAAATCTCGACTGGTGCGGCCAGATCGTCGAGGCCATCACGGGCAAGCGACTCGGTGAAGTCTTCAAGACGCGCATCTTCGAACCGCTCGGGATCAAGGACATGACCTTCGAGCTGACCGACGCGATGCGCCAGAAACTGGCCGGCATCCACGCGCGAAACGCCGACGGGTCGCTGACGCCGATGGATTTCGAGCTTCCGGCAAAGCCCGAAGTCCATATGGGCGGCCACGGCCTGTACGGCACGGTCGGCGACTACATGCGTTTCATCCGCATGTGGCTGAATGACGGGGCTGGCGAGCACGGCCGCGTGCTGAAAGCCGAAACCGTCCGGATGGCGGAAAAGAACCATCTGGGCGACAGGAAGGTGACGCCGATCACGGGTGTCATCCCGTCGCTGTGCAACGACGCGGAATTCTTTCCGGGCCAATCCAAATCCTGGGCGCTGAGCTTCATGATCAACGACGAGGAAGCCCCGACGGGACGTCCCGCCGGCGCGCTGGGCTGGGCCGGGCTTGCCAACCTGTTCTACTGGATCGATCGGCAGAACAACGTCGGCGGGTTCTGGGCCACCCAGATTCTGCCCTTCGGCGATCCGACATCGTTCATCGGCTATATGAACTTCGAGACGGCGTTCTACCAGAGCCTGAGGCAGCGCTTGGCAAGCTAGGACCGTGATGCGAGAGCGGCCTCGTCGCTGTCGGCCGAGGCCGTTTTCTCTCGATGGTCAAACGTGACCGAGCTTTGCATAAGCCCCCGCGACAATATAGAACCCCTAGCCCACGACAGCGGGGTTCAGCGCCTGAACCTCCCGGCGCGGGCCAAAGGCCACGGCGACGAGTTGCATGGCGGCAAGGTGCCGACATTGCTCGCAAGCGCAGCGATCATGGTGGTGCTGGGCCTGCTCTGTGCCCGCCTGCTGCGGCAGCGGGCGCTGTCAGATGCCCGCGTCTGAGGGCGCGTCCCGGAGAAGCGCCCTTTCAAAAAGCTTCGCGAGGTGCCTTGTGGAGCTCAGGCGCCCGCGTGGGCTCCCTGCCAGAGGTCAAGCACCTCGTGACGCGTAATGCCACGGGTGATGAACACGATGCGCGAACGGCGGTCGGCATGGGGCCATTTTGCAAGCGCCACCGGCGGATGGAAGACGTGGTGGATGCCATGGACGGCGACCGGCGTCGCTTCATCGCGAAGATTCAAGATGCCCTTGACCCGCAAGAGGTCCTCTCCCCGGCTGGCGCGCAGATGCGCGAGCCAGCGCGATACGGCCATCCAGTCAAGAGGATCGTCGAATGCGATCATGAAGCTAAGGATCGATGCATCGTGGCCGTGATGCTCGTGATGGGCATGACCGTCATCGTGATGATGGCCGCGCTCATGCGCCGCCTTGGCGACGCGGAGAGCGACATCAAGCCGGGCGATGCGATCATGTTCCACACCGGCTGGGGCTCCCTGTGGATGAAGAACAATGATCGCTTCAATAGCGGCGAGCCTGGAATCGGCCTCGATGCCGCGAAGTGGATCATCGAGAAGGATCTCGCGCTGACTGCGGCTGACACTTGGGCGGTCGAAGTGGTGCCCAATCCCGACAAGTCGCTCGCCTTCGTGGTTCACGCCGAATTGCAGACCAAGCACGGCATTCTCAACCACGAGAACCTGATCTTTGACGAGTTGATTGCCGACAAGAAGTACCAGTTCGTCTACTGCTTCACGCCAGCGCCGATCAAAGGCGCTACCGGCAGCAATGGCTGTCCGATCGCGATCACCTGACGCGGACAAAAAAAGGGTGGGCGGGACGTCCCCGCCCACCATGCGAAGGGCCGCCCAAATCATCCCCGCCCCGATAGGGCGCGACTCCAGCGGGCATCGCTCCCCACCACGACACCGTCGGCCCGGTATACATGGCACACGAATTGCTTCGATTCTGGGCAAATCGAGGTGTGAGACCGTGGACGTCCAGACCAGCCATTCGGCCAGCGCAGCCGGTACGCACCGTTCGACCGGATATCTCACCAAGCCGCCGCTGCGGCGTTTCCTGGCCGATTGCCACGCCGAATTCCGGACCGACAATTCCGGCGAGCTTGCCGACTACATTCCCGAGCTGAAGCGCGCCAATCCCGATCATTTCGGCATCGCGCTCGTCACCATCGACGGCCATGTCTACGAGGTCGGCGACAGCGAGGTGCCGTTCACGATCCAGTCGGTGTCCAAAGCCTTCGTCTTCGCGCTGGCGCTGGAGATGGTCGGCGAGGCGCGCGTCTCGGCCACGATCGGCGTCGAGCCGAGCGGTGAGGCCTTCAACTCGATCCGCCTCACCAACGACAACCGCCCCTTCAACCCCATGGTCAATGCCGGCGCCATCGCCTGCTCGGGCCTGATCTATGAGGTCGAAGGGAAGGGAGCCTTCGAGCGCGTCCGCGCCAAGCTCAGCGCGTTCGCCGGCCGCGAGCTCGGCGTCGACGAGGCCGTGCACACCTCGGAGACCGCGACCGGCAACCGCAACCGGGCGATTGCCTGGCTGCTGCGGAATTACGCGGTGCTGCCCGACGAAGTCGATGCAGTGCTCGACGTCTATTTCCGCAATGCGCGATCCTGGTCACCGCGCGCGATCTCGCGGTGATGGCGGCAACGCTCGCCAATCGCGGCATCAATCCGGTGACGGGCGTGCAGGTGATCACGCCGCACATCGTCGCGCGCACGCTCTCGGTGATGACGAGCTCGGGCATGTACGACTATGCCGGCGAGTGGACCTATCGCGTCGGCATTCCCGCCAAAAGCGGCGTCGGCGGCGGCATCGTCGCGGCGTTGCCCTCGCAGCTCGGGCTCGGCACCTTCTCGCCGCTGCTCGACAACCATTTCAACAGCGTGCGCGGCCTGAAGGTCTGCGAGGCGCTGTCGGCGCGGTTCGACCTGCACATGCTCAACCGCAACGCAGACGTCCGCACCAGCATCATGGCGGATTACGACGTCTACGGCATCTCCTCGCGCCGCAGCCGCCAGCCGCACGAGCAGCAGATCCTCGACGAACGCCACAGCGACATCCGCGTGCTCGAGCTGGTCGGCGCGATGAATTTCGCCACGATCGACTACGTTACCAGAAGGCTCACCAGCGAGCCGCCGAACGCGCCGCTGCTGATCATCGACTTCCGCCGCGTTCCCGACATCACCGCGGCCGGCGCCGAGCTGCTCGGCGATACGCTGACTGCGCTCGGCAATGCCGGCGTCACCACCATTCTGTCCGGCTTCGAGGGCACCTCCGCGGTGTGGAGCGCGATCGCCGCACGCACCGCCGAGCCGCGCCGGCTGCGCCGCTTCGCGCTGCTCGACGATGCCATCGAATGGGCCGAAGACCAGGTGATCTACCGCTTCGGCGGCTTCACCGACCTCAAGCAGAGCGCACATCTGGGCGAGCAGGCGCTGCTCGCCGAGCTCGGCGCGGAGGAGATCGCCGCCATCATCAAGCTGTCGACCACGCGGCATTACGCGGCCGGCCAGCGCATCATCGCGGCCGGCGAGCCCGCCAATTCGCTGTTCTTTCTCCAGAGCGGCATGGTCAGCGTGAAGCTGCGCAGCGGCGTGCGACTCGCCTCGCTGGGCCCCGGCATGGAATTCGGCGAGATGGCGATCCTGGAGCAAAGCCGTAGCGCCGACGTCTTCGCAGACACGCCCGTCACCTGCCTCGAACTGCCACTCGACAGCTTTGCCGATTACCGCCGGCTGCACCCGGAAACGTCGTTGAAGATCATGCGCAACCTCGCCGCCATCCTGGCACGGCGGCTGGTGCTGGCGAATGCCAAGGTGGACTTGCTGAGCGCGTATTGAGGCGCACTGAGAGACGCGTTATTTGGCCCCGCCAGCCGGAATAGGCTCCATCCCGCTCGCGATGATCGCCTCGCGCGCGGCGGGGGAGGCGAGGAAGTTTATCAAGGCGCGGCCGGCCTCTGGCTCCTTCGCGCCCGTCGCAATTCCAGCCGAGAAGATCGTGATCTTCTGCAATTCGTCCGGCAGCGGCCCGACGATGTCGATGCCCTTGACGGGCTTCAATTCGCTGATCTGCTGAAAGCCGAGTTCGGCCTCGCCGTGCGCGACGATCTCGCCGACAGGCGTTGCCGGAATCTTGCGCGCCTTGTCCTTCATGGCCTCAGTGATGCCGAGCTTGTCGAACATCTCGGTCGAGACATAGACGCCGCTGGCGCTGTCGGAATAGGCGATCGTCTTCGCCGCCAGCAGCGCGCGCTTGAGGGCATCGGCCGAGCTGATGTCCGGCTTCGGCGCGCCCGATTTCACCGCGATTCCGATCGGCGACCTCGTGAGATCGACCTGGCTACCGGCCACGACCTTGCCTTTGCTCGCGAGGTCGCTCAGGGCATAGCCCACCATGATCAGGACGTCGGCCGGCTCGCCGCGCTCGAGCCGGACGGGAATCGCGTTCGCGGTCGTTCCCATCGACGGCCCATATTCCGTGAGCACCTTGTTGCCACTGGCCTTCTCGAATTCCGGCACGAGCGCCTTGTAGGCCGCCGTCAGCCCGCCCGAAATCATCACCCGCACCTCGGCGGCATCCGACGATGTGCCGGTCAGCAACAGCACGCCGAGGACGCCCAGCACAAAATTACGGAATGTTGCCGAGATTGATCTCATCGTCTTCGTCTCCAACCAGAGCATGATCCGGAAAAGTGTGAAGCGGTTTTCCGAAAAGATCATGCTCAAACAACAACCTAAAGCGCGATGACGATTCATCCTCATCGCATCGCGCTTTAGCCCCGTCCGCGATAAGGCGCGACGCCTTGCTCGGGCACCCACAGGCCTTTCGGCACACGGCCGGTCTGCCAGAACACGTCGATCGGGATGCCGCCGCGCGGATACCAATAGCCGCCGATGCGCAAGAATTTCGGCTTGATCTCGGAAGCGATGCGCTTGCCGATCATCACGGTGCAGTCCTCGTGGAAGGCGCCGTGGTTGCGGAAGCTCGCGATGTAGAGCTTGAGCGATTTCGACTCCAAGAGCCACGCCCCCGGCGCGTAGTCGATCATCAGATGCGCGAAATCCGGCTGGCCCGTGACCGGGCAGAGCGAGGTGAATTCTGGCACGGTGAAGCGTACCAGATAATCCGTGCCCTTTTGCGGATTGGGCACGCGGTCGAGCTGGGCTTCTTCCGGCGTGTGCGGCCACTCAACCGCACGGCCGAGCTGGAGGGATTTTTTCGCCATCGTCGTCAACATCCTTTTTCGGATGCCGGGATGGACGCAAATGCCGCTGCCGTCAACCAGCGGCGATCGTCTGGATCATGACGATGCGGTCGTTGCCGGACTCGCAGCCCCACAGCTCGCCCGGACGGCCGTCGAGCTGGCGGACGTTGGCATTTGCCTTGTCGCTGACGAAGACGTTGAACCGCTCAGTGGCGGGATCGAAGCGCACGATGGCATTGGCGGAGAAATCGGTCAGCCAGACCTTGTCCTTGTCGTCGACGTACACGGCATAGGCGCGGGGACGTTCGCCCGGCAGCTTCCAGGTCTTCCAGGAGCCGTCGGCGGGATCATGCACCGAGACGTGGCCGCTGTTCCACTCGCTGACCCAGATCCGGCCCCTCGAATCCGACCAGACGCGCCGCGCGCCCTGGTTGGGTGTCGGCGGCTCGACCACGGTCGCATTGCCGCCTGCGCGGTCGATCTTCGCGATATGGCTGCCGGCGAGGGAGGCGTACCAGACATCGCCCTTGGGCGTGACCGTGATGCCGTAGGGGCCGACCCCCTTCGGCGCCTTGAACACATTCATTTCTCCGGTCTTCGGAGACAGCCGCCCGTAATAGCCGGATTGCCCGGTGAACCAATAGGTGCCGTCGTTGTCGAACACGCCGGTGTTGAGATTGGCGGAGGTGAACTTTTCCGGCAGGCGGAACAGCGTGACGCTGAGGTCGGAAGGGTCGACCCGCGCGATCGCGTTCTGGCCGCCTTCGGTGATCCAGGGGGCGCGGTCGGGGCCGATGGTCACACCGTGCGGGGCGGCGCCCTGGCCGAGACTGACCGTCTTGAAACGGCCATCCCGGGGATCGAGCCTGCCGAGCAGGCCCTTGCCCTGGGCGGTGAACCAGACCGTGCCATCAGAGGCGGGCGTGAGATCGTGCAAGCCAATGCCGGCGCTGATCGGGAAATATTTCGTCCGGAACGGGGCCTCCTGCGCAAGACTTGGGCGGGTGGCAAGGACGGCGGCGCTCGAAGCAAGAAACTGGCGGCGATTCATGGCGTTACCTCGGCTTCTTGGGATTGAGGATGGACGCGCAGACCCAGCGTTCTCAAGTTTAGTCTTGGGTGCTTCACGCGTCAGCCGAAGCGGTGCGTCCAAGCGTTCACATTTGCTTGCGGCCCGTGTAAGACCCGCGGCACCGATCAGCCCTAACGAACGGAAGTGGACATCATGACCGCCATCATCGACATCATCGGCCGCGAAATTCTCGATAGCCGGGGCAATCCCACCGTCGAGGTCGATGTCGTGCTGGAGGACGGCGCGCTCGGCCGCGCCGCGGTGCCCTCCGGCGCCTCCACCGGTGCCCATGAGGCCGTGGAACTGCGCGACGGCGACAAGGCCCGCTATCTCGGCAAGGGCGTGACCAAGGCGGTCGGCGCCGTCAACGGCGAGATCTTCGAGGCCCTGAGCGGCCTCGACGTCGAGCAGCAGGCCCAGATCGACCAGATCATGATCGACCTCGACGGCACGCCGAACAAGAGCCGGCTCGGGGCCAACGCCATTCTCGGCGTTTCGCTGGCCTGCGCCAAGGCGGCCGCGAACTCGCTCGACATGCCGCTCTATCGTTACGTCGGCGGCACCTCGGCGCGCCTGTTGCCGGTGCCGATGATGAACATCATCAATGGCGGCGTGCACGCCGACAACCCGATCGACTTCCAGGAATTCATGATCCTGCCGGTCGGCGCATCGTCGTTCGCCGAAGGTCTGCGCTACGGTGCGGAAGTCTTCCACACGCTGAAGTCCGAATTGAAGAAGGCCGGCCACAACACCAATGTCGGCGACGAGGGCGGCTTCGCCCCGAACCTGCCGTCGGCGGACGCCGCGCTCGATTTCGTCATGAACGCGATCGGCAAGGCCGGCTTCAAGGCGGGCACCGACATCATGCTCGGCCTCGACTGCGCCTCGACCGAGTTCTTCAAGGACGGCAAATACGTCTATGAGGGCGAGGGCAAGACCCGCTCGATCTCAGAGCAGGCCAAATACCTCGCCGATCTCGTCTCGCGCTATCCGATCGTGACGATCGAGGACGGCATGTCGGAGGACGACATGGACGGCTGGAAGGAGCTCACCGACCTGATCGGCAAGAAGTGCCAGTTGGTCGGCGACGACCTCTTCGTCACCAACGTCAAGCGCCTCGCCGAAGGCATCAAGACCGGCCGCGCCAACTCGATCCTGATCAAGGTCAACCAGATCGGCACGCTGACCGAGACGCTCGCCGCCGTCGAGATGGCGCACAAGGCCGGCTACACCTCGGTGATGTCGCACCGCTCCGGCGAGACCGAGGATTCCACCATCGCCGACCTCGCGGTCGCGACCAATTGCGGTCAGATCAAGACCGGCTCCCTTGCAAGGTCCGACCGCACCGCCAAATACAACCAGCTCCTGCGCATCGAGCAGCAGCTCGGCAAGCAGGCGCTCTATGGCGGCAGGGCGGCACTGAAGGCGCTGGCGTAAGCCGGCGTCTCGATCCGCGCGAACAGAAGGACAGGGGAGGATCGACATGAGTGACGGCAAGACCGGACTGGAACTGCGTTCGCTGCTCAAGAAGAGCGGCGAGCTGGAATTGTCTCTCGTGACGGTCCCGACGCCAGAGCCGGCCGACGATGAGGTCGTGGTTCGCGTCGAGGCCACCCCGATCAACCCGTCCGACCTCGGGCTCCTGATCGGGCCGGCCGACATGTCGGCCGCCAAGGTCTCCGGCACCAAGGAGATGCCGGTCATCACCGCCACGATGCCCGAGGCGGCGATGCGGATGATGGCGGCGAGATTCGATCAGTCGCTGCCAGTCGGCAACGAGGGCGCCGGCACGGTGATCCGGACCGGATCGTCGGACGCGGCGAAGGCCCTGCTGGGCAAGACGGTATCGATGATCGGCGGCGCGATGTACACGCAGTACCGCGTGCTCAAGGTCCGCGACGTCATGGAGCTGCCGCCGGGCACCACGGCTGCCGACGGCGCCTCCTGGTTCGTCAATCCGCTGACCGCGCTCGGCATGACCGAGACGATGCGGCGGGAGGGCCACAAGGCGCTCGTGCACACGGCCGCCGCCTCCAATCTCGGCCAGATGCTCAACAAGATCTGCATCAAGGACGGCATCGGCCTCGTCAACATCGTCAGGAACAAGGAGCAGGCCGACATCCTGCACAAGATCGGCGCCAAATACGTCGTCGATTCCAGCGCGCCTGATTTCATGGACGATCTCACCAACGCGCTGGTCGAGACCGGCGCCACGATCGCTTTTGATGCCATCGGCGGCGGCAAGCTGGCGAGCCAGATCCTGACCGCGATGGAAATCGCGGCCAACAAGACCGCGAAGGAATACAGCCGCTACGGCTCCAACGTGTACAAGCAGGTCTACATCTATGGCAGCCTCGACACCCGGCCGACGGAGCTGAACCGCTCGTTCGGCCTGAGCTGGGGCGTCGGCGGCTGGCTGCTCACGCCATTCCTTCAGAACATCGGTCCGGCCGAGATCGGCCGCCTGCGCCAGCGCGTGGCATCCGAGCTGAAGACCACCTTCGCCAGCCATTACACCAAGGTGGTGTCGCTCGCCGAGGCGCTCGATCCCGCCAATATCGCGGTCTACGCCAAGCGGGCCACCGGCGAAAAATTCCTCATCAACCCGAACAAGTGATCGCTTCGGTCGGTTATCGAGACACATCAGGCCGCCGCTTGGCGGCCTGATTGCTTTTGATCGTGGTCTGGACGGAGCGCCAACGGACCCATTTCCAGAAACGCTGCGTTTCCAAATCGGACCAGTTCATGCACTTGCATCTATCGGTCCGGATGGCTTAAGTGCTGTCCGGCATTCACGCTCAAGCCTTCAAGGACCCTCAATGGCCTATAATATCGTCACGATCGCTGGCAGCCTGCGCAAGGACGGCTTCTCGCTCAAGATCGCCAATGCGCTCGCCAAGCTCGCGCCTGCCTCGCTCAAGCTCGAGGTGATCACGCCGGCGGGCATCTCGTTCTTCAATCAGGACCTCGAGGGCGCGCCGCCCGCGGACTGGCTCGCCTTCCGCGACAAGCTCCAGAAGTCGAACGGCGTCCTGTTCGTCACGCCCGAATACAACCGCTCGATTCCGGGCGTCCTGAAGAACGCCATCGACGTCGCCTCGCGGCCTTATGGCAAGAGCTCATTCCTCGGCAAGCCGGTCGGCATCATCTCCAACTCGCCGGGGCCGCTCGGCGGCGTCAGCGCGGCCAAGCATCTGCAGACCATCCTGCCTGGCATTTCCGGTCCGATTCTTCAGCAGCCGGAAATCTATCTCAATGGCGTCGGCGATGCCTTCGATGCGGACGGCAACCTGACCAAGGACTCCCTCAAGACGGTGCTGCAGCAATACATCGATGCCTTCGCCGCGCATGTGGCGAAGAATCAGGGCTGAGCACTCACTCTCTCCGTCATGGCCGGGCTTGACCCGGCCATCCACGTCTTTGCCGACCTCACCGAAGAACGTGGATGCCCGGGACAAGCCCGGGCATGACGATTGGCGTCTTGAGAGAGGGCAATTAGCACTCCCTTAACCAACCTGTCCCATCTTCCGAAGATGGTCTCCCGCGCGCGCCTGAAATCGATCCTGACCGGCCTTGCCCTCTATGCGATGGCGGCGGCGATCGTCGGCTATTTCGGCGTCAACGCCTACACCGGCAAATACGGTCTCAACGCCCGCCAGGAGCTCGACCAGGAGATCATCGCGCTGACCAGCGAGCTGGCTCAGCTCAAGCGCGAGCGCGCCAGGAGCGAACAACGGGTGTCGCTGCTGCGGTCCGAGAAGATCGACCCGGACATGCTGGACGAGCGCGCGCGCTTCCAGCTCGACTATGTCCATCCGCGCGATCTCGTTCGGATGATCCCGGCGAACTAGCCCATCCGCAGCTTCTGAAAGCCAGCAGCGAAAGTCGCTGCTGAAATCCGACCACCGTACCCTTCGCCTCCTGCGAAGGTCGTAACTTCGGAACCGGGCGGTTGCCTTGACGGCGGTGCCGCGGTGGGCTCATGCCTTTGGTGGCGCTCGCTGAAGTTGACGCAGATCAACCGGGCAGCACTGGCGCGTCCTACACTGCTATCCGGAGGAAACTGTGATGAATGGGACAATGCCCCGGCATCACGCGGCCCGCGTTGAGGCCGCCATCGCGTCAGGCCAGGCGGCTCGGTCCGCGCTCGTGGCCTCGTGGCGCCGTTCCTCCCGATTGCATCATCTCGATCCCGGCGGCCACGCCGCGCCGATGCGGCTGACCGAAGCCGAGCTGCAGCGGGCGCGCGAGCGCATCGCGCCGCTTCTGGCGGCCGCGCAGGGCGCGATGGACCGGCTTTATCAGGCCGTCGGCGCTGCAGGCTGCTGTGTGCTGCTCGCCGATTGCGAGGGCGTGCCGGTCGATCGCCGCGGCACGGTGGCGGACGATGCGACGTTTCAATCCTGGGGCCTGTGGACGGGCGCGCTCTGGAGCGAGGAGCATGAGGGCACCAACGGCATCGGCACCTGCCTTGTCGAGCAGCGTCCGCTGACCATCGATCGCGACCAGCACTTCTTTGCCCGCAACACGCTTCTGAGCTGCACCGCCGTTCCGATCTACGACCACGAGGCGGCGCTCGCGGGCGTGCTCGACGTCTCCTCCTGCCGCGCCGACCGCACCGACGCCTTCGCCAGCCTGATCGCGCTCGCGGCGGGCGAGGCGGCCAAGCGGATCGAGGCCGACCTGTTTCGCAAGGTCTTCGCCCATGCCCGCATCGTGCTGACGCAGGCGGCGGACGGAAGCTGCGGCGGCCTCGTTGCGGTCGATGCGGATGATCTGGTGATCGGCGCAACGCGCTCCGCCCGGCTGGCGCTCGGCATCGCGCCCGGCGGTGCGTTGCGGCCGGTGCCCGCGGCCGATCTGCTCGGTGGCGATGCCGCGCACGATCATCTCGCCGGAGGCCAGCGTGCGGTGCTGCAGCGCGCGCTGCTGCGCGCCGGCGGCAATGTTTCCGCCGCCGCCAAGGCCCTCGGCGTCAGCCGCGCCACGCTGCACCGGAAGCTGAAGCGGTTCGAGCTGAACCACTGAGCTGTGCTGTTTACTCGAAACTCCGATCCCGTGCCCCGGACGCAGCGCAGCGCGTCGTCCTTGCGACGTGGTGCGCTGCTGAGCCGGGGCCCATGTCGCCGCATTCTCCTATCTTGCCTGCTGGGTCCCGGCTCTGCGCAGCAACGCCAAAAGCGTTGCAGCGCGTCCGGGACACGATGGTGATGCCGTGTCCATGACCTGTCGCAGAACTGCGACAGGTCCGCTTCGCCATCGCGTCCGCCCGGGCTGACAGAAAACGCCTCCCGCATCATCGTCTGCGCAAGTCGCGAACACGCGACGACAAGCGCAAACAGCAACATCGGGAGTGATCAATGAACAAGGTGGAATTCCTCAGCGTCACCAAAGTTCCCTTTGCCGAACGCTACGACAATTTCATCGGCGGCAAGTTCGTCGCGCCGATCTCCGGGAAATATTTCGACAATGCTTCGCCCCTGACCGGTCAGGTGGTCTGCAAGATCGCGCGGTCCGACGCGCAGGACATCGAGGCGGCGCTCGACGCGGCGCATGCCGCCAAGGCCGCCTGGGGCCGCACCAGTGTCGCCGAGCGCGCCGCGGTCCTGAATCGGATCGCCGACCGCATGGAAGAGAATCTCGAGCGCCTCGCGATTGCCGAGACCTGGGACAACGGCAAGCCGATCCGCGAGACCCGCGCCGCCGACCTGCCGCTTGCGATCGACCATTTCCGCTATTTCGCCGGTGTGGTGCGCGCCCAGGAAGGCTCGATCGGCGAGATCGATCACGACACCATCGCCTATCATTTCCATGAGCCGCTCGGCGTGGTCGGCCAGATCATTCCCTGGAACTTCCCGCTTCTGATGGCCTGCTGGAAGCTCGCGCCGGCGCTGGCCGCCGGCAATTGCGTGGTGCTCAAGCCCGCCGAGCAGACCCCGGCTTCGATCATGGTCTTCGCCGAGATCATCGCCGACCTGCTGCCGGCAGGCGTGCTCAACATCGTCAACGGCTTTGGCCTCGAGGCCGGCAAGCCGCTGGCGTCGAGCCCCCGCATCGCCAAGATCGCCTTCACCGGCGAGACCACGACGGGCCGGCTGATCATGCAATATGCCAGCCAGAATCTCATCCCTGTGACGCTGGAGCTCGGCGGCAAGTCGCCGAACATCTTCTTCAAGGACGTCACGGCCGAGGACGACGATTTCTTCGACAAGGCGATCGAGGGCTTCGTCATGTTCGCGCTGAACCAGGGCGAGGTCTGCACCTGTCCGAGCCGGGCGCTGGTCCACGCCGACATCTACGACCGCTTCATGGAGCGGGCGCTCAAGCGCGTCGCCGCGATCAAGCAGGGCGACCCGCGTGATGCCACGACCATGATCGGCGCGCAGGCCTCCAGCGAGCAGCTCAGCAAGATTCTCTCCTATATCGACATCGGCAAGCAGGAGGGCGCCAAGGTGCTGGCCGGCGGCGGACGTGCCGATCTCGGCGGCGATCTCGCCGGCGGCTACTACGTCCAGCCGACCGTGTTCGAGGGCCACAACAAGATGCGAATCTTCCAGGAGGAGATTTTTGGCCCCGTCGTCTCGGTCACGACCTTCAAGACCGACGAAGAGGCGCTCGCGATCGCCAACGACACGCTCTACGGCTTGGGAGCCGGTGTCTGGAGCCGCGACGCCAACCGCTGCTACCGCTTCGGCCGGGAGATCCAGGCCGGCCGGGTCTGGACCAACTGCTACCACGCCTATCCCGCCCATGCGGCGTTCGGCGGCTACAAGCAGTCGGGCGTCGGGCGCGAGACCCACAAGATGATGCTCGATCACTACCAGCAGACCAAGAACCTCCTGGTCAGCTACAGCCCGAAGAAGCTCGGCTTCTTCTGATCGGGTCGGACAGGGCGGCGCCGCTTCGGCGCCGTCCGCTCCGAATGTCGGGATTGGCGCACGCTCCGTTCTTGATCCGGTCACGAATCTGCGCACGCCATGGCGTGCATAGATTTGTTGCCTGATCAGCGCCAAAGATTTTCCAATATTTCGATCACGCTGCAGTGCGGCATAATGAAAGTCGTGCCATGCCGCCGCGGTGCTTTCCAAGGGCGTTTGACTTGGGTTAGAGAGGGCGAAAGTTTTCTCTGACCCGGAATTCCCATGGCCGCACCCAAGAAAGCCGCCGCAAGCGCTCCACAGGACAAGACCGACGGCGGTTCGCCCCCGGAATTCACCAGGGAGCAGGAGCTCAAGGCGCTCCGCGACATGCTCCTGATCCGGCGGTTCGAGGAAAAGGCCGGCCAGCTCTACGGCATGGGCGCCATCGGCGGCTTCTGCCACCTCTATATCGGCCAGGAGGCCGTGGTGGTCGGCATGCAGATGGCCCTGAAAGAGGGCGATCAGGTCATCACCGGCTATCGCGACCACGGTCACATGCTTGCGACCGGCATGGACGCCAACGGCGTGATGGCCGAGCTCACGGGACGCCGCGGCGGCTATTCCAAGGGCAAGGGCGGCTCCATGCACATGTTCAGCAAGGAGAAGCACTTCTACGGCGGCCACGGCATCGTCGGCGCCCAGGTCTCGCTCGGCACCGGTCTCGCCTTTGCCAACCACTATCGCGGCAACGGCAATGTCAGCGTCACCTATTTCGGCGACGGCGCGGCCAACCAGGGCCAGGTCTATGAGAGCTTCAACATGGCCGAGCTCTGGAAGCTGCCGGTGATCTACGTCATCGAGAACAACCGCTACGCCATGGGCACCTCCGTCTCGCGCGCCTCGGCGCAGCAGGATTTCTCCAAGCGCGGCGTCTCCTTCAACATCCCCGGCAAGCAGATCGACGGCATGGACGTCCGCGCCGTGAAGGCGGCGGGCGAGGAGGCGGCGGCCTGGTGCCGTGCCGGCAAGGGTCCCTACATCCTGGAGATGCAGACCTACCGCTATCGCGGCCACTCGATGTCCGATCCTGCAAAATATCGCACACGCGAGGAGGTCGAGAAGGTTCGCCACGACCAGGACCCGATCGAGCAGGTGCGCAATCGCCTGCTCGCCGCCAAGGTCAGCGAGGCCGATCTGAAGGCGATCGACGCCGAGGTGCGCGACATCGTCAACGCGTCCGCCGATTTCGCCCAGCATGATCCCGAGCCGGATGCCGCCGAGCTCTGGACCGACGTGTACCGCTGAACGCGCGCAAGCTTTCTTTGGAGAAGACATGCCAATTCAAGTGCTGATGCCCGCGTTGTCGCCCACGATGGAGAAGGGCAACCTCGCCAAATGGCTGAAGAAAGAGGGCGAGCCGATCAAGTCGGGCGACGTCATCGCCGAGATCGAGACCGACAAGGCGACCATGGAGGTCGAGGCGACCGACGAGGGTACGCTCGGCAAGATCCTGATCCCCGAGGGCACTGCCGACGTCGCCGTCAATACCCCGATCGCGACCATCCTCGCCGACGGCGAGAGCGCGGCTGATCTCGCCAAAGCACCCGCAGCGGCCGCGAAGGCCGCGGAGTCCGCGCCGCCCGCCGCAGCAAAGGCCGAGGCGCCTGCGCCGAAGGCCGCGCCTGCTCCGCAGGCCGTTGCCGAGCCCGATCCGGAAGTGCCCGCCGGCACCGAAATGGTGACGCAGACCATCCGCGAAGCGCTGCGCGATGCCATGGCCGAAGAGATGCGCCGTGACGCGGACGTGTTCGTGATGGGCGAAGAGGTCGCCGAATATCAGGGCGCCTACAAGGTGACCCAGGGCCTGCTTCAGGAGTTCGGCGCCAAGCGCGTGATCGATACGCCGATCACCGAGCATGGCTTCGCCGGCGTCGGCGTCGGTGCGGCGATGACCGGCCTCAAGCCGATCGTCGAGTTCATGACCTTCAACTTCGCCATGCAGGCGATCGACCAGATCATCAACTCCGCGGCCAAGACGCTCTACATGTCGGGCGGCCAGATGGGCTGCTCGATCGTGTTCCGCGGACCGAACGGCGCGGCCGCGCGCGTCGCCGCCCAGCACAGCCAGGACTATTCGGCCTGGTACTCCCACGTCCCGGGCCTCAAGGTCGTCGCCCCGTATTCGGCTGCCGATGCCAAGGGCCTGCTCAAGGCCGCGATCCGCGATCCCAATCCGGTGATCTTCCTCGAGAACGAGGTGCTGTACGGCCACACCGGCGAAGTGCCCAAGCTCGACGACTTCATCATCCCGATCGGCAAGGCACGCATCGTTCGCGCCGGCAGCCACGTCACCATCATTTCCTGGTCGAACGGCATGACCTATGCGCTCAAGGCCGCCGACGAGCTTGCCAAGGACGGCATCGAGGCCGAGGTGATCGATCTGCGCACGCTGCGGCCGATGGACACTGAGACCATCGTCAATTCGGTCAAGAAGACGGGCCGCGCCGTGACGGTGGAAGAGGGCTGGGCCCAGAGCGGCGTCGGCGCCGAGATCGCCGCACGCATCATGGAGAACGCATTCGACTATCTCGACGCGCCGGTGACACGCGTGTCCGGCAAGGACGTGCCGATGCCCTATGCCTCGAACCTGGAGAAGCTCGCGCTGCCCTCGGCGGCTGAAGTCGTCGAGGCCGCCAAAGCCGTCTGCTACAGGTAGACCATGGCGGGCCCCAAGGAGCAGCCACTTCCGCCCGACGTCATGACCCGCGACGACGCGGTCGAGATCCTGCGCGTGTTCGTGCTGGATGGCGGGCTGTCGATGGCATTCCAGCGCGCCTTCGAGGAGCCCGATATGTGGGGCCTCTTACTCGTCGATCTCGCCCGCCACGCCGCGCGCGCCTATGCGCGCGAGAGCGAATACACCGAGGAGGACGCGCTGAACCGGATCCTCGACATGTTCCAGGCCGAGATCGAGCGTCCCACCGACACCGGCACCACCACGCCGCGCGGCAAGGGGCACTGACCATGGCGATCGAATCCTATCATTACGATTTCATGCTCGAGGCGATCCGCGAGGCGGAAGCCTCGATCGCGCAGGGCGGGCTGCCGATCGGCGCGGTGCTGACGCGCGACAACAAGATCATCGCCCGCGGCCACAACAACCGCGTGCAGGAGAACAATCCCATTCTGCACGGGGAGATGAGCTGCCTGCGTGAGGCCGGCGCGATTTCGTTCCACGACACCGTCATGTACACGACGCTGTCGCCATGCTCGATGTGCGCCGGCGCGCTCGCGCTGTTCAAGGTCAAGCTGGTGGTGATCGGAGAGTCCATCACTTTCCCCGGCTCCAAGGACATCCTCGACAAGTTCGGCATCCCCTGGATCGACCTTGCCGACGACCGCTCCATCACCATGATGAAGAATTGGCGTTCCATCCCTGCCAATGAGCGCCTGTGGCAGGGCGACATCGGCAACTAAACCCGGTCTGTTCGTCTTCGCTGTCGAAAGACGACGTTTTGCAAAGTTCTTCTTGAGGTCAGCATGCCCATCAACATCCTGATGCCCGCTCTCTCGCCGACGATGGAGAAGGGCAACCTCGCCAAGTGGCTGAAGAAGGAGGGCGACAAGGTCAAGTCCGGCGACGTCATCGCCGAGATCGAGACCGACAAGGCGACCATGGAGGTCGAGGCGATCGACGAGGGCACGATCGCCAAGATCCTGGTGCCCGAGGGCACGCAAGACGTTCCGGTCAACGACGTGATCGCCGTGCTCGCCGGCGAGGGCGAGGACGTGAAGGCCGCAGGGAGTGCAAAGCCCAGCGCTTCGGCCGCCCCGCCCAAGGCTGCGCAAGCTCCCGCGGCCGCACCGGCCCCTGCGCCTGCGCCGGCGGCGCCCAAGGCCGCGGCGCCGCCCGCCGCAGCACCCGCGCCGCAGGCCGCAGCTCCGGCCGCCCAGGCCAATGGTCATGGCGGCCGCGTGTTCTCATCGCCGCTTGCGCGCCGCCTTGCCAAGGAAGCCGGCATCGATGTCGGCATGGTCACCGGCACCGGCCCGCACGGCCGCGTGGTCGCGCGCGACGTCGAGCAGGCCAAATCCGGCAAGGGCCTCAAGGCACCCGCCGCGGCGCCGTCAGGCGCGCCGGCGATTGCGCCGACCATGTCGGACAAGCAGATCCTGTCGCTGTTCGAGCCGGGCTCCTACGACATTGTCCCGCATGACGGCATGCGCCGCACCATCGCGCAGCGCCTGACTGCGTCGATCCAGAACGTCCCGCACTTCTATCTCACCATCGACTGCGACATCGGCAAGCTGCTCGCCGCGCGTGAGGAGATCAATGCGGCTGCGCCCAAGGACAAGGAGAAAAAGCCGCTCTACAAGATTTCGGTCAACGACTTCGTCATCAAGGCGATGGCGGTGGCGCTGCAGAAGATCCCGAACTGCAACGTCAGCTGGACCGAAAGCGGCATGGTCAAGCACCATCATTCCGACGTCGGCGTCGCGGTGGCGATGCCGGGCGGACTGATCACGCCGATCATCCGCAAGGCTGAGACCAAGACGCTGTCGACCATCTCCAACGAGATGAAGGACTTTGCCGCGCGCGCACGTTCCCGCAAATTGAAGCCCGAGGAATATCAGGGCGGCACCACCGCCGTCTCCAACCTCGGCATGTACGGCATCAGCCACTTCACTGCCGTGATCAATCCGCCGCATGCGACCATCCTCGCGGTCGGCACCAGCGAGGAGCGTCCCGTGGTGCGCGGCGGCAAGATCGAGATCGCGCACATGATGAGCGTGACCCTGTCCTGCGATCATCGCGCCATCGACGGCGCCCTTGGCGCCGAGCTGATCGGCGCGTTCAAGCAGCTGATCGAAAACCCCGTCATGATGATGGTCTGACGCCGCGGCAGAGGGGGCAACCTTGCATGTCCGGACCCGCTGGCCATGGATATCGCTGCTGCTCGGAGTTGTCGTCGCACTCAACCCGGTCGGGCTCGATTTTCTTCACTCTGCGTTCTTTGCCGGCGAGCAACTGGCACGGAACATCGCCCAGCCAATCGTGCTCACTGCGCTCGCCATCATAGTCCTGGTGGTGGTGCTCGAATGGCTGCTGAGATCTTTTCTGGTCAAGCGCCGCGCCCGCGGCGCTTCTTGAGTTGAACGGGAGCCGCTATGGCCGATACATCCTTCGACGTCATCATCATCGGCTCCGGCCCCGGCGGCTATGTCACCGCGATCCGCGCCGCCCAGCTCGGCTTCAAGACGGCGATCGTCGAGAAGTCCTATCTCGGCGGCATCTGCCTGAACTGGGGCTGCATCCCGACCAAGGCGCTGCTGCGTTCGGCCGAGATCTATCACTACATGCAGCATGCCAAGGACTACGGCCTGTCGGCCGAGAAGGTCTCGTTCGATCCGAAGGCCGTGGTGCAGCGCTCGCGCGGCGTCTCCAAGCGGCTGAACGACGGCGTCGGCTTCCTGATGAAGAAGAACAAGGTCAGCGTGATCTGGGGCGCCGCCTCGATCGACGCGCCCGGCAAGGTCACGGTGAAGAAGTCCGACGTCGAGGGCCCGAAGGGCGCGCTGGGCGAGGGGACCTATCAGGCCAAGCACATCATCGTCGCGACCGGCGCACGGCCGCGCGTGCTGCCCGGCCTCGAGCCCGACAAGAAGCTGGTCTGGACCTATTTCGAGGCAATGGTGCCGGAGCGGATGCCGAAGTCGTTGCTGGTGGTCGGCTCCGGCGCGATCGGCATCGAGTTCGCCTCGTTCTTCCACACCATGGGAAGCGATGTCACCGTGGTCGAGGTGCTGCCTCAGATCCTCCCCGTCGAGGATGCCGAGATCGCGGGTTTCGCCCGCAAGCGGCTGGAGAAGCAGGGCATCAAGATCATGTCCTCGACGAAGGTCACGAAGCTGGAGAAGAAGGCCGACAGTGTCGTCGCCACCATCGACGACGGCAAGGGCAAGCCTGTCACGACCGAGTTCGAGCGCGTGATCTCGGCGGTTGGCGTCGTCGGCAACATTGAAAATCTCGGCCTGGAAAAGCTCGGCGTTAAAACCGACCGCGGCATCATCGTGGTCGACGGCCACGGCAAGACCAACGTTCCCGGCATCTACGCCATCGGCGACGTCGCAGGTCCCCCAATGCTCGCGCACAAGGCCGAGCATGAAGGCGTGATCTGCGTCGAGGCGATCAAGGGCCTCAATCCGCATCCCATGGACAAGAACATGATCCCGGGCTGCACCTATTGCCATCCGCAGGTGGCCTCCGTGGGCCTGACCGAAGCCAAGGCCAAGGAGAGCGGCCGCGAGATTCGCGTCGGCCGCTTCCCCTTCGTCGGCAACGGCAAGGCGATCGCGCTCGGCGAGGATCAGGGCCTGGTGAAGGTCATCTTCGACAAGAAGACCGGCCAGCTGTTAGGGGCTCACATGGTCGGTGCCGAGGTCACCGAGCTGATCCAGGGCTACGTTGTCGCCATGAACCTGGAGACCACCGAAGAAGAGCTGATGCACACGGTCTTCCCGCATCCGACGCTGTCGGAGATGATGAAGGAAGCCGTGCTGGATGCGTATGGACGGGTGTTGAATATTTAAGGCACACGTCATTCCGGGGCGCCTCGAAGAGGCGAACCCGGAATCTCGAGATTCTCAGGTGCGCAATTGCGCACCATAGTTCGATGCATCGCCCCGGAATGACGGACGACAGAGATCACTGGCATAAGCAAGAAGAAAGAAGCCATGCACGACAACGACAACCTCACCATCGAACGCCCGACCTTCGTCACCCATCTCGAATGCGCGATGGAGGGTGATCACTATGCGGCCGACCAGGTCCACAACCTCTCCAAGGCCGGCAAGCCGCTTCTGGTGCGCTACGACCTCGCCGGCGTGAAGAAGGCACTGACCAAGGACGCGCTGGCGCAGCGGCCTGGCGACATGTGGCGCTATCGCGAGCTGCTGCCGGTGCGCAAATGCAAGGACATCGTCTCGCTCGGCGAGGTGACGACGCCCCTGATCCGGCTGCCGAAGCTGGGTGCGAAGCTCGGCGGCGGCGAGATCATCGTGAAGGACGAGGGACGACTGCCGACCGGCTCGTTCAAGGCGCGCGGCCTCGTCATGGCGGTATCCATGGGCAAGGCGCTCGGCATCAAGCACATGGCGATGCCGACCAACGGCAATGCCGGCGCGGCGCTCGCGGCCTATGCGACGAGCTGCGGCATCAAGACCACGATCTTCTGCCCCGCCGACACGCCCGAAGTGAACGTCAGCGAGATCGAGCTGCAGGGTGCGACCGTCTACCGCGTCAACGGCTATATCGACGATTGCGGCAAGATTGTCGGCGAGGGCAAGGCCAAGGTCGGCTGGTTCGACACCTCGACCTTGAAGGAGCCGTACCGCATCGAAGGCAAGAAGACGATGGGCCTGGAGCTCGCCGAGCAGCTCGGCTGGGACGTGCCCGACGTGATCTTCTATCCGACCGGCGGCGGCACCGGCCTGATCGGCATGTGGAAGGCGTTCGACGAGCTCGAGAAGATCGGCTTCATCGGTTCGAAGCGCCCGCGCATGGTCGCGGTGCAGGCCTCCGGCTGCGCGCCGATGGTGCGTGCCTACGAGGCCGGGACCGAGCATGCGACGCGCTGGGAGGACGCCCACACCATCGCCTCAGGCATCCGCGTGCCGCAGGCGATCGGCGATTTTCTCATTCTGCGGGCGGTGCGCGAGAGCAAGGGCTTTGCCATCGCGGTCGACGACGACAAGATTTCGGCGGCGCTGAACGAGGTCGCGCGCGAGGAGGGGCTGCTGCTCTGCCCCGAGGGTGCTGCGACCTACGCCGCCTACAAGGAGGGCCTCGCCGACGGTCGCGTCAGCAAGACCGACCGCGTCATGTTGTTCAACTGTGCGACCGGCCTCAAATACCCGCTGCCGCCGGTCACCCGCACGCTCGATCGCCACAAGCCGATCGACTATTCGAAGTTCTAGCGCGGCAATACGCCACGAATGATCCTCTTCCCGTACGCGGGAAGAGCAAGAACAATATCGACATCGCTGGGGAGAAGACCATGAAGAAGGCCTTCTGGGCTGCGCTGATTGCTGTTCTCGCGGTTGCAGGCGCCGCGCGCGCCGACGACTATCCCTCCCATCCCATCACCATCATCGTGCCGTTCGCGGCCGGCGGGCCTTCGGATGCGATGGCACGCGTACTCGCCGAGCGGATGCGGGGCTCGCTCGGCCAGCCCCTGGTGGTCGAGAACGTGACCGGCGCAGGCGGCTCGATCGGTGTCGGCCGTGCCGTGCAATCGCCGCCGGACGGCTACACCATCTCGTTCGGCCACCTCGGCACCCACGTCGCCAACGGCGCCGTCTACAAGCTCAAATTCGACCTCGTCGCCGATCTCGAGCCGGTGGTGCTGCTGCCGAGCAACCCGATGATCGTGGTCAGCAAGAATGCGGTGCCCGCGACCTCGCTGAAGGAGCTGTTGGACTGGCTGAAGTCGCGGCCGTCGCCGCCGACCGCCGGCACGGCCGGCGCGGGCTCCGGCAGCCACATTGCCGGCGTCTATTTCGAGAGCGTCTCCGGCATCAAGCTGCAATACGTGCCGTATCGCGGCACTGCGCCGGCATTGAACGATCTCATCGCCGGCCAGATCGACATCATGGTCGACCAGACCTCCAACTCCATCAGCCAGGTCCGCGCCGGCACCATCCGCGCCTACGCCGTCACCGACGACAAGCGCCTCGCCTCCGCGCCCGAAATCCCGACTGCGGAGGAGGCGGGCCTGAAAGGCTTCAACATGACGCTGTGGTCGGGCATGTGGGTGCCGAAGGGCACACCGAAGGAGATCGTCGCAAAGCTCAACGTCGCGGCCGTCGAAGCGCTGAACGATCCTGCGGTGAGGAAGCAGCTCGAAAGCCAGGGCCTGGAGATGACGCCCAAGGATCAGCTCACGCCCGAAGCGCTCGGCACGCGGCAGAAGGCGGAGATCGCGAAATGGTGGCCGATCATCAAGGCGGCGAACATCAAGGTGGATTGAAACCGGGCGGCGCAGGCCTCGCGGTGTGGCGAGGTACCGCGAATATTCTGAGCAGGCCGCAACGCGGCCATCTCGGTCAGCGCCGCGTTTGCTGGCAGCGGGGCGCTCACTACGTGGTTTGGTGATCTGGTGCCAGCGCCTGGTCCAGGCATTGCATCAGATCCGAGGCAGCGAACGGCTTACCGAGAAAACAGATTGCGCCCGCATTGAGCGCCCGCACCCGCACGCCCTCATCCGGGAAAGCTGTGATCAATATGAAAGGCGTGGCCGAACCCTGCGCCCGCATCTGCGCCAACAGGTCGATTCCGGACATCAGCGGCATCTGCACGTCGGCGATCACGCACGAGGTGTCGCTCGAATCCGTCGAGCTCAAGAACTCTTCCGCCGAGGCGAATGTGTGGACGTTGTATCCGCGCGATTCCAAGAGATTATTGATCGCGGCCCGAACGTAAGGGTCGTCGTCAAGCACCGAGATGACCGAAGCCACTGACAAGACGTCCGCTCCTCGCCGGGAATTACGCTTGCCGTCGCCACGGCCAACATAAAGGCGTAAGGTGGACCTGCCGGTCACGATTGAAAACTCATACTTAGGTTTGTGAATCGGACTTGTTCGGGCCAATCCCGAGGGCCTCGCTCATTCTCACCAGATCGGCCAGCGACTTCGCGCCCATTTTCCGCATGATCTGGCCGCGGTAGATTTTGACGGTGATTTCAGCCAATCCGAGCTGGGCGGCCACCTGCTTGTTCATCAGGCCGGACGTCACCAGCGACAATACGTCTCGCTCTCTCGAGGACAGTGTCTCGAAGCGTGATCTGACCGTCGAGACCGTCCTGTTGAGGTCGCGGCGCTTGCGGTCTCGCTCGATCGCGGCCTGGACTGCGTCGAGAATGTCCTGATCGCGGACCGGCTTGGTCAAGAAGTCGATCGCCCCGCTCTTCATGGCCCGAACCGTCATGGGAATATCGCCATGACCGGTGATGAAGATGATGGGCGTGTGGATATTTGCCTTGGCAAGGTCGGCCTGCAGCTCGAGGCCGCTCGTTCCGGGCAGGCGGATGTCGAGCACCAGGCAGCTTGGGACGTCTGGCGGCTTGGCCTGGAGAAGCTGCGGCGCCGAGCCGAATGCTTCGACCTTGAGACCGACCGACTCGAACAGATTGGTGAGCGCACGGCGCATGGACGCGTCGTCGTCGACGATGAGGACAATGGGCTGATCGCCATCCTTCTGCGGCGGCGAAGAGTCCGCGCGCTCGGTCACGATGCTTCCTCTCGGTGGAGGGGCAAGGTAATCTGAAAAGTCGCGCCGCGCTCCTGATTTGGCATGGCGGAAAGTCGTCCGCCATGGGCCTCGATGATCGATCGACAGATCGACAGACCCATGCCCATGCCGGAGGACTTCGTGGTAAAGAACGGCGTGAACAGGCGGTCTATCGCCTGTTCGCTGATGCCGACTCCGCGGTCGGAAACACTCACCTGCATCGCGCCATCGCCGCTCGCCTCTGATCGGATCGCCAGCTCGCGCGGGCGATCGTGAACGTCTTCCATGGCCTCGATCCCGTTCATGATCAGGTTGATCAGGACCTGCTGCAATTGGATGCGATCGCCAAAGATCTTTGGCAGTGCCGACGACAGCTCCATGCGGACGGACACGGCGTGGCTGGCCATCTCGCGCTGAACGAGCGCGACGGCCTCGCGCACGATCGCATTGGCGTCGATCGGAACCATCTCGATGTCAGACTGCTTGGCGAGCGCTCGAACGTGACGGATCACGTCGCCGGCACGCCTGCCGTCCTCGATGATCCATTCCACGGAGCGGCGGGCCGCTTTGAGATCCGGCGGACTGCGCTGCAGCCAGGCGAGGCAGGCGTCGGCGTTTGCGATCACTGCAGCGAGCGGCTGATTGATTTCGTGGGCAATCGAAGCGGTCAGCTCACCCAGTGTCGTGACACGTGTCACATGGGCGAGCTCGGCCTGGGCCTTGCGTAGCGCGTCTTCGGCTTGATTGGCCCGGATGGCTGCGGTCACGTCTGAGCAAACGCCGCGGTAGCCCAGGAAAGCGCCGTCGGCGTCGAAGAACGGCTTACCGCTGGTTCGGACGTAGATCGGCTGCCCATTGCGGTCTTTGCTGCGATACACCAAGTCGCGGAACGGGACGTGAGCGTCGAGCGCCGCTCGATGTTGCCGCCATTTTTCGGGCTCGAGAGCGGCGTCGGGAGCAATGTCCCAGCGTGTGAGCCCGATCAGGCCCGCGGGGACAGTGTTGGTATCCGAGTGTTCCGATATCTGGGTGACGCGGTGGTCCGGCCCGGTTTCCCAGAACCAGTCAGATGCGGTTTCGGCGTAGTCTCGAAAGCGCTGCTCGCTCTCACGAAGCCTGCGTTCGGCCTCCTTGGTCGCCGTGATGTCGGTCACCGATCCGACGAACTCCACGCGACCGTTGGAATCTCGCGTCGCCCGTGCCACCGCTCGAACGTATTTGATGGAACCGTCGGGCATCACCAGCCGGTATTCGTGATCGTAATCTTCCCCCTCGCGCGCCGCCCGGCCCGTCGTCTGCTGCACGGCGAGCCGGTCCTCCGGATGGATCCGCTGGAGCATGAATGGGATCGCGGGCTTCCTCCCCTCTTCGCATTGGAAGATGCGATAGGTCTCTTTGGACCAGGTGATCTCGCGGGTTGCGGCCTTCCAGCCGAAACTACCGGTGTGGCTCAATTCCTGCGCCTGGGCGAGGTAAGCCTCGCTCTGTCGCAGCGCGTTCTCTGCCTCCTTGCGCTCGGTGATGTTCTCGCAGGCGACCAGCACGATTGGCCCGCCATTGGCCCTCAGCATGGCCTTGGCGTTCTCGCGCACCCATAACATCGAGCCGTCCTTGCGAACCTTCCGGATTTCCCAGGTGTGCGACTGGTCAAGGGTCTTGAGGCACAACGCGACACAGGCGCGGACAGTCGGGCGATCTTCCGCAAGGAAGACATCCAGCACGGATCGGCCGATCAACTCCTCCGGCGTGTAGCCCAGCTGCTCGGCGCCGAACGTGTTGACGTTGATCACGGTACCGGCCGGATCGACCATGAAGTACATGACCGGCGTGTGCTCGAACACCTGCTGCCACTGCTTGACCGCCTCGAGCAAGTCGGCGGCATTGGGATCGGTGCGCTGCTTAGCCGGGACAGTTTGCCTCAGACAGCCGACGAGGAATTGCGTGGCTGACTTCCCGAACGTCGCTGCCCGGCCAGGCTTCATCGCAGACGCTCCCGGCACTCTCTGTGTGAACGTGAGTAGAGCACGTTGCGGCGAGAGGAGCAATTCCAGCCAAAGTCGGATCGGCCGTCATGACGTTCGCCTTTGGACAGTCCGCTCGCCGCCGGGTCCATTGCGGCGCTTCAAGGAGACCGTGCCGGCAAGGTTTCACGGTGGCCGTGCAGCCGGAGCGTCGTGCGCCGTCTCGTTGAACTCGAGCAGCGTAGGCCCGGGCGAATACGGGACAAACCTAGGTATAGCTCCTCCATTCCTAGTCATGTCGGCCATTTTACCTCCGTACAATTGAGCGCTTCGTGCCCGGCGGACTAGCCTCTCGACCATCGGGAGTGTCGAAGGGAACAACTGAGAAAAGTGCAAGCAACAGAGGGAGACAACAATGTGCGATATGTCGGTACTTCCTGAGCGTCGCCTATCGGCGTCCGAAAGTTGCTCCTCGGTCAATGGCTGTGCCGTGTGCGGCGGCAAGTTTGGCCTGATCCGCTACTATTCCTGGCGCACGGCGCTCTGCTCCAAGAAGTGCGTTGATCGTTTCCGCACGCGAAGCGAACGCGACCGCCGGTGGTTGTTTCGGGCCCAGGTCGCATAAGGCTGGATTGGAGAGCTGATCCGGGAGGCCGTGCGTTGAACCGCTCATGCAAGCTCTTCTGCTGGATCGTTCTCATCGTCCCCATCGCGGCCGCCCAGGCACAGGAGACGGGGCACGGTGCAGTTCATCGCCAGCACCCACCCCAGGACCAGGCGCTGCACGAAAAATTCTATTCCACCTGGCACATGCCGGACAACCCGAGCGTCAGTTGTTGCAACAGCGCCGACTGTTATCCGACCGACATCAAGTACATCGACGGCCAGATCTATGCGCGGCGCCGGGAGGACGGGAGATACATTCTGATCCCACCGCAAAAGGTGGAGCGAAACAGGGATAATCCGGACGGCCGAAACCATCTGTGCGCTCCACCGCCCGCACTGTCTCCGCTCGACAGCGTTTACTGCTTCGCTTTGGGAGGTGCCACATGAGATTCGCGTTCGTGCTGGTCAACGGCCGGACCCCGTTCCGGCAGACCTCGTGCATGCAGTGCGGCGAGCCGATCAGCGGCAGCTATCTGCGCGAGATCGCGACCCGTCTGCCTTACTGCAATCATCAGTGCTACGCGCTGTTCTGCGAGACGCTCGCGAAAGATGGCGTGAGAGCGGCTTCATGAAGTTCGTCGTGGTCAATCACGAGCCCCCGTTGCACGCGGCCACGTGCAGCACATGCTCGCGGTCACTTCGCTCCGGCTACGTGCGCCATGCGCGGACGCAGCGCCGTTACTGTGACGACAATTGTTATCGGCGCGGCGAATTCTCCACGCTGTTCATGCAATGGCCGGTGTCTGGGCGGACAGAACCGGCCCTAGGGAGCGTCGAGCTTGCCGCTGGCAGCATGATCGAGACGTTGACGGTCATGAGTGCCGTCTGGTGGTGGAGCTGCACGATCAACGCCTGGACCTTCGCGAGAGCTTTGACCGGCGCATATTTGGACAGTCGCGATCCGATCACCATGGAAGGAGGTGACACCTAGCGGCGCGACTGCACTCGCGTGGAAGCCGCAGCACCGTATCCTTGCAGGCGCCGCGTCCAGCCCCGGCGGCGTCGATCAGGGAACGGGTGCTGCGGCCGCCATTGGCTCCGCTGCGCCGGCCTCGTGCGTCACCACGCGCTGGTCGCTCTTGCCGGCGACCATGCCGCTGCCCTCGAACCTTGCGCGGTAGACCAGCACGTTCTCCATCACGCGCTGGACGTAGTTTCGCGTCTCCGACAGCGGGATGCGCTCGACCCAGTCGACCGGATCGACGTTGGGGTCGCGTGGATCGCCGCGCGCCTGTACCCATTCGCGCACGCGGCCGCGGCCGGCATTGTAGCCGGCGAAGGTCATGATCTGGTTGCCGCGATATTCCGACAGGAGCGCACTGAGCTCGGCCGCGCCCATCTGCGTGTTGTAGACGGGATCGGACACCATCCTGTCCCAGTCGTAGGTCAGGCCAAAGCGTTTTGCCGTGTCGCGGCCTGCTTCCGGCGTTACCTGCATCAGCCCGACCGCGTTGGCCGGCGACTTGTCGCGCTGATCGAACGAGCTCTCGGTGCGCGCCACCGAATAGATCACGCTGGTCTCGATCGCAGGCGCAACCTGCTTGTGCTCGGGAATGCCGATGGTCGGGAACGCGTAATGGTCGAGCGCGAGCCCGCGCGCCAGCGCGGTCTTGCCGACCTCCAGCATCACGCGCGCATCGTTGCGCCGGCCGGCGAGCTCGGCGAGCGCCTCGAGCGCGGCGACGTCGGTGCTCTCCTTGGCGAAATCCTCGGCGTAGTAGAACACCATGTCGCGCTCGCCGATGCCGTAGAGCATGTCCGCGGCGCGCACGCGCTCGTCCGCAAGCTGCGTCTCGGTCGAGGCCAGCACGGGTGAGGGCGCACGCAGCTCGATTCCGTCGAGGCCGAGCTTGGCGCGGGCGAGCTGGCCGTAATAGGCGGTCTGATAGCGCGCCGCTGCCCGATAGCTCATGCGCGCATCGGCCGTCGCGCCCATGGCTTCGGCGGCGCGGCCGCGCCAGTAATGCGCCCGGGACAGCGCGATCGGATTGGCCGAGCCTTCATCGATCGCGGCGAAGTGCATCATCGCCGTCTTGGGATCGTTTAGAAAGCGCAGCGCGATCCAGCCGCACATGAAGTGATGGTCGACGCGATAGACTTCCTTTTCCGGCACCGCGGCCGTGCGCACCACGTCGTAGGCTGTCCTGGACTTACCCTGGTCGAGCAGCTTGCGCGCGAGCAGGCGGCGCTCGCGCCACCACGCGTCGGTGTCCTGGGCCGCCATGGTGTCGGGCGCGGCGGCGAGGATCACCTCGGCGGCGTCGTCGATGCGGTCCTTCTGCAGGTGCCATTGCGCGCGGCATAGCACATAGCCGAGATCGCGGCGTGCTTCGGCCGGCACGTCCGCGAGATAGTCCTTGGCCTTGTTGGCCTTGCCGGTGACGGCGGCACAGGCCTTGACGATAGCAAGCGCATCCTCGCCGAGCCGCTTGGCCGCGCGCCGCGCGCCTGCGTAATCCTTGGCGCCGAGACGCTTGTCCATGCGGGCGCGATGATCGTCCGCCGTGAGCAGATCACGGAAGGCCTCGTAAGAATCCTCTTCGCTCCGCTCGGACAATTCTTCCGCGCGCCAGGTTTCCCGGACGAGCCGCGCAGCCCTGTCGGTCTCGCCTTCGGCGAGCAGCACCCGCGCGAGCGCGAACTTGCCCTTGGCGCTGGTCGGGCGATCCATCGTGAACTTGTGCACAATGGCGGCGTCGGCCTTCTCCTGCCACAGCCGTGCCTCGGCACGGCGGCGGAGCAGGGCGCTGCTCGGCCAATCGGGATTGGCGGCGAGGAAGGCGGCGTAGCGCTTGAAACTCGCGGTGCTCTCGGAATGGCGCAGCATGAACCAGTCGGCGAGCTTCTGTCCGGCAGGGTCTGTGATGCGGTCGCGCGCAGCGCTCGCGTCCTCGGTCTTGCCCTTGCGCGTCAGATCGATGGCGTCCTTCAGCGCGGCCAGATCGCCGGTCAGCGGCGGCGGCGCCGGCTTGTCCGCGGGCTCCTCGACCGTCTTCTTCGATTTGCGCTGGGCCTCGGCGTGCTTGCCGTGGCGCGCTTTGCCGGCGGCGGCGTGGCGATGCTTGCCGCCTTTCGCCTCATGCGTCTTCTTCGGTGCGGATGATTTGTGACTGCTCTTCGCCGCCAGCTCGGCAGGAAGGAGGGCCATTGCGGCCACGGCAACGACACACGCGAGCGAGCGTAGGCACTGGTTCATTCGATGGTCCCCCCTGCGAAACCACTACAAACCAAGGTCCGCACATGCGGCTTGCGAATCAAGGCATCGAACGATGCATCGGCATCGTGTCGCATCCTCAAGCTGTCGCAACAATGCGGCAAAATACGGATTGGAACTGGGGAACTTCCGAAAGGGCGGAAGAGGCAGCGGTTTTAACCTTTGTTAACGATCAGGGCTCGCGCGACGATTGCGCACGGCACAGGACGTCAGAACGGCCAGATTGCGCGTGTTCCGTCGGCCAAATCCGGTGTATGAGTTCCCTCGCTTCATCCTTTCAGCCTTTGCCCTGCACCTATGCCGATTTTCAACCAGTCGATCCGGCGCAAGATCGTCGGCATCGCTCTCGGATTGATCGTCCTGATGCTGGTCACCTCGATCCTGTCGATGGTGATGTCCAGCCAGGTCGGCATTTTGCTCGACGAGCTGACCAACCGCTACATCCCGGCCTATAGCCATCTGGCGCGCGCGAACATCCGCTCGCTGGAGCGGGCGCTGGCGCTGCGGCGGATGGTGATGACCAGGATGGAGTCGCCGTCGGACGAGGAGGCCTATGCGGCGCGGCTTCGCAACTTCGAGGCGTTGGACCGGAAGTTCGAGGAGGAGGCCGAGGCGGCACGGAAGCTCATCAACGCGATCATCGACGACCCCAGGACGTATTCCGACAATGCCGCGCTGGCACGGCTCGATGTCCGGATCGAAAGTGCCGTCACCGAGCTGCGGCGCGATCTGGACGAGGGCAATGCGAAACTGCTCAAGCAGGTCGAGGCCAAGGATATGGCCGAGGCCCGTGGCACGCTGGAACACCTCGACACGCTGCGCGATGCGTTCAATCGGAAGGTCGATGCGGTCCGCGCCGACATGCTGACGCAGGTCTATTTCTCGACGTCGCAGGTGATCAGCCGCCAGCATCAGGCGATCATCGTTTCGGGCGTCGTGACCCTGCTCGCGGCGATCGTCGGCTTCGTCTTTGCGCTGCTGGTGAGCAGCGGCATCACGCGCCCGGTACGGCTGCTGCTGGCCGGCGCCCGCGAGGTCGAGGCGGGCCGGTTCGACAAGCCCATCACCGTCTCGACGCAGGACGAGATCGGCGAGCTCGCTGCGGCCTTCAACCGCATGATCGAGCAGCTCAGGCAAAACGAGCGCATTCGCGAGACCTTCGGCCGTTACATCGACCCGAAGGTGGTGCAGGGCCTGATCGACCGACCGGAGGTCGCCATCGACGGCGAGCGCCGGGTGATGACCATCATGTTCTGCGACATGAGCGGCTTCACCTCGATGAGCGAGGGCATGACCCCGCGCGGCCTCGTCAAGGTCATGAACCACTATTTCACGGTGATGTCCGCTCGGATCAGAAACAATCGCGGCATCATCGACAAATATATCGGCGACGCCATCATGTCCTATTGGGGACCTCCCTTCATCGAGGAGGACGAGCAGGGTCTGCTCGCCGGACTTGCCGCGGTCGAGATGGCCGATCAGGTGCCTGCGCTGCAGAAGCAGCTGCCGGATCTGCTCGGCATCCGCGCCATGCCGGCGCCGTGCGATCTGCGCATCGGCATCGCCACGGGCGAGGTCCTGACCGGCAGCATCGGATCCGAGCTGATGATGAGCTTCACCGTGATGGGCGATGCCGTGAACCTCGCCTCGCGGCTGGAGGCCGTCAACAAGGTCTACGGCACCCGCATCCTGATCTCGCAGGCGACTGCGGACGGGATCGGGTCGCGCCTGGAATTGCGCGAGATCGATCGTCTGGCAGTCGCGGGCCAAAGCGCGCCGCAGGCGATCTTCGAGGTGATGGCGAGGTCGGGCGCACTCACTGAGGCGCAAGCAAGTTTGCGCACGCATTATGCCGATGCTCTCGCCGCCTATCGCGGCCGGCGCTTCGACGAGGCGCGCGCCGCCTTCAACGCGGCGCTCGAGGCGATCCCCGGCGACGGCCCCTCGCGCACGATGCTCGGCCGCATCGCGCAGTTTGCGGCCAATCCGCCGGATCCCAATTGGGACGGCGTGTGGCGGCTGGAGCAGAAATAGCCGTGCCTTGCGGTCCGACACGGAAAAAAGATGCTACTCTATAACGATGTTCGCCGTGACCTATTTCCCGGGCTTAGGTTGGACGTCCCTGAGGCGTCTGATGGGGACACGCCGATGACACATCTCGAGGACAGGCTCGAACGGTTCGAGACGCTCACCGCCGAATGCGAGCTGATCGCCAAGCTCGCCACCGACAGCAGCAAGCGCGAGTTCTATTTGAAGCTCGGGGAACAGTACCGTCAGCTGGCCGTCGATATCCGGCAGGCGATCGCGACGACAGCTGCGGCCTGAAGCCTGCTGAAATCCGTTCTTAACGTTTGGCGCGCATTCTTGCAGCAAGCGAGTATCGCTGATCGGCGACGCTCGTGGTGGGAAGGCCGGGGTTCGTTGCAATGCAGCGCGCCTCGTGAGTGTGATTTGCCATGCCTGACAGGGCAATCCCATGCGCCTCGTTGCAGTGATCATATTCGCGCTCATGACGGCGGCCTGCGATCAGGAGCAGGACATCACCGGTTCGACGACGCCCGCCTGTCCGTTGCGAAACTACAGCTACAATCCACGCGACATGAACCAGTGCGTCAGCGCTTGCAAAGCGTGCGACCGCGGCACGACGGTCACCTGCACGACCTCCTGCACCCTCAAGGGGGCCCGCTGAGCGGGACACTTGCAGGGGATCGCAATCGCGCGACGCCACCGGTGAGGTCGCAACGCAATCGTCCACCCGACGCTTTGCGGATGCGTGGAACCGGTAGCGGCCGGAGCCAAGGGCCAGCGGTGCTTGAACACCGGAACGATTCACATGGATCAATCATTGAAGGAGGCGGCAGGACGCGGAGTCCAATGGAATGGGTATGCTCGATCCCGGTCGTTTTCTGGTGTCGTGCTCGCATTGCGATGCCTGGCCGATGGCGGCCAATGTGAAGCGGTCGAACTGGTCGGCGTCCCCGCATGAGGTTCGCTTCGTCTGCACGCGCTGCCGCCGCGAAGAGACGGCGATCGTCTCGGCCTCCGGCGAATTGACGCCCATCAAGCGCGTCGATGTCCCGCCACGCGACGTCGCAGTCGCCTGGGCCCAGGCGCAACGCTTGCGCGGGCGGTCCTGATGTTCGGTGTCGCTGGGCCGTCGGTGCCCGACTCCCGGCGAGAGCTCCCGCCGTTGGCCGCTCGCGCGGCATCTTGCACTTTCCCGGATTGCGCTGCGCTCCATCCGGGCTACGGCATCGTGCCTGTGTCGCGTCTCTGTCAACCCACCCGCGCAAAAACATTCCGCTTTACCGAAATTCGGAAATATCGTATGTGTCGCCCATCCCGGCTCATCTCGAGGGGCGATCATGCGGTCGTCATTGTCGCGAGCCGGGCTTGCGGTGGACGCGGCAGCGTCGTGTACGAGATGCCGAGGGCGGGGCGGATTGCTCTCCGTGAGCCCGAGGCTTCGTACGGACGAGCGGCGCTGTCAGGTTCGTCGCGCCGGCATGTCGATGGCAACGTGCACAACGCCGTCGAACCCTGCGGCGCCAACGAACCGCAAAACCGTGTGGTCCTGGCCGTCGTTGCTACGGTCAAGCTCTGGCGAATGCGGCCCTCGCGTCAACCGGCGCGGTGCCGGCGACTTTTGCGAGAGTGAGGGAGGCCAGAACGAACTCGGCTCCCGGGAGAGCGCGGCATAAGCCGTCCGACCATCGCGCAGGGAAGGCCGTGTGTTGGGCTTCACCTGTATGCTGCTGTGCGGTCTTCTTTGCGCGTGCTTTTTCGCGCAGCGGACCGCGGGTGCCGCCGGCACCCGGCCTTCCCTGCGCCCTCTTGGCTCAAGAGGGCGGCGAGACAAGCAAGGCTCGGGCGAAATGCGCCGCGAGGATGCGAAGGCATGTCTGCGATTTGAAATACGAGCCGAACGAGCGACGCTGCTGCCTCATACTCCGTCATTGCGCGCGCAGCGAAGCAATCCAGAATCCCACCGCGGAGAGACTCTGGATTGCTTGTGCGCCAGGAGAAGCTGGCGCGATCCAGCCGGTGGAAGACCGGTCCGGGTAGGCCGTAGCGGGCGCCCGGTAGCGAGTGTTGCGTGGTCGCCGGTGACGGCGGCTGCGAAGCGTACACAGCGATCCTGTGGGGTGGGCTATTGAGCCGCGAAAGACAGAAACTCGCAGAGGCCGAGACGGTAAGCAACGTCGAAGGCAACATGTGCGGTCCCGCTATGCGAGGGACTGACGCTCTGCCGTGGTCGAAGACCCCATCACGCAGGAAGGGATCGTGTCGGAACCTGGGAGGTCCCGCATCTGGCCGATGGCAACAAGCCTCCAAGGTCCGCATCGGGAAGGCGAGGAGCCGAAGCCGATGATGAACAGGTGCGGGAAGTCGGATGCGGCCGTAGTAGCTGGGAAGCCGGCGAACGAAGCGGAGCGATCCGCGGAGGAGCAGGTGGAGCAAAGGGCCGTGACCGAGGGGAATGCGGACCAGCAAAGCACGTCCCGGACGCCGAGCCGGACAAGCGTGACACCTGCGCTGGAACGCATACGGCGAACGGCAAGGGAAAGGAAGAAGGAGAGGTTCACCGCGCTGCTCCACCACATCAATCCCGACCTGCTCGCGGCGGAGTTCTTCGCGCTGAAGAAGCATGCCGCGGCGGGCGCGGACGGGGTGACGTGGCGGGACTATGAGCAAAACCTCAAGGCCAATCTCGAGGACCTGCATGCTCGTATCCACCGGGGCGCGTATCGACCACAGCCGTCGCGGCGGGTCTATATCCCGAAGCCGGACGGACGGCAGCGACCCCTGGCGATTGCGGCCCTTGAGGACAAGATCGTCCAGCGGGCAACGGCCGCTGTGCTCAACGCGATCTATGAGGAAGACTTCCTCGGGTTCTCGTACGGGTTCCGGCCCGGGCGCAGCACGCACGATGCGATGAATGCGCTCATGGTCGGAATCGAGCGCAGAAAGGTGAACTTCATTGTCGACGCCGACATCCGGGCGTTCTTCGACACGGTGGACCAGGAAT
The DNA here is from genome assembly GCF_025200925.1 of Bradyrhizobium sp. CB1015. GTDB lineage: Bacteria > Pseudomonadota > Alphaproteobacteria > Rhizobiales > Xanthobacteraceae > Bradyrhizobium. The sequence goes on along the minus strand of NZ_CP104174.1, from coordinate 5,141,708 downwards.
GGCTGATCCGCTTCGTAGAGCATCGGATCGGCGACCAGCGCATCATCCGCCTGATCCGCAAATGGCTCAAGGCGGGTGTCCTCGAAGAAGGGACGGTCAGGGTCAGCGAGCAGGGGACAGCGCAAGGGGCGGTGATCTCGCCGCTGCTTGCCAACATCTACCTGCACTATGCCCTTGATCTGTGGGCCGAACGCTTCCGACGGCGCGAGGCCACGGGTGACATGATCATCGTGCGATACGCCGACGACTTCATTGTCGGCTTTGAGCATGAGGATGAGGCCCGGCACTTCCTCGAAGAACTGCGCATACGGCTTAAGGAGTTCGCGCTGTCACTGCATCCCGAGAAGACCCGGCTGATCGAGTTCGGACGCCATGCGGAGGACAACCGCCGGCGTCGCGGGCTCGGCAAGCCGGAGACCTTCAGCTTCCTCGGCTTCACCTTCATCTGCGGCCGATCCAGGCAAGGCAAGTTCCAGATCAGGCGCAAGTCTCGCAAGGATCGCATGCGGGCGAAGCTGCAAGCCGTGAAGCAGGGGCTGCAACGGCGCATGCACCAGTCGGTGCTCGAACAGGGCAAATGGCTGCGGCAGGTCGTCACCGGGTACTTCAATTACCATGCGGTGCCGACCAACAGCCGAGCGCTTGCCGCCTTCCGCTACTTCGTCATCGAACACTGGAGGCGAATGCTTCGGCGCCGCAGCCAGACCGACGGCACGACGTGGCAGCGGGTTGCGCGGCTTGCCTCCGACTTGCTCCCCAAGCCACAAATCCTCCATCCTTGGCCCCGAACACGCTTCGCCGTCACTCACCCGAGGTGGGAGCCGTATGCGGGAAAGCCGCACGTACGGATCTGTGCGGGGGGCGCTCAGCAATGAGCGTCCCTACCGCGACCGCTGCGCTCGCAATGACGATTTGGGAGGGCGTGCGCTCCATCGCTCTCGTGCCCCGGACGCAGCGCAGCGCTCCTTCAGCGGTGCGCTGCAGAGCCGGGGCCCACGTCGCGGCATCGTGCCGTATCGCCCTGGGTCCCGGCTCTGCGCTGCGACGCTCAAAGCGTTGCAGCTTGTCCGGGACACGTTCCTGAGCACGATCCTTATCCCGAGCTGCGGACCCGACTCAGTCGAGGCATGTGCTTTCGTGCGGCTGGCATGGAGTTCAGTCCATCTGCCGCAAAAGAGAAGGTTGTGAACCGTTGCGAGGCGAGGTATCAAGGTAGCTATGCCCGTGTCTTTCCGGTAACGATTGTGCTGCTTGTGCAACACCCATCCCGGATTTAACTCTCATCACCGGCGGTTCGCACCGCCGCCGCTTTTTGGCCACACCCGAACATGAATAAAATCGCTCTAATCTTTTAGAGTGCAGCGGCGGTCTTCGAAGGCGACGAGAAAATCCCAAGGTCGATTCAAATCTTGGCTCTGATTTTTCGGGTCTGAAAGGGTTGGCCGGGGAAGCTGGTTGCGATGGGCGCGAAGATCGACAAGCAGAGGCTGCCGAGCCGTCACGTGACGGAAGGCCCTGCGCGCGCGCCGCATCGGTCCTACTTCTATGCCATGGGTCTGACCACCGAGCAGATCCACCAGCCCTTCGTCGGCGTTGCCTCGTGCTGGAATGAAGCCGCTCCCTGCAACATCGCCCTGATGCGCCAGGCACAGGCGGTGAAGAAGGGCGTGGCATCGGCCGGCGGCACGCCGCGCGAATTCTGCACCATCACCGTGACCGACGGCATCGCCATGGGTCACGACGGCATGCGCTCCTCGCTGCCGTCGCGCGAGTGTATCGCCGATTCGGTCGAGCTGACCGTGCGTGGTCATGCCTATGACGCGCTCGTCGGCCTTGCCGGCTGCGACAAGTCGCTGCCGGGCATGATGATGGCGATGGTCCGCCTCAACGTGCCCTCGATCTTCATCTATGGCGGCTCGATCCTGCCCGGCAACTTCCGCGGGCAGCAGGTCACCGTGCAGGATATGTTCGAGGCGGTCGGCAAGCACTCGGTCGGCGCCATGTCGGACGAGGATCTCGACGAGATCGAACGCGTCGCTTGCCCCTCGGCCGGCGCCTGCGGCGCGCAGTTCACCGCCAACACCATGGCGACTGTCTCCGAGGCGATCGGTCTGGCGCTGCCGTACTCGGCCGGTGCCCCCGCGCCCTACGAGATTCGTGACGCCTTCTGCATGACGGCGGGCGAGAAGGTGATGGACCTGATCGCCCAGAACATCCGGCCGCGCGACATCGTCACCCGCAAGGCGCTGGAGAATGCGGCCGCCGTGGTCGCCGCGTCCGGCGGCTCGACCAATGCTGCGCTGCACCTGCCGGCGATCGCGCACGAGGTCGGCATCAAGTTCGACCTGTTCGACGTCGCCGAAATCTTCAAAAAGACACCTTATGTCGCGGATTTGAAGCCGGGCGGCCGTTATGTCGCCAAAGACATGTTTGAAGTAGGTGGCATTCCGCTTCTGATGAAGACGCTGCTCGACAACGGCTTCCTGCACGGTGATTGCCTTACCGTCACGGGCCGCACGATCGCCGAAAACCTCAAGAGCGTGAAATGGAATCCGCACCAGGACGTGGTGCACCCGGCAGACAAGCCCATCACCGTGACTGGCGGTGTGGTCGGCCTGAAGGGCAATTTGGCGCCAGAAGGTGCGATCGTGAAAGTCGCGGGAATGTCCAACCTCAGGTTCACCGGTCCGGCCAGGTGCTTCGACCGTGAGGAGGATGCGTTCGAGGCGGTCCAGAACCGCACCTACCGCGAGGGCGAAGTCATCGTGATCCGCTACGAGGGGCCGAAGGGCGGTCCCGGCATGCGGGAAATGCTCCAGACCACGGCAGCGCTGACCGGCCAGGGCATGGGCGGCAAGATCGCGCTCATCACCGACGGCCGCTTCTCTGGCGCCACCCGCGGCTTCTGCATCGGCCATGTCGGGCCGGAGGCGGCGGTCGGCGGCCCGATCGGGCTGCTCGAGGACGGCGACATCATCGAGATCGACGCGGTCAATGGGACCCTTAACGTAAAATTGAGCGACGCCGAACTCGCCCAGCGCAGAACCAAATGGAGCGCCCGCGCGACTAACCACACGTCGGGTGCGCTCTGGAAATATGCTCAGCAGGTTGGACCGGCGGTCGGGGGGGCAGTGACCCATCCGGGCGGCGCGCACGAGAAACAGTGCTATGCGGACATTTAGGCGTGCCACGGTTGCGTTTGTGTTGGGGGCGGCTGCGCTGGCCGCGCCGGCGTTCGCCTTCGACGGTGCACCGGTCAACCCGAAGGACGCCACCATCCCGGTCGTGACGACCTTGCCCGGCGCTGCGGGTGCGGTGCGCACCAAGGTTCCGCCTGCGGTCGCAACCCAGGAAACCTCGCTCAGCGCCTTGCAATATGCCGCCGAGGGTGGCCACCCGATCGCGCAGTGGAAGCTCGGCCGCATGTACGCCAACGGCGACGGCGTCGCCCAGGACGATTTGCGTGCCTTCGAATATTTCAGCCGGATCGCCAACGCGCATGCCGAGGACAGCCCGTCGGCGCCGCAGGCGCAGATCGTAGCCAACGCCTTCGTCGCGCTCGGCCGCTACTACCTGGCCGGCATCCCGAATTCGAAGGTCAAGGCCGACCCCGACCGCGCCCGGGAGATGTTCTCCTATGCCGCATCCTATTTCGGCAACGCGGACGCGCAGTACGACCTCGCCCGTCTGTACCTGAAGACCCCGGACGCCTCGCGCGAGGACTTCCGCTATGGCGCGCGCTGGCTTGGCCTCGCCGCGCAGAAGGGCCAGCACCAGGCCCAGGCGCTGCTCGGCCAGATGCTGTTCAACGGCGACCGCCTGCCGCGGCAGGCTGCGCGCGGCCTGATGTGGCTGACGCTGGCGCGCGACAGCGCCGGTGTCGACGAGGTCTGGATCAAGGAAAGCTACAACCGCGCCTTCGCCAAGGCCTCCGACGACGACCGCGCCATGGCCCTGCAAATGCTGGAGCAATGGGTGCAGGGGCGTCGGGAGTAGGCACGACACGCCGTCATTCCGGGGGCGATGCGAAGCATCGAATCCGGAATCTCGAGATTCTCAGGTGCGCAATTGCGCACCGGAGTTCGGCTCTTCGAGCCGCCCCGGAATGACGATGCTGATAGCTTACGCCGCCTCGAGATCCAGATCCGCCCACACCGGCACGTGGTCCGAGGGCTTCTCCCAGCCGCGCACATAGCTGTCGATGCCGACATTGGCGAGCCTGTCGCTGGCCTGCGGCGACAGCAGCAGGTGGTCGATCCGCAGCCCCTGGTTCTTCTGCCAGGCCCCGGCCTGATAGTCCCAGAAGGTGTAGAGCCCGCCCTCGTCGGTGACGGCGCGCAAGGCGTCGGTGAGGCCGAGGCCGAGCAGGGACTGGAAGCTCTCGCGCGTCTCGGTCTTGAACAGGGCGTCCTCGGTCCAGGCGGCTGGATTGTGCACGTCGCGGGCATGCGGGATGACGTTGAAGTCGCCGGCCAGGATCAGCGGGACCTCCTCCTTGAGTCGCTCTTTCGAATAATCAAGAAGCCGCGACATCCATTTGAGCTTGTAGGGATATTTGTCGGTCCCGACCGGATTGCCATTGGGCAGATAGAGGCAGGCGATGCGCAGCACGCCGGACTTGAGTGTCACCACGCCTTCAAGGAAGCGGGCATGGGTATCCTCGTCGTCGCCGGCGAGGCCCGACTTGGTCTCGTCGAACCGGAGCTTGGAGAGCAGGGCGACGCCGTTGAACGTCTTCTGCCCGTGCGTCACCACGTTGTAGCCGAGCGCCTCGATCTCCAGCCGCGGAAAGGCCTCGTCGACGCACTTGATCTCCTGCAGGCAGACGATGTCCGGCTGGCACTCTTTCAGCCAGGTCAGGAGCAGATCGATCCGCTGCCGGACCGAGTTCACGTTCCAGGTCGCTACTCTGATGGGCATTGAGAAGGGCTCCGGGCAGGGGTCTTGGTTAGAACAAAATGCAAACGCGCCCGTCAAGGCGGCCGCAAAATCTCCCACAAAATTAACCCGGCTTAAGCAGGCCGCAGGCCATTGATCGTCAAGAGGTTCCTCGGATGGATGGCCGGACAAGGCGATGAAGCGAACTCAGCCGCGTGACGGCCTGATCGGCGCGTTCCTGTATTGGCTCGGCGGCTTCGAGATCGAGGACGGTCTGACGGCCGATCTCAGCGAGCGCGAGATCCGCCGCATCCGCGCCAAGCAGATCGACGCGGTGACCCAGCTGATCCCCGTGACGATGGCTGTGACGATGCTGAACGTCGCCATCGTGCTGATCCTGTTCTGGGGCAGGGGCTGGAACGACTTCCTCGCGATCTGGGGCCTGACGCTCGCCGCCACCGCCTCGCTCGCGGTGCGGTCGTGGCACAAGTCGCGTCAGAACCCGCCGCAGGAGGCATCGCCGCGCGCGGCACGGCAGATGCTGCGGCAAGCGTTTTTTCTCGCCGCGATCTGGTGCGCGCTGCCGCTCGCTCTGTTCAGCCGCATCGAGCCGACCAGTCAATTGATTCTGGCCTGCCTGATGGTCGGCATGATGTCAGGCGGCGCCTTCACGCTCTCGACCTTCCCGCGCGCGGGCCTCGTCTATCTCGCCACCATGACGATCGCCTGCGCCGGTTCGCTGCTCTTGAGCGGCACCGGGCCATATCTGGTGACTGCGGTGTTCCTGCTGCTGTTCGCGTTCTTCATGGCGCGCAACATCGTCTCCCAGGGCAACCTCTTCCTCGGCAATCTCAAGGCCCAGCTCGAGCTCGAGCGCCAGACCGAGATCATCTCGCTGCTGCTGAAGGACTTCCAGGAGAACGCCAGCGACTGGCTCTGGCAGACCGATGCCGAGGGACGCCTCGTCGACGTGCCCGAGCGCTTCGCGGCGGTGGCGCAGCTGCCGCTTGCGCAGCTGAAGGGCGCGCAATTCGCCGACGTGCTCGACATGCTCTGCCCCGAGGACAAGAGCGCCGCCTACAACATCGTCGGCCTGATGGAGCAGGCCGAGCCGCTGCACGAGATGAACCTCAAGGTCGTCGCAGGCGGCGAGGCGCGGCTGTGGTCGCTGACGGCGAAGCCGGCCCATGACCGTGACGGTCATTTCCTCGGCTATCGCGGCTTCGGGCGCGACGTCACCGAGCGCTGGCGCGCGGAAAAGGCGGAGGCCGAGAGCCGCGCCAAGTCCGACTTCCTGGCGGTGATGAGCCACGAGATCCGCACGCCCATGAACGGCGTGCTTGGTCTTGCCAGCATGCTGCTCGAAACCAGGCTCGATCCGGAGCAGCGCGAGGCCGTCACCACGATCCGCGAGTCCGGCGACAATCTCCAGCGCATCCTCAACGACATTCTCGACCTCTCCAAGCTGGAAGCCGGCCGCTTCCAGTTCGAGGCGATCGACTTCGCGCCGCAAGCGCTGGCCGAGACGGTTGCGACCGTGGTGCGCGCCAGCGCCAAGAGCAAGGGGCTCACGATCAAGGTCGAGCTCGATCCGAACCTGCCGCCGACGCTCCGCGGCGACGCCGCGCGCATCCGCCAGGTGCTGCTCAATCTCGCCTCCAACGCCGTGAAGTTCACCGACGAAGGCGAGGTGACGATATCGGCGACCTGCCAGGCGCGGCGCGACCTGCTGGCGACCGCCGTATGGACGGTGACCGACAGCGGCATCGGCATCGCGCCCGACAAGCTCGACCTGCTGTTCAGCGACTTCGCCCAGGCCGATGCCTCGATCAGCCGCCGCTTCGGCGGCACTGGCCTCGGCCTTGCGATCTCAAGGCGGATCATCGAGCAGATGGGCGGCACGATCGGCGTCACGTCGACGCCTGGCGAGGGCTCGGCCTTCCGCTTCACGCTGGTGCTGCCTTGGAGTCAGGCGCAGGCCTCCGATCAGGCTGGCGGGCGCGACGAAGCCGACGAGCTCAAGGCGCGGATCGCCGGCCTCGACCGGCCGCTGAAGGTGCTGGTCGCGGAGGACGATGCGGTCAACCGCATGGTCGTGAGCAAGATGCTGGGGGCTTTCGACGTCGAGCTGCGTGTCGTCACCGACGGGACCGAAGCCGTCGCGGCGGCCTCCGAAGGCAATTACGATGTCGTGCTGATGGACGTGCGCATGCCCGACATGGACGGGCTCGCCGCCACCCGCGCGATCCGCGCGCTGGGCGGGCGCTTCGAAGCCTTGCCGATCGTCGCGCTGACCGCCAATGCCTTCCCCGAGGACATCAAGATCTGCCGCGAAGCCGGCATGTCGGACTTCCTGGCCAAGCCGCTGCGCAAGCCGGCGCTGGTCGGAGCGCTGCTGCGGGCGCTGGACGGCCACGTAATGTCGGAGGACGCACCGCTCCAGCCGGAGTTGACGCCGACCGAGGTGGCCTGGACGGACGAGGAAAGGCAGATAACGGGCGCGTAAGCGCGCTAGACCGAGAAGCTCGTCCCGCAGCCGCAGGACGCGGTGGCGTTGGGATTGTTGACGCGGAACGAGGCGCCGATCAGGTCGTCGACGAAATCGACCTGCGATCCCGCCAGGAACGGCTGCGAGGCGGAATCGACCAGCACCACCGCGTTGTCCTGCTCGATCACGAGATCGTCGTCGGCGCGGGCACGGTCGATGTCGAACTTGTACTGGAAGCCGGAGCAGCCGCCGCCCTCGACCGAGATGCGCAGCATCGCGCCCGACCCTTCGCCCTTGAGGATCTCCCCAATCCGGCGTGCGGCCCGGTCGCTGATGGTCACGGCAGTCGTCATTGCTGGTCTCCGATAGTCCCGCGCTCATACCCAATTCAGTTGGTATCCCGCGCCTGACATAGTTAAGTGCCACCATACGCAGAATCAAATGGATAGGGACTAAATTCGCCGTGTCCGTCGGAATGGCAGCCCCCCGCGCGCCCTATGCCTGCGACCCCGATCGCAGCCGCGGCCGGTTGGTCGCCGAGCCCCCGAGCCGGACCCGCAGCCCGTTCCGGCGGGATTGCGACCGGGTGATCCATTCCACCGCGTTCCGCCGCCTCAAGTACAAGACTCAGGTGTTCGTGTTCCACGAGGGCGACCATTACCGCACCCGGCTGACCCATTCGCTGGAGGTGGCCCAGATCGCCCGCGCGCTGGCCCGTCAGCTCGGGCTCGATGAGGACCTCACCGAGACCCTGGCACTGGCGCACGACCTGGGTCATCCGCCGTTCGGGCATGCCGGGGAGCGGGCCCTGGATGCCTGCCTGAAGGAGTTCGGGGGCTTCGACCACAACGCCCAGACGCTCCGCGTCGTGGCTTCGCTCGAGCACCGCTATCCCGAGTTCGACGGGCTCAACCTGACCTGGGAGTCGCTGGAGGGCATCGTCAAGCACAATGGTCCGTTGACCGATCGTAGCGGCGCCCCGGTCGGACGCTACCACGAGCACGGCGTTCCCGTCGGGATCGCCGAGTACGTCAAGACCTACGATCTCGAATTGTGGAGCTTTGCCTCCCTGGAGGCGCAGGTCGCCGCGATCGCCGACGACATCGCCTATGACGCCCACGACATCGACGACGGTCTGCGCGCCGGCCTGTTCCAGCTCGACGATCTCAAGGCGATGCCGCTCACCGCCGAGATCATCGCCGAGACTGCGACGCATTATCCCGATCTCGAAGACGTCCGGCGCGGTGCCGAACTGGTGCGCGAACTGATCTCGCATCTGATCGGAGCGGTGTTCGCGGAGACAGGGAAGAACCTCGCCGCGGTGAAGCCGCAATCGGCCCAAGACGTGCGCCGGCAGAGCCGGGCGCTGGTCGCGTTTCCCGCCGAGGTGGCGGAGGAAGAGGCCGCCATCAAGGCCTTCCTGTACCAGCACATGTACCGCCATGAGCGGGTGATGCGGGTGATGGGGGAGGCCGAGCAGATCCTATTCGACCTGTTCGCAAAATACCAGAAATCCCCTGGCGAGCTGCCGCCGGAATGGCTGCTGGGGTCGGAGGCGGACAACGAGGGTGACCGGGCCCGCCGGATCGGCAATTTCATAGCCGGAATGACCGACCGCTTCGCCTTAACCGAGCACCAGCGGCTCTTTGACTCGACCCCGGATTTGCGTTAGGCGGCGGCCATGCCCCAGACATCCTCATCGCTGCATCTTTTCGCCGACGTGCTCGCACGCGTGCACGCTGCCTGCCGCGCGCTTGCGGCGGATTCCAGCTGGCCCGAGGGCATCGATTTCTCCCGCGTCGTGGTCGAGCCGCCGCGCGATGCCTCCCATGGCGACATGGCGACCAACGCCGCCATGGTGCTTGCAAAGGAGGCAAAGGCAAAGCCGCGCGATCTCGCCGAGCAGATTGCCGAACGACTGCGTTCCGACGCGCTGATCGCCAAGGTCGACGTCGCCGGTCCCGGCTTCATCAATCTGACGCTGAAGCCGGCTGCCTGGGCGGAAGCCCTCCGGACGGTGCTGCGCGAGGGCCCCGATTACGGCCGCGTCGACGGCGGCTCCAAGGTCAATGTCGAATACGTCTCGGCCAATCCGACCGGGCCGATGCATGTCGGCCATTGCCGCGGCGCCGTGTTCGGTGACGCTCTGGCGAGCCTGCTCCAGTTCGCAGGCCACGACGTCACGCGCGAATATTACATCAACGATGCCGGCGCCCAGGTCGACGTGCTCGCGCGCTCTGCGTTTCTGAGGTATCGCGAGGCGCTCGGCGAGGACATTGGTGCCATTCCGGAAGGTCTCTATCCCGGCGACTATCTGAAGCCGGTGGGCGCGGCGCTTGCGAAGGAGCATGGCGACAAGCTGCTCGCCAAGAGCGAGGCCGAATGGCTGCCGACCGTGCGTGCCAAGGCGATCGCGATGATGATGGACGAGATCAAGGACGATCTCGCCGCCCTCAACATCCGCCACGACGTGTTCTTCTCGGAGCGATCGCTGATCGAGACCGGCAACAACAAGGTTGCCGAGACCATCGATTTCCTGAAGGCCAAGGGCGACATCTATGAAGGGCGCCTGCCGCCGCCGAAGGGCGCGCCGGTGGAGGATTGGGAGGATCGCGAGCAGTTGCTGTTCAAGGCGACCGCCTACGGCGACGACGTCGATCGTCCGCTGATCAAGTCGGACAATTCCTACACCTACTTCGCCTCCGACATCGCCTATCACAAGAACAAGTTCGACCGCGGCTTTGCCGAGATGATCGACGTCTGGGGCGCCGATCACGGTGGCTACATCAAGCGCATGCAGGCGGCGGTGAAGGCGACGACCTCGGCCAAGGGATCGCTTGACGTCAAGATCGTCCAGCTCGTGAAGCTCCTGCGCAACGGCGAGCCGGTGAAGATGTCCAAGCGGAGCGGGGACTTCGTCACCTTGCGTGAGGTGGTGGATGAGGTCGGCCAGGACGCGGTCCGCTTCATGATGCTGTACCGGAAGAACGACGCGGTGCTCGACTTCGACCTCGCCAAGGTCATGGAACAGTCGCGCGACAACCCGGTATTCTATGTCCAATACGGCCACGCCCGCGGCCACTCGATCTTCCGCAACGCCCGGGCCGAGGTGTTCCCGGAACTCCCCGAGGATGCCGGCGCGCGGATCGCATGGCTCGCCGAGTCGGCCGTGGAACGGCTGTCTGACCCCGTCGAGCTCGATCTTCTTAAGCGCCTCGCAATTTATCCGCGCATGCTGGAAGCCGCCGCCGCGGCCCATGAGCCGCACCGAATTGCCTTTTATCTCTATGATTTAGCCAGCGAATTTCATGCACTTTGGACGAAAGGGCGTGATTTGCCCTATTTACGCTTCATTATCAATAATGATGCAGATCTTACAAAGGCGCGATTGGCAATGGTCCAGGGCGTCGTCTCGGTCCTGGCATCGGGCCTCGCCATCCTCGGCGTCCATGCCCCGGACGAGATGCGGTAGTTTGGGGCGAACTACTTAAGGGGAATTCGGGGGTAACCGGCAGAAGCCGGATCGCTTAGACTTGGTTGAAAGCCTTGTGGGTCGAAAGCCGTGCCTTGGTCGAGGGGCGCGCGGCTTTCCCGAAGGGACGCATCATCACGATGGCCGAACGATATCAGGACAGACCGTTTCCTTCCGATGACTATGGTCGCGGTGGCGATCAGCATGCGAAGGCGGAAAGCGATCCCTTGGCCGAGCTCGCCCGTTTGATCGGGCAGACCGATCCGTTCGCCGCGCAATCGCGGCCGACGGCACGTCCACCGGGAGCGCCCGCCCAGAGCTATCAGGACGACGATTACCGCCAGGTCGATGGTCAGCAGGACTACGCCGAGCAGGTGCCGCCGCCCGGGCCGCCCTCATGGATGCGGCGCGCCAACGTGCAACCGCAGCCGGCACCCGCGCCGGAGCCTGATTATCCCGTCTCCGTAAGCCCGGTCCACCCGCTGCATCGCTACGCGGCCAAGCCTGCCGCGCCCGAGCCTGTCGTTCATCAGCCCCAAGCCTACCCCCCGGCCTACCAGGACCACTCCTATCAAGACCAGGCGTATCAGGAGCAGGTCTATCAGCAGCATGGTCAGGCCTACCAGGAGCAGTCATATCAGGAGCCGCATGCGCAGCCCGATCCGTCGCGCTACGACGATGCGCTCTTTGGTCGGCTGGAGACGGGCGAGCAGGACTATCAGCGCGAGCCGGCCTATCCCGACGACCCTTACGCCTACCAAAGCGACTATCCCGAGGAAGAGGTCGAGGAGCCGAAGAAGCAGCGCGGCGGCATGATGACTGTTGCGGCGATCCTGGCGCTTGCCGTGGTCGGCACCGGAGCCGCGTTCGCCTACAAGACCTATATCGGCTCGCCTCGCAGCGGCGAGCCGCCGATCATCAAGGCGGACAACACGCCGACCAAGATCGTGCCGGCGCCGACGGACTCCGCAGCCAAGGTGCCGGACCGCATGGTGAGCGGTGACGGCACTGAAAAGATCGTGCCGCGCGAGGAGGCGCCTGTCGACGTCAATGCCAAGGCGGGCGGGCCGCGCGTGGTGTTCCCTCCGCTGAACCAGAATGCGAACCCGCCGTCGGTGGCGAGCGTGTCGCCGTCCAACGTGCCGCCACCGAGCGCCGGGCCCACCCCGAGCAACGGCACGCTGCCGAACAATTCGCCGCGCCCGATCAGGACCGTGGCGGTGAAGGGTGACCAGACCGATAGCGCTGTGCCGCAATCGGCTGCCGCCAAGCCGACGCCTGCCGCGCCGAAGCCTGTTGCTGCGCCAGTTGCGCCTGCAGCGCCGCGCAGTCCGCCGACCTCGGCCAATGCCAGTGCCAACCAGCCGCTCTCGCTGGCGCCGCAATCGACGCCGGCGGCCGAGCCGCCGCAGCGGATGGCCGCGACCAACCCGACGCAGATCGCGCCGACCAGCAGCGGCGGCGGCTACATCGTGCAAGTCTCCTCGCAGCAGAGCGAGGACAGCGCCGCCGCGTCCTACCGGGTGCTTCAGGGCAAGTACGGCAGCGTGCTCGGATCCCGCTCGCCGGTGATCAAACGGGTCGATCTGACCGATAAGGGCAAGGGGATCGTCTACCGCGCCTTCGCCGGACCCTATGGCTCGGTCCAGGAAGCGACGCAGGCTTGCAACAATCTGAAAGCCGCAGGCCTGTCCGACTGCTTCGTCCAGAGGAATTAATGGCGGTTTCCTTGACCCCCTGACGGGGCAGGGTTAATCGGCCGTTATGAGCACGCGGGCCTTCATTACCGGCGTATCCGGAACGGAACCGACCGCCGCCGAGCGGGAGTTTATCCGTGCCGAACGCCCATGGGGCTTCATCCTGTTCAAGCGCAATGTCGCGACACCGGCGCAAGTTGCTGCGCTGGTTGCGGAATTACGTTCGGTCGCGAATGCTCCCGATGCGCCGGTCCTGATCGACCAGGAGGGTGGACGGGTGCAGCGGTTGGGGCCGCCGCACTGGCCGGTTTATCCGCCGGGAGCCGTATTCGCGAAGTTGTACGACACTGATTCGGCCCTCGGGCTCATCGCAGCGCGCCTCAGTGCCCGCCTGATCGCAGCCGATCTCGCCGACCTCGGCATCACCGTGGATTGCCTGCCGCTGGCCGACGTGCCGGTGCCGGGCGCTGACGTGGTCATCGGCAACCGGGCCTACGGCACGGAGCCGGGCAAAGTCGCGGCGATTGCCCGCGCGGTCACCGAGGGCCTGGAGCAGGGCGGCGTGCTGCCGGTGCTCAAGCACATTCCCGGGCATGGCCGCGCCACCGCCGACACCCATTTCAAGCTGCCGACCGTCGACACGCCCCGGGACGAGCTGGAGCGGACCGATTTCGCCGCGTTCAAGCCCCTGGCGGATCTGCCGATGGCCATGACTGCACATGTTGTGTTTAGCGCCTTCGACCCCGCCCATCCGGCGACGACATCTGCGACAATGATTGCTGACGTGATTCGCGGCGCAATCGGGTTCCAGGGTTTGTTAATGAGTGATGACGTGTCGATGAACGCGCTGTCGGGGAATATCGCCGAGCGGACCCGCGCCATCTTCGCGGCCGGCTGCGACGTGGCCCTGCATTGCAACGGCAACATCGAGGAGATGCGCGACGTCGCCGGCGAGACGCCTGAACTGGCCGGCAGGGCGCTGGAGCGGGCGAAGGCCGCGCTCGCCGCACGCAAGCCGCCGCAGCCGTTCGACCGCGTGGCCGCACGCACTGAGCTGGACGCATTGATCGCACGGGCAAACACGGCATCGGCATGACCGCAGAAATCCTATCATTTGAAACCGGGCGGCCCGCAGAGCTCGCCGAGGGTGAGCCGGCGTTGGTGGTGGACGTCGAGGGCTATGAGGGCCCGCTCGACCTGTTGCTCGCGCTGGCGCGGCAGCAGAAGGTCGACCTCGCCAAGATTTCGATCCTGGCGCTGGCCGACCAGTACCTCCATTTCATCGAAGCCGCGCGAAAGATCCGGCTGGAGCTCGCTGCAGACTATCTGGTGATGGCTGCATGGCTCGCCTTCCTGAAGTCGCGTCTGCTGCTGCCGGAGCCGCCGAGCGCAGAAGGCCCGAGCGCCGAGCAGATGGCGACGGCGCTCGCCAACCGCCTGCGCCGCCTGGAAGCCATTCGCGAAGCCGCCAACCGGCTGATGAACAGGCCGCAATTGCAGCGCGACATCTTCCCGCGCGGCGAGCCCGAGCAGATCGCCGAGATCAAGCACCCGAAATACGCGGCTACGCTCTACGACCTTCTCACCGCCTATGCCGCGCAGCGCCAGTCGCGCGTGCTGGCGAGCGTGCATCTGGCCAAGCGCACGGTGTGGTCGCTCGCCGAAGCGCGCGCCACGCTGGAGCGGCTGGTCGGCAGCATCACCGAGCAGGATGATTGGGGTGTTCTCGATGACTTCCTGATCCGGCATGTCGCCGATCCGACGCAGCGCGCAACGGTGTTCGCCTCGAGCTTTGCCGCCGCGCTCGAATTGGTGCGCGAAGGTCAGCTCGAGCTGAACCAGAAAGAGGCGTTTGCGCCGATCTATTTCCGGAAGGGGCGCCCAAAACCGGTCCCGGACGCAGCTCCTGCGCCTGATGCGCCGGTCGCTTAAGTGCAAGAAGGAGAATTTGCCATGGCAAGCCTGGCTGAAGTGCGGGTAGAAGAGGCCGAGCCGATGGAGAACGAATCCCAGGCGCGCCCCGAAGAATTGCGGCTGCTGGAGGCACTGCTGTTCGCCTCGAGTGAACCGCTGGATACCGCGACGCTGGCCAAGCGCATGCCCGAGGGCGTCGACGTCAAGGCTGCGCTCGAGCAATTGCAGGCCGATTATGCCTCGCACGGGGTCAACCTCGTCCGCGTCGCCAACAAATGGACGTTCCGCACCGCCGGCGATCTGGCCTGGCTGATGACGCGGGAGAGCACCGAGACCCGGCGCCTGTCGCGTGCCGCGATCGAGGTGCTGGCGATCATCGCCTATCACCAACCGGTGACGCGTGCCGAGATCGAGGAGATCCGCGGCGTCGTCACGTCGAAGGGCACGCTCGACGTGCTGCTGGAGACCGGCTGGATCAAGCCGCGCGGCCGTCGCAAGACGCCCGGCCGTCCACTCACCTTTGGAACCACGGAGGAGTTCCTGTCGCAGTTCACCCTGGAGCAGCTCGGCGACCTGCCGGGCCTGGAAGAGCTCAAGGGCACTGGCCTTCTGGATTCGCGCCTGCCGACCGGCTTCAGCGTGCCGACGCCGTCGGATGATCCGGCGCTGCGGGAGGACGAGGATCCGCTGGAACCGGGCGACGACCTCGATCTCGCGCTCGCGCCTGCGGTCGAGCCCGAGAGCCCGCCGGAAGGCGGCAATGAGGGGGGCGGCGAGGGCGGCGCCGAAGAGTGACGCCCCGGCGAAATACGGGCCCCTTGCGACAGTTAACACTAGCAAGATTGCGTAGCGCCGACAGCGAATTGGCGCTGCCTTGGTCCTTGTTTTTGAGACCTGCCAAGCCTAGGTTTCGGTGAAGATCGGCCGGGTCCCCGGCCATGCGCGTTTGGAGGGTTGCAGGATGGGTTCACTCAGCATTTGGCACTGGATCTTGGTGATCGCAGTGGTCCTGCTGCTGTTCGGCCGCGGCAAGATTTCGGATCTGATGGGCGACGTGGCGCAGGGCATCAAGGCGTTCAAGAAGGGCATGCAGGACGACGACAAGCCTGCCGAGAAGCCCGAGCCGGCCAAGTCGATCGAGCACAATGCGGCTCCGACCGCGGCACGATCCGACGTCGGCAGCAAGGCCGTCTGAGCCGGGAGAAGCACGCGAGACGCGGGTAGCGGCCCCGATCCTGCGCGCAAGGGATTGGGCCGGCTCCGGCTTCGCGTGAACGGAAGACCTCATGTTCGACATCGGGTGGAGTGAACTGGTCCTCATCGGGGTCGTGGCCCTGATCGCCATCGGCCCGAAAGAGCTGCCGGGCGTGCTGCGCATGGTCGGGCAGTGGATGGGCAAGGCGCGCAAGATGGCCGCCGAATTCCAGGGCCAATTCCAGGAGGCGATGCGCGAGGCCGAGATGGCCGACCTCAAGAAGAGCTTCGACGAGGTCAAGGAAGCCGCCACGGGATTCAATCCGCTGACCTCGCTCCAGAAGGACGTCAGCGACGCGCTTCGCGTCGATGCGCTGGACAAGCCGGCCGAGACGTCGGCCGCTACTTCCGTCGATCCGCCCGTCACGCCCACGACACCGGAGACCCCGACGCCTGCGACCTTCATGGAGGCCGAAGCGCATGCGGCCGCCAACGAGCCGCTCGCGATCACCCGTGAGGTCGAACAGGCAAAGGTTGCGCAGGATACCGCGCCATCCGAAGCGATCAAGGACGCCAAAGCGTCATGACCGACGCCGATATCGAGGCCAGCAAAGCCCCGCTGATGGACCACCTGATCGAGCTGCGCTCGCGGCTGATCAAGGCGCTGCTCGGCTTTGGCGTGGCGTTCATCTTCTGCTTCTTCTTCGCCAAGCAGATCTACAACGTGCTGGTCTGGCCGTTCGTGTGGATCGCGGGTCCCGAGAACTCGAAATTCATCTACACGGCATTGCTGGAATATTTCATCACCCAGCTCAAGCTCGCGCTGTTCGGGGCCGGCTTCATCTCGTTCCCGATCGTGGCGACGCAGATCTACAAGTTCGTCGCGCCCGGGCTCTACAAGCACGAGAAGCAGGCCTTCCTGCCATATCTGGTCGCGACCCCGTTCTTCTTCGTGCTGGGTGCGGCGCTGGTCTATTTCGTCGTGCTGCCGATGCTGGTGCGCTTCTCGCTGGGCATGCAGCAGGCCGGCAGTGACGAGACCGCGCAGATCCAGCTGTTGCCCAAGGTCGGCGAATATCTGTCGCTGATGATGTCGCTGATCTTCGCCTTCGGCATCGCCTTCCAGCTGCCGGTGATCCTAACTCTGCTCGGGCGGATCGGCATCGTCACCTCGAAGATGCTGCGCGAGAAGCGGCGCTATTTCATCGTCATGGCCTTCGTGATCGCGGCCGTGCTGACGCCGCCCGACGTGCTCAGCCAGTGCTCCCTCGCGATCCCCCTGATGGCGCTCTATGAGGGCTCGATCATCGCGGTGGCGATGGTGGAGAAGAAGACGGCGGCCTCGTCGCAAGCCACCGGCACCGACGTGTCGACGCCGGCCAAGCCGGCGGAGTAGGGCACTTTCGCACTATCATGTCGCTGCTCAGCCCATGATTCGTCATGCCCGGGCTTGACCCGGGCATCCACGACTTGATCTAAGGCGGCAGACACGTGGATGGCCGGGACAAGCCCGGCCATGACGGGAAGACAGCCATGCACGACATCAAAGCGATCCGCGACAATCCGCAAGCCTTCGACGCCGGCCTAGCCCGGCGCGGCCTGAAGCCGATGTCGGCCTCGCTGCTTGCGATCGACGAGAAGCGGCGTGCGGCGATCCTGGCCTCCGAGCAGGCGCAGGCGCGGCGCAATGCGGCCTCGAAGGAAATCGGCGATGCCAAGAAGGCCAAGGACGATGCGCGTGCGGCGAAGCTGATGGCCGAGGTCGCCGAGCTCAAGACCACGATGCCGGAGCTCGAAGCGGCAGCGAAAGCTGCCGACGAAGAGCTGACCAAGGAGCTGTCCGCGATCCCGAACATTCCGTTCGACGACGTGCCCGATGGCGTCGACGAGCACGGCAATGTGCAGCATCACGTATTCGGCAACAGGCGCAACTACGCATTTGCGCCGAAGCTGCATGACGATCTCGGCACCGCGCTCGGCTATATGGATTTCGAGGCGGCGGCAAAACTCTCCGGCGCGCGTTTCGTCGTGCTGAAGAAGGGGCTGGCGCGTCTCGAGCGCGCCATCGGCCAGTTCATGCTGGACTTGCACACCACCGAGCACGGCTACACCGAGATCAATCCGCCGCTTTTGGTGCGCAACGAGGTGATGTTCGGCACCGGGCAATTGCCGAAATTCGAGGACGATCAGTTCTGGGCGATCAAGGGCGAGCTGCTCGCCTCGCCAGACCATGAGCGGCTGAAGACCGAGCGCCTAGGCCTCATTCCGACCGCCGAGGTGTCGCTCACCAATCTCGCTCGAGAATCCATCCTCGATGAGAAGCAATTGCCGATGCGGCTTACCGCGTTGACGCCGTGCTTCCGCGCCGAGGCGGGTGCGGCAGGACGCGACACACGCGGCATGATCCGACAGCACCAGTTCACCAAGGTCGAGCTGGTCTCGATCACGACGCCGGAAGTGAGCAAGGACGAGCTGGAGCGCATGCTGTCCTGCGCCGAGCAGGTGCTACAGAAGCTCGACCTGCATTACCGCGTAATGACGCTCTGCGCAGGGGATATGGGCTTCTCGTCGCAAAAAACCTACGACATCGAGGTCTGGATGCCCGGGCAGGGCGATGGCGGCATGTTCCGCGAGATCTCAAGCTGCTCGGTCTGCGGCGACTTCCAGGCACGCCGGATGGATGCGCGCTCGCGCGGGCCCGACGGCAAGCCGCGCTTCGTGCATACGCTGAACGGCTCCGGCACCGCAGTCGGCCGCGCGCTGATCGCCGTGATGGAGACCTATCAGCAGGAGGACGGCTCGATCGCGGTCCCGGACGTGCTCCAGCCCTATATGGGCGGGCTGAAGGTGATCGCGCGCGACTAAAGCGTTTTCCGTGGGCACCGGTTCGCGTCCGAAAACGCGGCATGAGGAGAATCGCGTTGCGAATATCGGGCGGCCGGCTATCCTGCCGGCCCGTCCAGGCGAACCCCTCCGTCCATGGCCTTGCACCGCGACATCTTCTGGGTCGGAAGACAATGGGCGGTGACAGGTGCCGGGATCCAGGCCATCGATCAGCGCCTCCGCGGCGTTCTCGACATCGAGATCGCGCGGCTCTGGGACGACGATCTCGTGCAGAGCCGGCGGGCCAAGCCCGGGGTCAATGCTGCGGATTTCGACAAGGCGCTCACCGTGGCACGCGAACGCTTTCCGCAGGAGCCGACGTCTGACCCTTTCGTGGCGCAGCTGAAGACGCTCGGCGTCATCGACGCTTCCGTCGTGAATCCGGCCGTTCCGGCGATGCAACTGCGTGCGGAAGGCCGGCTCGCGCGCTTCCTGCCGCAATGGCGCATTCGCCGCTAGCGGGATCAGCCAGGGAACCAGCTGCCGGACCGCAATCGTCCGGTTTGCCTGATCGGCCCTGGCCGGATAAGACGGCTCAGACCCGCTTTCAGGAATCGAACCTTCCGCATGCGCATTCTCTGCACCAACGATGACGGCATCCACGCTCCCGGCCTCAAGGTCGTGGAGGAGATCGCGCGCGCCTTGTCCGATGATGTCTGGGTGGTGGCGCCCGAGCTCGACCAGTCCGGCGTCTCGCATTCGCTGTCGCTGAACGATCCCTTGCGTCTGCGCGAGGTCGGCCCACGGCACTTCGCCGTGCGCGGCACGCCGACGGACTGCGTCATCATGGGAGCCCGCCATATCCTGGGTGCCAAGCTGCCCGATGTGGTGCTGTCCGGGGTCAACAAGGGCCGCAATGTCGCGGAGGATGTCGTCTATTCCGGCACCATTGCCGGCGCGCTCGAGGGCACGATTCTGGGATTGCCGTCGTTCGCGCTGTCGCAGGAGTTCAGTGTCGAGACGCGCGAACGGCCGCCGTGGGACACGGCGCGCAAATTCGGGCCCGATATCCTGCGCAAGGTGATTGCCGCCGGCGTTCCGAAGGACACCGTCATCAACATCAACTTTCCGTCTTGCGCGCCGGAGGATGTGCTGGGCATCCGCGTCACGCGGCAAGGCAAGCGCAATCTCGGCTTCCTCAGGATCGACGAGCGCAGGGATGGCCGCGGCAATCCCTATTTCTGGATCGGCTTCGAACGGACCGCGATGCTCGACACGCCCGCCGACGGCACCGATCTCGCCGCGCTGCGCGAGCGCTACGTCTCGGTCACCCCGCTCAGGCTCGACCGCACCGACGAAGCGTTTTCGGAGCAGCTGGGCGCGACGTTGAAGTAGCAGTCTGTGACGAGCCTGTAGCCTGGATGGAGCGCAGCGTAATCCAGGAAATCGTCTCTGCGGATCGTACCGCCCCGGAAATCCGCTAGCCGCCGCGAAGCGCGGCCTCGATCGTCTTGCCGAGAGCGTCGAGCTGAAACGGCTTCTGCAGCGCCGGCCGGTCGCGATATTGCTCGGGCAGGCCGGAGGAGCCGTAACCGGTGGCGAAGATAAACGGGCAGCCCTTGGCCATGATGACATCTGCCACGGGCGAGATGACCTTGCCGTTGACGTTGACGTCCAGAATGGCGAGGTCGAAATCGGTTGATTGCGCAAGCCGCATGGCCTCGGTGATGTCGCCCGCTTCGGCGGCAACTTTGTAGCCGAGCTCCTCCAGCATGTCCGCGACCATCATTCTGATCATGACCTCGTCCTCGACGAGGAAAACAGAGCGGCCCGAAAGCCCTGTCGCAGTCATAGTTGAGTCCTTGCCCATTCTCGTAAACGTTCGCAGATAACGATAGGCGACGCAATGCGCGTTTCGGCGAACGCAAACCTCGCAAATGGCTTAGCGCTTTGATGCGTTGTTGTGGTCAAATGCTGCGCCGAAAGGCTATCATGAGTTCCTGAGCCGGAACAAGATTCTCGTCTCGGGTTCTTGCGGTGCAGTACGGCGATCCGCCAGACGAGATGAGCAATAGCAGCAATGACGCCCGACCAGCCGCCGCCGGAAAAGATGATGTTTCAGCTCACGCTGAGGCGTCGGGGCATCAGCGATCAGGCCGTGCTGCGGACCATGGAAGAGGTGCCGCGCGAGCTTTTCGTCGACGAGGCCGATCGCGACGACGCCTATCGTGACAGCGCGCTGCCGATCGCCTGCGGGCAGACCATCAGCCAGCCCTTTGTCGTCGCCTACATGACCGAGCAGCTCCAGCTCCAGAAGCAGCACCGGGTGCTCGAAATCGGCACTGGCTCGGGCTACCAGGCCGCCGTGCTGTCCCGGCTCGCCGGCCAGGTGCTGACCGTCGAGCGCTATCGCAAGCTCGCCGATACGGCACGCGCCCGGCTTGAGAAGCTCGATTGTCACAATGTCGAGGTGATGCTCGGGGACGGTCTCAATCTGCCTCCCAACATCGGCCCGTTCGACCGCATCATCGTCACCGCCGCGATGGAGCAGATTCCGGAGAACCTGGTCGACCGGCTGGAGGTCGGGGGCATCCTGATCGCCCCCGTCGGCCCGCATCAGGGCGTGCAGACGCTGACCCGCCTGACCCGCACCGAAACCGGGATCGAGCGCAAGGAACTCGTCGAGGTCCGCTTCGTGCCGGCACTGCCCGGCGTGGCGCGGGAGCTGTAGAATCCCGGATCGGCAGCGCCGCCAATATCTTATTGTGAGGGTTAAGCCGTTATTTACTCGCCGCGTGTTTACTTAAAACACCAGTTCTGTTGCGTACGAGTGAGTAACCATGTCCGCTGTCGCCGAGTTGCTTTACTCGCGCCGCGTGCCGCAGGTCGCGGTGCTGGCGCTGATCTCCTTCAGCTTTGCAGGGTGCAGCGCCGACATGTCGTCGCGGCTGTCCCAGACGAACTTCTCCAATCCCTTTGCCTCTGAGCAGACCGGCTCGGTGCAGCAGCCACCGCCGCCGCAGCGTGAGCTGCCGCAATATGCGCGGCCGCAGACGCAGCCCGGTTACTACCAGTCGCAGGCTTTGCCTCCGCCCGCGGTGTCCGCCCCGCAATCCTATCCCGTTGCCTCTGGTGGCGGCGTGTCCGGTGGCGGACGCGGCGTCAGCTCATATGCGCCTCCGGCACAACCGCACCTGGAGACCACGGCCACCGTGCCGCCGCGGTCGGTCGCGGCCGCCCAGCCGGCCGGCGGGACCAAGATCATCGTCGGCACCAGCGATACGCTCGATGTGCTCGCCAAGCGCTATCACGTCACGCCGCAGGCGATTCTGGCCGCCAACGGCTACAAGGGCCCGCGGGCGCTCTCGCCCGGCCAGCAGCTGATCATTCCGTCTCCGGCGACGGCAGCTGCACCGGCGCCCGCCATGGCTCCGGTCGCGGCCTCGCCTGCAGCGAGGCCGGTTGCGGCCGTCGCAGCACCGCCGAGCACGCACTTCGTCAACCGCGGCGACACGCTCGCCAGCATCGCGCGCAAGAATCACATCTCGGCGGCAGAGCTTGCCCGTGCCAATGGCCTCGATCCGTCGGCAAAGCTCAAGCTCGGCACCAAGCTGACCGTGCCCGGCGCCAAGACCGCCGCCCTTGCGGCGCCGGTTGCTGCGGCTCCGGTCGCGGCTGCTCCGGTGGCCGGAACGCTCCAGCCCGTTGCGGCAGCTCCGGCGCCTGCGACCAAGATGGCCACTGCCGCCGCGCCCGTGCAGAGCGCGCGTCTCGCCCAGGCCACGAGCAATGTCGAAGAGAAGTCCGCCGACACGCCGGCGAGGGCTGCGGAGGCCACCGGCGCGCTGCCGACCTTCCGCTGGCCCGTCCGCGGCAAGGTGGTCACGACCTACGGCGCCAAGACCAACGGCAAGTCCAATGACGGCATCAATCTCGCGGTGCCCGAGGGGACGCCGGTCAAGGCAGCCGAAGACGGCGTCGTCGCCTATTCCGGCAACGAGCTGAAGGGTTACGGCAATCTGGTTCTGGTTCGGCACTCCAACGGCTACGTCACCGCATATGCCCATGCGAGTGAGCTGTTGGTGAAGCGCGGCGATACCATCAAGCGCGGCCAGGTCATTGCCAAGTCGGGTCAATCCGGGGAGGTGGCGTCGCCGCAGCTCCACTTCGAGATCCGCAAGGGATCGAGCCCGGTTGACCCGCTTCAATTCCTGAACGGGGCGTGAGGCGCAGGCTTTAGGCTTGGGGCGTGCCATCAACCTGTCAGTGATGTGTCGGAACAGGTGTCAGCCATGTCTCCGGTCTAAACATTTCGCGGGCGATGACAGTTTGGGTGGCAGATAGCTTCCGCTATTGCACCGTCAGCTTCACGCCGAGCCGTCCCGCCAGCTCCTGCACGAACTGCCAGGCGACGCGGCCCGAGCGCGAGCCGCGCGTCGTCGACCATTCCAGCGCCTCCCGCTCCAGCGCCTCGTCGTCGATCTTGATGCCGAAATGGCTGCAATAGCCGCGCACCATGGCGAGATATTCGTCCTGGCTGCAGCGGTGGAAGCCGAGCCAGAGGCCGAAACGATCCGACAGCGAGACCTTCTCCTCGACCGCTTCGCCCGGATTGATCGCGGTCGAGCGCTCGTTCTCGATCATGTCGCGTGCCAGCAGATGGCGGCGGTTGGAAGTGGCATAGAGGATGACGTTCTCGGGCCGGCCCTCGATGCCGCCTTCGAGCACCGCCTTGAGCGACTTGTAGGAGGCATCGTTGCCGTCGAAGGAGAGGTCGTCGCAGAACACGATGAAGCGGAAGGCGGAGGCCCGCAGCTGCTCCATCAGGGCCGGCAGGGTCTCGATGTCCTCGCGGTGGATCTCGATCAGCTTGAGCTTGTCGACCGGTTTGCGTTCCGCGTTGATGCTGGCATGCGCCGCCTTCACCAGCGACGACTTGCCCATGCCGCGTGCGCCCCAGAGCAGGGCGTTGTTTGCCGGCAGGCCATTGGCGAAGCGCTCGGTGTTCTCCATCAGGATGTCGCGCATCCGGTCGACGCCCTTGAGCAGGAACAGCTCGACGCGGCTGACCCGCGGCACCGCCGAGAGGCGTCCGTCAGGGTGCCAGACATAGGCATCCGCCCGCTTGAACGACTCGGACTCGACTGCCGGCTTGCCCTGGGCGGAAAGGTGCGCCGCAATGGTCTCCAGGGCGCGGACGATGCGCTCCTGGGCAAGGTCTGGGCCTGCCTTGGCGACCGCCGCCGTGGGGCGTTTTGCCGCGACGCTGGCGGGCTTGTTGGCAGGGGTGCGGGGGCCTTTGCCGGCCGGGCTTTTGTCTGATTTCTTGGGCATGTCCGAAGTTCCTGAGAACGCAGCCTTATCGGGCCTCACGGGCCGCCGCAAGGTGGCCCAAAAGGGCGGTCTGGCAGCGTTGCAATTGGGGCAATGGCCGCTATAGTCCGCGCGAATTTGACCGAACCGGTCGCCCTCAAGGGCCTGACCGGCTTTCCCCCGTTCTCACGAGGATCGTCCGAATGCTGATTACCCCTGCGTATGCCCAGGCCGCGGGCGCCGGCGACACCAACAGCATGTTGATGTCGTTGCTGCCGTTCGCCCTGATCTTCGTGATCATGTACTTCCTGATTCTGCGTCCGCAGCAGAAGAAGGTCCGCGACCACGCCGAGCTCGTGAAGAACATCCGCCGCGGCGACACCGTCGTGACCTCCGGCGGCCTCGTCGGCAAGGTCACCAAGGTGGTCGACGATGATCAGATCGAGTTCGAGATTTCCGACGGCGTGCGCGTGCGACAGATGCGCCAGATGATCTCGGGCGTACGCGCCAAGGGCGAGCCGGCCAAGGAAAGCGCAAAAGAGAGCGCCAAGGACGACACCGCGGCGAAGTGAGCGCTTCACCGCGAGTCTCTTCAAGTCTCCTGATCTGACAGGTCCAGTCGATGTTGTATTTCACGCGGTGGAAGGCGCTCGGGATCATCCTGACGGCGCTGATCGTGTGCCTCTGCGCGGTCCCCAACTTCTTCCCCGAGGCGCAGGTCAAGACCTGGCCGGCCTGGGCGCAGCGCCGGCTCGTGCTCGGCCTCGACCTCCAAGGCGGCTCTTATCTCCTGCTCGAGGTCGATTCCAACTATGTGAAGAAGGAGCGGCTGGACCAGATCCGCGACGACGTTCGCCGGACGCTACGCGATGCCAAGATCGGCTTTACCGGCGGCGTCACTGTGCGCAACGACGCGGTCGAGGTTCGCATCACCAAGGAAACCGACGTGCAGCCGGCACTCGCCAAGCTGCGCGAGCTCTCCCAGCCGCTGGGCGGCCTCATGGGATCCAGCGGTCAGCGCGACCTCGAGGTGGCTGATGCCAGCGGCGGTGTGATCCGCCTCAGCATCCCGCAGGCCGCGATGCTCGACCGCATGCGCAAGACCATCGAGCAGTCGATCCAGATCGTCGAACGCCGCGTCAACGAGCTCGGCACCGTCGAGCCTGTCATCCAGCGCCAGGGCAACGACCGCATCCTGGTGCAGGTCCCGGGCCTTCAGGACCCGACCCGCCTGAAGGAGCTGCTGGGCAAGACCGCGAAGATGGAATTCCGCATGGTCGACACCTCGGTGCCGCCGGATCAGGCGCAAGCGGGCAGGTTGCCGCCGGAATCCGAGCTTCTGACGAGCGCATCGCCGCCGCCCACGCCCTATGTGGTCAAGAAGCAGGTGCTGGTCGCCGGCGGCGATTTGACCGACGCCCAGGCGAGCTTCGACCAGCGCACGGGCGAACCGGTCGTCACTTTCAAGTTCAACACATCGGGTGCCCGCAAGTTCTCGCAGGCCACCACCGAGAACGTCGGACTGCCCTTCGCGATCGTGCTCGACAACAAGGTGATCTCGGCGCCGGTCATTCGCGAGCCCATCACCGGCGGCCAGGGCCAGATCTCCGGCAATTTCACCGTGCAATCGGCCAACGATCTCGCGATTCTCCTGCGCGCCGGCGCGCTGCCGGCGCCGCTCACGGTCGTCGAGGAGCGTACCGTCGGCCCGGGCCTTGGCCAGGACTCGATCGAGAAGGGCGAGCTCGCGGCCTATGTCGGCTCGATCCTCGTCATCGTGTTCATGCTCGCGACCTACCGGCTGTTCGGTGTGTTCGCCAACATCGCGGTGGCCATCAACGTCGCGATGATCTTCGGCCTGTTGTCGCTGCTCAACGCCACACTGACGCTGCCCGGCATCGCCGGCATCGTGCTCACCGTCGGCATCGCGGTCGACTCCAACGTGCTGATCTACGAGCGCATCCGTGAGGAGCTGCGCGGCGGCCGCAACGCGATCTCGGCGATCGACGCCGGCTTCAAGCGGGCGCTCGCCACCATCCTCGATTCCAACATCACCACCTTCATTGCCGCCGCGGTGCTGTTCTACATCGGCACCGGCCCGGTGCGCGGCTTCGCCGTGACGCTCGGCATCGGCATCATCACCACGGTGTTCACCGCCTTCACCCTGACCCGGCTGATCGTGGCATGGTGGGTGCGGTGGAAGCGGCCGCAGAGCGTGCCGATCTAGGAGCCTGATCGTGACTTATACCGTTCTCATCGGGCTCGGCGTCCTCATTGCCATCCTCACCGTGGTCGCGGCCCTCGGCGTGTTGCCGTCACTGCGCATCGTTCCGGACGTGACGCATTTCGACTTCACGCGCTTCCGCCGCATCAGCTTCCCGATTTCGGCGGCGCTCTCGATCGTCGCGATCACGCTGTTCTTCACTCACGGACTGAACCTGGGCATCGACTTCAAGGGCGGCACGCTGCTGGAGGTGAAGGCGAAGTCCGGCACCGCCGACATCGCGGCGATGCGCACCAAGCTCGACGCCCTCGGTCTCGGCGAAGTCCAGCTGCAGCAGTTCGGCGGCCCGGAGAACGTCCTGATCCGTGTTGCGGAACAGCCGGGTGGCGACGCCGCACAGCAGGCAGCCCTGCAGAAGCTTCGTGGCGCGCTCGGCGACAGCGTCGACATTCAACGCACCGAGGTGCTCGGTCCGCGCGTCGCCGGCGAGCTCCTGGCGTACGGTATGCTCGGCCTGATGCTCGCGATCGTCGCGATCCTGATCTATCTCTGGTTCCGGTTCGAATGGCAGTTCGCGCTCGGCGCCATGATCGCCAACGTGCACGACATCGTGCTGACGATCGGCTTCATGTCGATCAGCCAGGTCGATTTCGACCTGACCAGCATTGCGGCGCTGCTGACGATTCTCGGCTATTCGCTCAACGACACCGTCGTCATCTACGACCGCATCCGCGAAATGCTGCGGCGCTACAAGAAGATGCCGATGCCGCAGCTGCTCAACGAGTCCATCAACTCGACGCTGTCGCGCTCGATCATCACCCACGTTACGGTGACGCTGGCGCTGCTCGCGCTGCTGTTGTTCGGCGGACATGCGATCCACAGCTTTACCGCGGTGATGATGTTCGGCGTGGTGCTGGTCGGCACCTACACCTCGATCTTCATCGCGGCCCCGATCCTGATCTATCTCGGCGTCGGCGAGCATCGCGAAGATGCGCCCGATACGGCGACGCCGGCGAAGAAAAGCAAGGCATGATCCGAACCTCATGCCCCCGCAGGCGTTTGCGAGGGCAGTAAGCCCATTCGGACAAAGCTCATGGCCGGCGATCCCAACGCTCCGCATTTCCCGCGCTCGGCGCCGATCGATGCCTATGGCAAGGGCGGCTTCGCCTTTGCCGGCATGTCGCATCGGGGCTCGCTGCTCTGTCTGCCCGACGCGATCTGGGCCTGGGACGTGACCGACCCCGCGAAGATCGACCGCTATTCGCTGGATCGGGTCTTCGCGGCCGCCAACAGCATCGACACACTCCTGGTCGGCACCGGAACCGGGCTGTGGCTGCCACCGCCGGAGCTGCGTCAGGCGCTCAAGGCGGTGAGGGTGGTGCTGGACACGATGCAGACCGGCCCGGCCGTGCGCACCTACAACATCATGATCGGCGAACGGCGGCGGGTGGCCGCCGCGCTGATCGCCGTGCCATGAGCAAGCCAGCGCCGCCGCCCGACTCCGTTGCCTTTTGCGCCGATCTCGTGCGCAGCCATGACTTTCCGCGCTACGCCGCTGCCCTGTTCGCGCCGGCCGCCGAGCGCCGCGCGCTGCTGGCGCTCTATGCCTTCAACGTCGAGATCGTCCGCGTTCGCGACCAGGTGAGCCAGCCCTTGCCCGGCGAGATCCGCCTGCAATGGTGGACCGACATGCTGTCGGGCCAGGTCCATGGCAGCGCCGAGGGCAATCCGGTGGCGGCCGAGCTGCTCCGCGCGATCCGCGATTTCGACCTGCCGGTCGAGCCGCTGTCGTTGCTTGCCGAGGAACACCAGTTCGATCTCTACAACGACCCGATGCCGACCATGGCCGCGCTGGAAGGCTATCTGGCGGCGACCTCATCGGCGCTGTTCGCCCTGGCAGCGCAGGTGTTGGGACCGCCGTCGGAGGCGGCCGAGCATCTCGCCCGCCATGCCGGGCTGGCGCAGGGTATCGTGCAGGTCATCGCCAATCTGCCGCGCGATGCCGCGCACCGGCAATTGTTCGTGCCGCAGCAGGTGCTGGAGAAGCACAATTGCAGCATGGAGGATGTCTTCGCCGGCAAGGACACGCCCTATCTCCATGCGGTGCTGGAGCAGCTCGCGGGTGAAGCCCGGCAGCATATGACTGCGGCTTCGTCGCGGCTGGCGCAGGTGGCGCCGCCGGTGCGGTCGGCGTTTCTGCCGCTGCGCCAGGCGCAGGCCGATCTCGAGCGCCTGTCGCGGCCGGGCCGCAATCCGTTTGCGTTGCAGCCGACCTCCCGGCTGCGCACGCTCTGGACGCTGTGGCGCGCCTCGCGATCGCGTGAATTTACCAAATAGACGCCGGCTTATCGCCTGGCCCGGCCAAATGCTCTATGCTGTCCTATGGCTGACATGTCCCAAAGCTCGTCCGATCTCAGCGGCCTTCCGGTCGCACCGGAAGACATTCACTCCGCCGCCAAGACCATTCAAGGCGCCGTCGTCGAGACGCCCTGCAGCCACAGCCGCACGCTGAGCAGCATCTGCGGCTGCGACATCTGGCTGAAATTCGAGAACCTCCAGTTCACCTCGTCATTCAAGGAGCGCGGCGCGCTCAACCGGCTCACCGCGCTGACGCCGGAAGAGCGCGCGCGGGGCGTGATCGCGATGTCCGCGGGCAACCATGCGCAGGGTGTCGCCTACCACGCCAAGCGGCTCGGCATTCCCGCCACCATCGTGATGCCGATCGGCACGCCCATGGTGAAGATCGAGAACACCAGGCATCACGGCGCCGAGGTGGTGGTCACGGGCGCGACGCTGGAAGAGGCCGCCGCCTTTGCGCGAAGCCACGGTGAAGCGCACGGCATGATCTTCGTCCATCCTTACGACGATCCGCTCGTCATCGCCGGGCAGGGCACGATCGGCCTGGAAATGCTGAAGGCGGTCCCGGAGCTCGACACGCTGGTCGTCCCGATCGGCGGCGGCGGTCTGATCAGCGGGATTGCCATTGCCGCGAAGTCGATCAAGCCGTCGCTGCGGATTTTGGGCGTCGAGGCCTGGCTCTACCCCTCGATGTACAACGCCATCCACGACGGCAATCTGCCGGCGCGCGGCGATACGCTCGCCGAGGGCATCGCGGTGAAATCACCGGGCAAGATCACCACCGAAATCGTCCGCCGCCTCGTCGACGACATTGCGCTCGTCAACGAAGCCGAGCTCGAGCGTGCGGTCGCGACCCTGATCTCGATCGAGAAGACCGTGGTCGAGGGCGCCGGCGCCGCCGGCCTCGCCGCCCTGATGTCCGATCCGTCGCGTTTTGCCGGCGAGAAGGTCGGCCTCGTCCTGAGCGGCGGCAACATCGACACGCGGCTGATCGCGTCCGTGCTCACCCGCGAGCTGGCGCGCGAGGGGCGGCTGACGCAATTGTCGCTCGATATCCCCGACAGGCCGGGACAGCTCGCCGCGGTAGCGGCGCTGCTGGCCGAGGCGGGTGCGAACATCATCGAGGTCTCGCACCAGCGGACCTTCTCCGACCTGCCGGCCAAGGCGACGCTGCTGCAATTGGTCATCGAGACCCGCGATGCCGCCCATCTCGACGAGGTGATGGCCAGGCTCAGCGCATCCGGCCTGAGCGCACGCTGCACCTGAGCGCGCGCTAATGTGACGCCAAATCCGCGACGTGGTCGATCAGGCGGTCGATCTCGGCTTGGGTGTTGTAGTAGTGGGGGGAAGCCCGGACGAGCGGCGGCAGCTCGCGGATCTCGGCATCGATGCGGGTACTCGACGGGTCTGAAGCGCCGATCGTGATGCCCGCCGTCGCGGCGCGGCTGACAACGGCCTCCGCCTCATATCCATCCAAGGTGAAGCTGATGATCGCTCCCGGCGCACGTCCGAGGTCGCGAATGGCGATGCCGCGAATGGCCGCAAGGCCGCTGCGCAGGCGGCCGGCGAGCAGGCGGCAGCGTTGCTCGATCGGAGCGAGACCGATCTCGAGGGCGTAGTCGACAGCTGCGCCGAGCCCAAGCCGGGCCGCGTAATTATTCTCCCATGTCTCGAAACGGCGGGCATCGTCGCGGAGCCGATATTCATCGCGCGAGACCCAGGGCGCTGCAAAATGGTCGATCATCGGTGGCTCGAGCTGCTGCAGCAGTGCGCGGCGGACGTAGAGAAAGCCGGTGCCGCGCGGGCCGCGCAGGAATTTGCGGCCCGTGGCCGACAGCATGTCGCAACCGATGGCTTCGACGTCGACCGTCATCTGCCCGACCGCCTGGCAGGCGTCGAGCAGATAGGGAATGCCATGCGCCCGCGCGATTCTGCCGACTGCCTCTGCTGGATTGACCAGCCCGCCATTGGTCGGAACCCAGGTGATGGCGATCAGCTTCACGCGTCGGTCGATCATGCGCTCCAGCGCGTGCACGTCGAGCTCGCCGGTGGCATCGCTCGGCACGACCTCGATGGTCGCGCCGGTCCGTTTCGCGACCTGAAGAAACGCAACATAATTGGCGGCATACTCCGCCTCGGCGGTCAGGATGCGGTCGCCCTTGCGAAACGGAAGCGAATAGAATGCCATCTGCCAGGCGACCGTCGCGTTCTCCACGAGCGCGATCTCGTCGGGGGCGGCATTCAGCAGGCGCGCGACCGAGCCATAGACCGCGTCGAGCCGCTGCGCTTCGCGGTCAGCGGCGGCATAGCCTCCGATCTCGCTTTCGAGGTCGATATGCTGCTTCATTGCAGCGACAACGGAGGTCGGCATCAGCGCCGCGCCGGCGTTGTGGAGATAGGCGAGCCGGCTGGTGGCTGGCGTGTCGGCACGTATTCGGTCGAGGTCGATCACTCACGCCCTCCGCTTCTTGCGATTTCGTGCATGAATTAGGCGCGTTGCCGCGCGCGAGCAAGATGGGCTGGCCGCCTCAGATGCAGAGGCCCAGCAGCTTGACGTGACAATTGCTGGACTTCGGCTTGCTGGCTGGAGCGACCTCGCGCTTCACGGCAACGACGGGCTCCTTGTCCTTTTTCTTGCCTTTGCCCTTCGGCTCGTAATCGCCGGCGATGACCATGGCCCAATAGGTGCGCTTGCCGCTCGCATTCTTGGCGCTGGCAATGCCGACGCGGGAGGCGTTGTGCAGCAAGAGGTTCTTGCGGTGCCCCGAGGAGTCGATCCACTGGCCCAGCGTCTTCTCGAAATTGTCGTAGCCGTAGGCGATGTTCTCGGCGGCGCGGCCCGCACCGGCCGGCGCGACACGGCGGTTGAACGGGCCGAGTGCGTCGTGGCTGAGGTCGTCCTTCGCCGCCATCGCACGGGCCTGATCCATGGCGATGCGATCGAGGGTGGCGTCGCGGACGACGCGGGCCTCACCATGCTTGAGACGGAAGCTGGAGATCAGGTCGGACGGTGAGTCGGCCAGCGCGGGCGCGCCCGCCAGCAGCACAAGGCCAGCAATCATCCCGCCAACCACAGAATGCATCATCGTCCCCCGACCGCCCATGATCTCTGCCAACCCTGCGTGATCCAAGCGCTTCTCGATCGCCATTGTGGAGGCTTCAAGGCGCAGATTCCGCTTAGCTCGTTGGGAGCTTCGCCTCGAAATTGAAGCGGTCGCGCAGGTTCTTGCGCTGCTCCAGGATGTCCTTGAGGAAGGCGCGGTCCTGCTCGTTCTTCATCATCGGCTCGATCAGGTCGAGCTGGTTCATGGCGACAAGCTGCAAGACCTCGGTGCGCGGCTTGCCGCTGGTGTTGCGTGGCAGGGCGTGCACGACCTGGATGTGCTCGGGCGGCTTCGGTCCCTTGGCGGCGGCAAGCTCGCTGCGGAGCTGGCCTTCGAGCGCGGCCTGATCGGCTTCGACGAAGGCATAAAGCCCGACGCCGGAGCGGCGGTCGGCAAAGGCGACGATGGCGGCGTCGCGCACGGCGGGATTGCGGCGGATCAGCTCGGCCAGCACCGGCGCATCGTTGACGAGCCGGCGACCGCCGCCCTCGCGGTCGGTGAAATTGAACAGGCCGCGGGTGATGGCGCGATAGACCTTCTTGCCGGTAGCGAGCCACAGGCTCGCGGCGAACGACTTCCTCGCCAGGATCTTTCGCTCGCGCGGCGTCAACGCTTCCGGCGCGTAGGAACGCTTGTGCTTGAGCAGGTGCCGGAGGTCTTCGTAGGCGAGGATGCGATAGAGTCGGCCGCGGCGCTTGAAGCACGCGGCGAGCTGAAAATCGGTCACATAGGCGCGGCCGTCGCGGCCGACCAGCCAGTTCTGCTCCTTGGCGAGATCATTGTGGCAGATGCCGGCGCGGCGCAGCCGGCGCAGTGCGGCTTTGGCCGAGCGGAAGTAGGCGGGATTGCCATGGGGCTTTGCCAGATGCAGCGCGACGCCGTCGACGAAGCCGCGCACCAGAGCGCGGCGCCCGGCCCATAGCAGCTCGGGACCGACGTCGAGGCCTTTGGCGTGCACCAGGGCCTGCTTCTCGCGGGCGAACAGGTGGCGCGCCAGCAGGAACGACCACCATGGCACCTCGTCGAGCCGGCGCAGTACCGCATCGATCTCGCCGCTCTGGCTGCGGAAGCGGCCGCGCTCGACGGTCGAGAACACGTCGCGCTTGAGCAGCACGCCTTCGGTCCAGTGCGCCGACAGCTCTGCGGCGTCGTCTTTGGGCAGGCTCATCGCAAACTCACGCGGCGGCGGCAATACGCAGGTGATCGGCGATCCAGCGATCGAGATCGGCGAGCGCCCGTTCGCTCAGCGCCTGCTTCTTGGCAACCGTCTTCTCGTTGCCGCGCAGCCGCGTGCCGTCGGGCTTCTTGGTCGGCACGCTCGCAAGCGGAGGGAACAGGCCGAAATTGATGTTCATCGGCTGGAACGAGCGGGTGCCCGGCTCGATGGTCTCGATATGGCCGCCGGTGATGTGGCCGAGCAGCGATCCCAGCGCGGTCGTAGTCGGCGGACTGACGAGCGTCCCGCCGCGCGCGTCAGCGGTTGCATAGAGACCAGCGATCAAGCCGACGCTGGCGGATTCCACATAGCCTTCGCAACCCGTCATCTGGCCAGCAAAGCGCAGCCGCGGCTGCGCACGCAGGCGCAACTGGCCGTCGAGCAGCTTTGGCGAGTTCAGGAAGGTGTTGCGATGCAGGCCGCCGAGGCGGGCGAATTCGGCGTTCTCCAGCCCCGGAATGGTGCGGAAGATTCGTTGCTGTTCGCCGTATTTCAGCTTCGTTTGGAAGCCGACGATGTTGTAGAGCGTGCCGAGCTTGTTGTCCTGGCGCAGCTGCACGATCGCGTAGGCCTTGGTCGTGGGATCGTGCGGGTTGATGAGACCGACCGGCTTCATCGGGCCATGGCGCAGCGTCTCGGGGCCGCGCTCCGCCATCACCTCGATCGGCAGACAGCCGTCGAAATAGGGCGTGTTGGTCTCCCAATCCTTGAACTCGGTCTTCTCGCCGGCGATCAGCGCGGCGACAAAGCCGTCATACTGCTCCTTGGTCATGGGGCAGTTGATGTAGTCGGCGCCGTTGCCGCCGGGGCCGACCTTGTCATAGCGCGATTGGAACCAGGCCACCGACATATCGATGGACTCGCGGTGCACGATCGGCGCGATAGCGTCGAAGAAGGCGAGCGCGTTCTCATCCGTGAGCTCGCGGATGGCGTCAGCCAGTGGCGCGGAGGTGAGGGGGCCGGTGGCGACGATGACGTTGCTCCACTCGGCCGGCGGCAGGCCTGAAACCTCGCCACGGGCGATCTCGATCAGGGGATGATCGTTGAGGGCCTTGGTCACGGCCGCCGAGAAGCCGTCGCGATCGACTGCGAGCGCGCCGCCGGCGGGCACCTGGTTGGCATCGGCCGCGCGCATGATCAGCGAGTCGAGGCGGCGCATTTCCGCATGCAGCAGGCCGACAGCGTTGTTGGCGGCGTCATCCGAGCGGAACGAGTTGGAGCAGACGAGCTCGGCGAGCCCATCGGTGCGGTGCGCCTCGGTCATGCGGGTCGGCCGCATTTCGTGCAGCACCACGGGCACGCCGGATTTCGCCACCTGCCAAGCAGCTTCGGAACCGGCGAGGCCGGCGCCGATCACGTGTACGATGTTGGATTGGGGTCCTGTCATGGGGCGGACAGGTAGCGCTTTTCGGCGGAGAGTGGAATCGCCGAGATCGAGTTTTCTGCCATCAGAAACGACAACGCCCGCACGAGGCGGGCGCTATCGGTCCGTTCCGGTGAAGGGCTGAACGATATCAGCCCTGGTACTGACCGGCGGCAACGCGCGGGATGTCCGAGCGATCGAGGCCGATATCGGCCAGCTCGCGATCGCTGAGCTGGGACAGCTCGGCAACATTGCGCTGATAGTCCCGGAAGGCCTGGATCATGCGGATGAGCGAGAGCAGCATTGTTAGTCTCCTGTAGTTCGATTCAGCTCTTGCTTTGAGCCTCATCGTTGAAATGAATATAGGTGAGAGTGGTGCAGTGCGAAAGTTCCGATGTTGCGATGCAGCTAAGCGAACAGCGCATAGCACCGGTAAGGCACGATTAACCTCTTGGCACTCTCGCCCAAGAGCTGGGCGGCAGTGATCGCTTTCTGCAGCAAATGTCCGGGAAATCACGGGCTTATGGTAGAATCTGCCGTGCTGACGGAGGATCGAAATAAGCTGCGTTCCGGCGATCTGCAAAGGATGGGTTAGCCTCTAGGCCCAAGTCTCGCATGCGCGAATCGCATGAAACGTTCCACCTAGATATGGACTTATATTCATATATTGGGCGGCCGCTGCTCGCCGAATTGGGTCGCCCTTGATTCCGAGCCTGCTCCGTTGCCCCTTTTCGTGCCGTGTACACATGCGATGCGTTAGGTCCCCATTACGAAGTTGTAATGAAAGTCAGAAATTTGGCATGCGGCTCTGCGCAGCGCGCAGCATCACGCAGTTCTCGCGGGGAATTTATTGCGGCAAGTTGCCGCAATCGGGGGAAAGTCATGTCGCAGATTCCGGCAATGTCGCCGGTTCTGGCCCAAGAACAAGAGAAGAAGGAAAGTAACATCATGACGAAGTTACTCGGGGTTATTGCAGTCGCCGCTGTTGCATTCGCCGTCGCGCCGGCCCAAGCCGCCAAGCACGCCATGGGCGGCTGCAGCGGGGCCAATCTGGAGAAAACGGAGACCGCGATCGAAAACATGGCGGACGGTGACAGCAAGTTTGTCGCGCAGAAGGAGATCGCTGCGGCTCAGGATTCCCTGCTCAACGGCAAAATGGGTGCGTGCGGCGCGCATCTGAACAAGGCGATGCTCGCCACGATGGGCAAGTAAACGCACTCAAGCGAGGGCCGGTCGCCGTGCGATCGGCCCATAGGCTTTGTCGCGTGTTAATTTAGGGAGCGCGTGCGAGCTGGGCGGCAAAATAGGCCACGGTCTTGGAGTAGACCTCGCTCTTGTTCCATTGCTGGAGCACGGCAAAATTCGGACTGCCCGGCTGCCAATCCTTGCCGCGCTGCCAGCCATAGCCGGCCAGATAATTGGCGGTGGAGGCGAGCACGTCGGGTGCGTTGTGCAGGAGATCGCGCTTGCCGTTGCCGTCGAAGTCGACGGCATATTTCATCCAGGATGACGGCATGAACTGGGTCTGGCCGAGCTCGCCGGCCCAGGCGCCTTTCATATCGGCAGGCGCAAGATCGCCGCGCTGGACGATCCGGAGCGCATCCAACAGCTCGGCGCGAAACTGCTCGGAGCGACGGCAATCGTAAGCGAGCGTTGCAAGCGAGCGGATCGTTGCGAACTTGCCGGTGTTGACGCCGAAATCGGTCTCCAGACCCCAGATCGCGACCAAGACCTCACCGGGCACGCCATAGGCCTGCTCGATGCGCGACAGCACCGAGCCGTACTGCTTCATCATGTTGGAGCCGCGCTGCAGGCGCGGCGGCACCATGCGGCCGGAGAACTCCTCGAAGGTCTGGGTGAAGACCTTTTGCGAGCGGTCGCGGTTGAGCACGCTCTGATCGAGCGTCACTCCGGCAAGCCCGGCGGTGATAGCCTGCTGCGAGATGCCTTTCGCCGCAGCGTCGGTTTTGAAATCAGCCAGCCAGGCGTCGAAATTGCCTGAGCCGCAAGCAACCGCGGCGGGCGCTGGCTGGACTGAGAGAAGGGACGCGGAGACGGCGAAGGCTGCGAGAGCAAGACGAGAAATCGTCGGAGTCATCAGATGAAATGGATTTCCGTGAATTGATCTGACCGGCAGCATAATCTCGGCCGTAACCGCGGCCAAAGCAAGGCGTGCGGCCCTGTCCGAATCGGGCAGGGCCGCACGTCACGAGATTGTCAGAGGTCCGTCCGATTCCGCCACGGGAAGAGGTTAGCCGGGAAGTCGGCGGCCGGCTTGCGCGGCCGATGCGGCGGAGGCGGCACAGGGCGTGCGCCCGGATCGGACACGATCACCTTGCGGTAAAGGTGCCACGTGGCGTGCCCGAGCAGGGGGACCACAACGGCGAGGCCGAGGAAGGCCGGGATCGTGCCGAGCGCGAGCAACACCGCCACGATCAGGCCCCAGGCCGCCATCGGCACCGGATTTCTCGCGACCACGCGCAACGAGGTGCTCATCGCCTCGAACGCACCGGCATGGCGGTCCAGCATCAAGGGGAACGACACGGCGCTGAGACAGAGTGCGGCGAGCGCGAACAGGAATCCGGTGCCGCAGCCAACCACGATCAGCCACCAGCCTTGCTGCGTCGTCAGCACGCGCTTGATGAAATCCGAGAATCCGGTGACGCCCTCGTAGCCGAACGCCGCGACATAGATCGCCTGTGCGGTCGCCACCCAGGTGACGAACAGGGCGAGCAGCAACGTGCCGAGGCCGAGCATTGCACCGAATGAAGGCGAGCGCAGCACCTCCATGGCATCCCAGGCGCTGGCCGGTTCATATCGCTCGCGCCGGCTGGAAAGCGCGTAGAGCCCGAGCGCGGCGAAGGGCCCGATCAGCGCGAAGCCCGCGGCCAGCGGAAACAGCAGCGGCAGCACCGAATAGCCCATCACCACGCGGGCGAGCATGATGCCGAGCACCGGGTAGATCACGCAGAGGATGATGGCGTGGCTCGGGACGGCCTTGAAATCCTCCCAGCCGCGCCTGAGCGCGTCGTGTAGATCGGACAATCGAATGGTTCGGATCACCGGTCCAGCCGCGTCCGTGGGCTGGGCCATCGTGGGGACATTGCCCTGGTAGAGTGTGGCCATGGTCGCTCCCTTGCCAAGCGGCTGCGTCCGGCGCCGGCAAACGGCGCAAGCGGCCGCCCATTCTCTTGAAATCCCGCGATCCCGACCAGACGCGAATTCCGGATGGCATCGCGAGCTGAAAAGCAAGCATACTCCCAAGTCCGAGTCCTGTCCCTCACGCTCGGTTGAAATTCGATGCCGCGGCGCAGCCAATGCGGCGTCATTCTGTCGTCATTTCGCCGCAGATAAGCTGATGCTGCGCTCTGGTTCGCGGAACTTCGCGGGCGCTACGCAGTAACTTGGTCTATAAGTGTGCCACTCAGGCCCTTCCAACGGATCCTTTTCGGGGAGCAGATATGAGCATTTTCGGGAAAATCATGAGCGCGATCTTCGGTGGCCAGCCGGCTTCCGCTGCGCCCGCCGGTGGCACAGCGCCGAGCAGTGCGCCCGCAGGGACCGCAACGGCGCCAGCCGCCGCGCCCATGGCCGCGGTCGACGTGGCGGCGATCGTCGATAAGGCGGCAGCCGCG
Source organism: Bradyrhizobium sp. CB1015 (assembly GCF_025200925.1). GTDB lineage: Bacteria > Pseudomonadota > Alphaproteobacteria > Rhizobiales > Xanthobacteraceae > Bradyrhizobium. The sequence goes on along the minus strand of NZ_CP104174.1, from coordinate 5,104,029 downwards.
CACAAGGGCGAGAAGCTGGAATGGCGTACCTCCATCGTCGACCTCATGAAGGCGCTCGACATCGATTCCAGTCTCGCTGCGCGCAAGGATCTCGCCAAGGAGCTGGGCTACAGCGGCGACATGAACGACTCGGCGAGCATGAACGTCTGGCTGCACAAGCAGGTGATGTCCAAGCTCGCCGCCAATGGCGGCAAGCTGCCGCCGGAGATCAAGCACTGACCCGCCCTGGTTCGTGCCGCAGGAGCCCGCGATCTCGCGGGCCCTTTTGCGGTTAGGCGACCAGATCCGAATCCTCCGGATGCCGGTCGAGATAGTCGGCGACGAAGCCGCAGCCGGCGATCACCTTCTTGCCGTCGCGCCGGATCAGGTCGAGCGCGCCCTTGACCAGCTCGGAGCCGATGCCGCGCCCGCGTAGCGCGCGCGGCGTCTCGGTGTGGGTGATGATCACGACCGATGGCGCCAGCCGGTAATTGGCGAAGGCGATGTCGTTGCCGACATCGAGCTCGAAGCGGCTCTTGTCCTTGTTGTCGCGTACCGAAGCCGCCATGCGGGATCCTTTCGAACTGCAGATTGCCTCCTGATCTAGGAGCCTGACACGGCCCTTGCCAAGATGAGACCAAGGCAGATCGCCGTCACCGCACTGCAGTATGGATATGGCGCGCCGCGAGCATGGTCCCGCGGCCCGCAAAAAATCCGCGATGCCGCTCTTGCAAGCCGGACTTCGGTTCCCACGTCCTGGAAAGGACATACGCCCGAATGCGGCCGGCGGGGTCGCCAGACATTCGGAGTGTCATGATCGCCAGCCGCAGACGTATGCCTCTTTTGCAGGAGGGTACGATGTCGGATTCTGGTTTCTTCAATACTCATCGAACGTGGGAAGACTGGTGCGGGATGCTGCTGGGGGCAGTGATCGTGGCCTCGCCGTGGTTTCCGATCCAGGATCAGGCGATCGCCGGTCACCAGACGGCCATCCTGAACACGGTCGCGATCGGTCTGATCGTATTTGGCATCAGCCAGCTCGAATACGTCGCCTTGCAGCGCTGGCAAGAGGTGACGACGATCCTGGTCGGACTGTGGCTCATCGCCTCGCCCTACGCGATCGGCTATTCCGGCGAGGGCTTCCTCCGCATCTATCACACGAGCCTCGGTGCGGTGGTGGTGCTGCTCGGCGTTCTCCAGCTGTGGCAGGACTGGGACATGAATGACCAGGACTTGCTCAAGCACGGACAATAGGCCGTAAGTAAACGGCAGGCCCGCCGGCCACTGGCGGCGGGCCTGTGCACTCACGGTGTCACGAGATCCGCATAGTCCGGGTGCTTGTCGATCCATGCCTTCACGAACGGGCATTGCGGGATCAGCTTCAATCCGTCGGCCCGGACCTGGTCGAGCGCGCCTTGCACAAGTTTCGAGCCGATGCCCTTGCCGCCAAGCTCCTTCGGCACGTCGGTATGCTCGAAGGTGATGACATCGCCGTCGAGCTTGTAGTGCTCGGTCGCAAGATGACCCTCCACCTCGAGCTCATATCGGTGATAGGCCTTGTTGTTGATGACGTCGCTCATATCGTTGCCTTGCAGCTGCCAGCCCCGCGCACGAGATCGTAACGCGCGGTCTGGTCGGCGCGTTTCCGATCAGAGCCGTTCGGTTCAATCGGTCGCTTTGGCTAGCCTGGAATCTTCGGCCTGTGGCTGCGGGCGGAGGCAGCCTTGGCAAATGACCAGGGAGCGGTTGACCCTGGCGTCCTGTTCGGCCTCGATGCCGTCCTGCGCCTGCCACCATTCCTTCGAAGAGGGCTGAGCGTCGGCTTGCGCCCTGTTGCGGGCGGCAGTCCGCGTCGGCTGCGAGGCGGCGCGTGGCCGATTGGGATCCTCGCCGGTACCATCCCAGGCATAGCGTGCAGGCTTGAAGGCGGGATCGGACGCAAGATGAGCCTGCGGAGTCGCGGCACATCCGGCGAGCGCCAGCGACAACAGGAGGAGGGCGGGCGCTTTGACCATGATGCGGCACTCTGTACGCGAGAACTGACGAACGTTGCGCCGATCATGTTTAAAATTCCCTGAACGATTGTGGCCGCGCTGACGACAAACGCGAATGCGTTATCTGATCATGCTCGCTCTGTTCGCCTCGGCCGCGCGCGCCGACGACGCAAAGCCGTTCAATCCGGCCGACTATCCGCCCGGCGTGCAGAAGGCGCTGCGCCACGCCAATGAAGAATGCGAGAGCCAGGCGGGTGGCGCGGTGACCTTCGCGCCCGACACCGTGCGCAGGATCGACCTGACCGGCGATGCTCGCGAGGACTACATCGTCGGTTTCCAGGACACCAAATGCGGCGATCGCGAGACGACCTATTGCGGAACCGGCGGCTGCGTCATGAAGATCCTGGTGACGCTGCCGGACGGCAGCGTGCGCGAGGTGTTCGACGGCTATGTCCTCCGCTACAAGATCATGGCCCCACCGGTAAAGCGCGGCGCCGCGCGCACCATCCGCTTCGATCTGCATGGCAGCTTCTGCGGCGGCTTTGGTGCGCAGGCCTGCTGCAAGACCAGGACCATCACGGCGACGCCTTTTGCCTTCAAGCAGCCGTAGGGCTGGTCCGCGGCAGCCGGTCTTGCAGGGCCGCTGGCGTTGGCGATAAATGGGCTGCAATGAACGGACGGCTCGCGTGCCGCCCGTCGCCCACGAGGAAGCCCGATGCAGCCCCTGCGCATGTCCCGCCGCGTCATGAATCTCGCCTATATGCTGACCCAGAATGCGCGGCGGCATGGCGCGCGTCCCGGCTTCGTCTGGGGGGACAAGTCCTGGACCTGGCGCGAGATCGATGCGCAGGTCTCCGCCCTGGCCGCGGCGCTCGCCGCGCGGGGCATTGCGAAAGGTGACCGCATCCTCGTCCATTCCAAGAATGGCGATGAGATGTTCTTCTCGATGTTCGCTGCGTTCCGGCTCGGTGCGGTCTGGGTGCCCACCAATTTCCGTCTGATGCCGGATGAGGTCGGCTATCTCGCGCAGGCCTCCGGCGCGAAGGCGTTTCTGTGCCACGTCGATTTTCCCGAGCACGCAGCGGCGGTGAAGGGCGGTGCGCTGGAGTTCACCTGGAGCATCGACGGCAAGGCCCCCTTCGGCGAGGGCTCGGTGGCTGACGCGATCGCCTCGCATGCGGGGGCTGTTGTGGAGAATGTCGCCGTCGAGCATGACGATCCCTGCTGGTTCTTCTTCACCTCCGGCACTACCGGACGCTCCAAGGCGGCCGTGCTCACCCACGGCCAGATGGGATTCGTCGTCACCAATCATCTCGCCGATCTGACGCCCGGCACGACCGAGCAGGATGCCTCGCTGGTGGTGGCGCCGTTGTCGCACGGCGCCGGCGTGCATCAATTGATGCAGACCGCGCGCGGCGCGCGCACCGTGCTGCTGCCGACCGAGAAATTCGACATCAACGAGGCGTTCCGCCTGATCGAGGCGCATCGCGTCAGCAATCTCTTCACCGTGCCGACCATCCTGAAGATGATGGTCGAGCATCCCGCCGCCGACAAATACGACCATTCCTCGCTGCGTTACGTCATCTATGCGGGTGCGCCGATGTATCGCGAGGACCAGAAGGCGGCGCTGAAGAAGCTTGGCAAGGTGATCGTGCAGTATTTTGGCCTTGGCGAGGTCACCGGCAACATCACCGTCCTGCCGGCGGCGCTGCACGATCCGGAGGACGGCCCGCACGCCAAGATCGGCACCTGCGGCTTCGAACGTACCGGCATGCAGGTGTCGATCCAGGACGACGAGGGCCGCGAACTCAACGCCAACCAGAGCGGCGAGATCTGCGTGATCGGGCCTGCGGTGTTCGCCGGCTATTACGACAACCCCGAAGCCAATGCGAAGGCGTTCCGCAACGGCTGGTTCCGCACCGGCGACCTCGGCCATATGGACGAGGAGGGTTTTGTGTACATCACAGGACGTGCCTCCGACATGTACATCTCCGGCGGTTCCAATATCTATCCGCGCGAGATCGAGGAGAAGATCCTGACGCACCCCGCGATCGGCGAGGTTGCCGTGCTCGGCGTGCCCGATGCGACCTGGGGCGAGGTCGGTGTCGCCGTCTGTGTCGTCCGCGAAGGCGCGAAGGCGGTGAGCGAAGCGGACATGGCGGCGTTCCTGTCGCCGAAAGTGCCGCGCTACAAGATGCCGAAGCGCTTCTTCTTCTGGGATGCGCTGCCGAAATCCGGCTATGGCAAGGTGCCGAAGCGCATGGTGCGCGACGAGCTCGAGGCGCGCGGGCTGCTCGACCTCGACAAGAAGACGGGCTGAGCGCACCAGATGCGGAGCATCAAGCAGCCGGGCCCGCCACCTCCCGAGCGCATCCAATGGGTGGAGGCGAGGGGGCGCGCCTTTTCCTTCACGCTTGAGGCCGGTCTGCCGCTGCTGGAGGCCGCGCGGCGCGGCTTTGCCGCGGAAGGCTTTGCCGGCGGCGTGCTGAACTTTCGCCGCGGCGCGCTGGGGCCGTTCGCCTATGTCATGCCGGCGCTGTCGAAGAACGGCGAGAACGCGGCGTTCTACAGCGACACGTTCCGGCCTTGTGGCGTGACGCGCCCCAAGCTCGGCAGCATGACGCTCGGCATGCGCGACGGTGGGCCGTTCTTTCATTGCCACGGCCTCTGGACCGAGGCGGACGGCAAGGCGAGCGGCGGCCACATGCTCCCGGACGAGACCGTCGTCGCCGAGCCGTTCGAGGTCGAGGCCTTCGGCATCGACGGCGCGATGTTCACGGCGGAGCCCGATCCGGAGACCAATTTCAAGCTGTTCGGACCGGTTGCTGCTGCGAGCACCGGCGCGCGAACGACCAGCCGCGCGTTCGCGCTGCGGCTGCGCCCGAACCAGGATTTTGGCGGCTGTCTCGAAGAGTTCTGCCGCGCCCACGGTATCGCCCGCGCGAAGATTCATGGTGGCGTCGGCTCGACCATCGGTGCGCGCTTCACCCATGGCGGCGTGACCGAACCGTTTGCGACGGAGCTGGCGATCACGGCAGGGACAATCGCGCCCGGCATATCCGGCGCGCTGGAAGCTGCGCTCGATGTCGCGCTGATCGACTACACCGGCGGCGTTGCGGAGGGCCGTCTGATCCGTGGCGACAATCCCGTGCTGATGACGATGGAGCTGGTGCTGGAGGTGCTGGGCTAGTGGCGGCGAGCGGTCAGTGAGCGCGCAGCTTGGCAATCGCCAGGAAAGTAGATTGGCTTATCCCTGAGCTCGATCCTTGAAAGAGGTCGAGCAACGGGGATTGAGCCTGACCGGTGCTCTGGCTGTTCTTGACGTCATACATGGCGGAGAAACGGCCCAGCAGGTTTTCAACCTTCGCGGGATCGGAGAGATCCTTGATCTTCATGAACCGGTCCACGTACTTGGCTTGCTGATCGATCGGCATCGCAGCCATCGAGTCAGGCAGGTTGAACGTGGTCCTGAACACCTCCGAAAGCGCCTTGTCGGCAAGGATGTCGTACGCGGACGTGATTTCCCCCGCCTTCCGCTGGAAATAGAGGGCCAGGCGCACGCCGGGATTCATGTCGCCTTGCTGCTGCTCCAGGCTATGCCGGAGATAGCTTGCCTGGGTTTCCCGAAACTGATCCCGTTTCTGAGGACCCATCATCGGCAGGCGCGCGACGTTGCCTTTATTGTCGAAATTGAATGAGGCGACGATTTCAGCAAAGCGCGGATCGCTCTCCGTGTTCGCGAAGCTCTTTGGATTGCTCAGATCGGAGCCGAATATCTTCTTGAGATATTCGGTGCTGACTTTCTCTGGCTGCAGACCCTTGGCGACGAGAACGAAATCGACCATCTTCCTGTTCGCGAGCAAATCGGAAACGCTCTCGATGTCTGCGATTGCTTCCCGATAAGATGTCGCGTCTTTCGCGGCTTGTGCCCGAACCGCAGCTTGCTCCTGAGGGCTCGCCTGCTTGATCATCGCAGTGACGTAGTCCTTCGCAATCCGGAGGACCTCGCTCGGGTCCTGGGCCACCAGGTGTGTGGTCAGATTGCCGTTTGCATCGAAATTGAAGGCGCGCGCGAGCTGAACGTATCGATCATCCTTGAGGGTATACACGAAGCTCTTGGGGTCGCTGAGATCGCTTTCGAGGACGGCTTTGACAGTGTCATGCGAGACTTCCTTGGGATCGAGGCCGACGGCGCCGAGTGCAAAATCATGCACGGCCGGTGTCGATACGAACGCCTGGATCGAATCGATGGTGAGGATGGCCGTTCTGAACTGCCTGATTGCGAAAGCTTCGTTCAGCGGGCTTGCCGCCGAATAGACGGCGGCCTTGCTGTCGTCGAACCGCTGTTTCGTGAGCGTGACGTTTGCAGCAGTCTGCGCAGGCACGCCTGGCGGAAGCGAGCCGTCAGGCGCAAACGCGAATGCGCCGGCCAAGTCGACGAATTCGCCAATCGTGGCTATCTGGTCATTGAGGCTGGAAATGCTCTTTGTGTATGACTCCAGGTGATATTTTTCGACCAGGATCTGGACCTTCAACTGGGTTACGTCAGCGCCCGGTTGCGAGAGTTGGGCCGTGTAGTCGGCGATCTTTGCATTGGCGGCGCTCACGTCCGATTTGGCTTGAGCGAGCTGGGCGTTCAGGCCGGTCGACTGAGACGCGAAGGTGGTGTTGACGTAGCTGTTTGGATCGGATGGATCGCTGCGCAGGACCTGGCTTATGGTGTCGCGCGGCCACTTGCTTTGATCGATCCCGAATGCAGAATAGACGTAGTTGCGAAGCCGGTCGTTGTTCAGGAGCTGGTCTGCACTGGTGATGTTGCCGATTTGGGCGCTGTAGTAATTGGTGTCGTCGGCAAGTGCATCGACCTGGCTCTTCTTGGTCGCCGTGTACAGGCCGATCATCTCGTCGGTCTGGTCCTCCGATTGCGCAACAGGCGTTGCGCTGCCGTTGAAGGAGAATGCTGCGGCAAACTCCCGGTAACGCTTATCGACCAGCTTGTTGACAAAGCTCTTTGCGTCGGAGAGGTCGCTCTCCAGGACCTTTCTCATGAAAGCCTTGGCATAGGCCATGTCTTCCAGGCCGTATGCCTTCATTGCAAAGTGATACAGGCGATAATCATTCATGAGATCGTCGACGGTCTTCACCTTGCCGATGTTGGCCTTGTAATAGGCGGCCTCTCGCGAGACGTCGGGTTGCTGTTCGACCCGCGTCAGGGACTGCTTGAGATGGCGCGAAATGTAATTGTAGCTGAAATACGTTGATACCATCGCGCATTCCTCGCGGCTTGGCGGTCCCGGACGTCCGTCAATCATTGCGGGGTCGCGAGGTGGGCGCTGGCCTCATGTCAGCAAGACTGTCTCGGCATGCATCCTCAGGGGCGATCCGCTCCACGACCTGAGATATCGAAGCGGGTGGAGGAACGCGTGCCGGGTATTGATTTCTGCATGTTTCTCAAATGCAGCTTTCGCGAGCATTGTGTCCTGATATGTTCCGAAGGGCTCCAGCTGGAGCTGGGGCTGGTGCTGGAGGCGCTGGACTAGGTTGCAGCCTGGACTGGTCATTTGCGGCTGAAACTACTTTCGCACGGTGCGTGTTCCTGATATGTTCCTTTGACGAGGAGTTCTCGGACAGGGCAGGGAGTGGTGAGCATGCGAGGGCGACAGCGCGACATCAGACTGCCTGCTCCCTATCTTCGGCGCGTCTGGCTTGATCGCGCGCTGGTGCCGGACTGGGAAACCTATCCGTACTGTCTTCCGATCTTCCGCGAAGAGTTCGACCTGAGCTTCGACACCGCGATCACCATCATCGTTGGCGAGAACGGCACCGGCAAATCGACCATCCTGGAGGGGATTGCAGCGCTCGCCGGTTATGACGACGCGGGCGGCGGCAAGGGCTATCGGGCGGTCGATCACTCCAATGCGCGCGAGATCATGGGCGGCGAGCTGTCGGCCGCGCTTCGCGCCGGCTGGGTGCCGAAGATCACCAACGGCTGGTTCTTCCGCGCCGAGACGTTCTTCTCCGTCGCAAGATATCTCGACGAAGTGTCGGACATGCCGCCCGATTTTCTGTCCTACTCCCATGGCGAGGGCTTTCTACGCTTCTTCCAGGAGCGATGTCAGAAGCAGGGCATCTTCATCTTCGACGAACCGGAATCGGCGCTGTCGCCGGCGCGCCAGATGGAGTTCTTGAAGCTGCTGCACCGCATGGATTCCTCCCGGAATTGCCAGGTCATCATGGCGACCCATTCGCCGATGCTGATGGCCTATCCCAACGCGCGGCTGCTGCGGCTGACAAAGTACGGTCTCGAGCCCGTGACGGTGGAGGAGACGGATCACTACCGGGTGATGCGCGAATTCTGCAACGACCCGCGCGGGTTCGTGGAGGCGACGCTGGGGGAGTAGTCGACACGCGCTCGCAACGACGGACTGCCGCGTGCTTGCTCTTTCAACAGCGTTTGAAGCACAGACACGCCTTGGCTTCCTCGCGGCAGATTCCGCCCGAGTTTTGCTGCACTCACCGCCCCCAAAAGTGCCGAGGGCGCAGGGAAGGCCGGGTGCCGGCTGGCACCCGCGGTCCACTGTGCGAAGCGTGTGCTTGAAAAAGCTGCACAGCGGCATACAGGTGAAGCCAAACATCCGGCCTTCCCTGCGCAGTTGGGTTGACGGCTTATGTCGTGCTCTTGTGTCCGCAAAATCTGCCAGAATGTGCGAACGGGCGGTTCTCACCAACCGCCCGTCGCTAGATCTGAGCCCGTTCGTGCTCAAAGGCCTGGGAGCCTGACGGGGAGCTAGGGACAGATCCGGTGTGTCTTCCTCAACCCGAACAGTTGCATGGGCTTCGAGCCCGGACGAGCAAGGAAGGGAGTGGATGATGGCACAAAACGATCGCATTGTCGTCGGTATCGATGTGGCCAAGGGCAAGGTGGATGCATGCATCCGCCCGTTGTCGCAACGGCAAACGTTCCCGAGCACCGCAGAGGGGCACCGCAAACTGGTGGCCTGGCTGCGCAAGCACAAAGTAGCCAAGGCGGTGATGGAGGCATCCGGCGGCTATGAGCGGGACTGGGCCAGGGTGCTGCGTCAGGCTGGCATCGAGGTGCGGATTGTCGATCCCAAGCGCGTGCGCAGCTTCGCCCGATCGGCCGGACGGCTCGCCAAGAACGATACGATCGACGCGGAGATGATCGCCTGGTTCGCCGAGACGTTCGACGAAGTATTGGACCAGATCCACGATGCCGCACGCGACGAGCTGGCGGCACTGGTCAAAGCGCGCAAAGCCCTGATTGATCTGAGGACCCGCCTGCAAAGCCAGAACGAACATGCGGTGCCGGGAGCGGTTCAGAAAGCCCACGCTCGCGTCTTGAAGGGCCTCGACATCGAGACGGCCAAGATCGAGGACGCCATCACCGCCACGATCAAGGCCACACCGGCATTTGCCAAACGCGCCGAGATCATCGAGAGCGTGCCGGGTCTCGGCGATGTGGCCTCTGCGGTCCTCCTTGCGGGCCTCCCAGAGCTCGGGACGGTGCGCGAGGAGGTCGCTGCCGCGTTGTTGGGAGCCGCTCCTTATGACGACGACAGCGGCAAACGGCGTGGTGAGCGCCACATCAAGGGCGGTCGGCGCTGGGTCCGCAACGCCCTCTACATGCCCTGTATCGGCGCAGCCACCCAGAGCAACCCGGTGCTCAAGGCCTACTATGAACGGCTGATCGCCAAGGGAAAGCTGAAGAAGGTTGCAGTGATTGCCTGCATGCGCAAGCTGATCGTCATTCTCAACACGATGATTGCACGCGGCGAGAAATGGGATCCCGCCCGCTACGCGTTGCGGTGAACTGATCGAGCGCGCCTCCATGCGCCCGGTCCCGGACCGAGCGCATGCCAAGCCGACAGACCGGCGAGCGGACGGGGTCAAGGCCGTCAGCCGCCGAAGGCGGGGGCGCGTCTTCGCGCCAGCCTTGAGGCCGGCCGATCGGCGGTCTACTTCAGCACAGTTGCTCCCCGGGGAGCGATGCACTATTGCCCCCGTCGCCTTGCGGATGACTGACGCTGCGGGCCCGGTCGGACCGCAACGTCACCGCAAGCCTTGGCGCACAGACCCCGGGCGCCAGGACCACACGATTTTGCCGTACGCAGGCTGCGCCCGTCGTGTGCGCGCATCGCCTGCTCACGGAGTGACCCGCCCTGCAAACCGCCTGCGCGCGACGCCGCCTGCGTCCACCACCTCCCATCCCGCGTTCGTGACGATCGCGATGCGCCCCTCGGCCCGGGTTGGGGTGGCCGCAACATGCGATAATGCCGAATTCGAGTAAAGCGAATTATTTCGGCTTGGCCATGTTGACCCCGGTCTGGTGTTTTGCCCCTCCGGCCACCCAATCAATAGTGTGCATTGCCTTTGCCACGGCCGTGCCACGAACGGGTCTCCCCATGGCCCAAAAATGCGCTAGCATGATCTCAGCGCGCTCCAAGTCGCGCAGATCGAAACGAGGAAACGACATGAGGATGAGAAGCGGACCGGCGATCGCCGGGGTGGCGGCGCTGGCGGTGGCGGGGATGGCTCTGATGACCGCTTTCGACCCGGTCTGGGCCCATGGCCCAACGCGGCAGAAGGTGCGGGAATCCATCGAGATCAACACGGCTCCGGCCAAGGTGTGGGCGGTGATCGGCAATTTCCAGGACATGAGCTGGCTTCAGCCGGTCACCAAGACCGAAGGCGAGAAGGGCAACGAGATCGGCGCGACGCGCAAGCTGACGCTGACGGGCGGCGCCACCGTCGAGGAGGAGCTCTACAAATACGAGCCCGACATGCAGAGCTATTCGTACCGGATCACCAAGGTCGACGTGAAGGTGCTGCCGGTGACCAATTATTCCTCGACGCTGACGGTGTCGCCCGCGCCGGATGGCAAGGCGAAGCTGGAATGGGCCGGCGCGTTCTATCGCGGCTACCCCAACAACGATCCGCCGCCGGAGCTGAGCGACGATGCCGCGATCAAGGCCGTAAGCGGGCTCTACAAGGCCGGGCTCGAAGCGCTCAAGAAGAAGATCGAGAGCGGTAGCTGATCGTGCGGGCGCTGGTTCTGGCGGCGCTCGCCGCCAGCCTTTGTCATGCCGGGCTTGGCAGCGCGCTCGCCGACGAGGCGTTCGTCACCAACCAGCTCAGCGACGATCTGATGGTCGTGGATCTCGCTGGCGCGCGCAGCGTTGCGACCATCCCGATCGGCGGCAAGCCGGCGGGCGTTGCTGTCAGCGCCGACGGTCGCTTTGCCTATGTGACGAGCCCGGATGCCAAGGCGGTGACGGTCGTCGACGCAGCGACGCGGCAGGTCGCCGGCCGCGTCGAGGTCGGCGGCGGCCCGCTCGGCATTGCGATAGCGCCGGACGGCAAGGCGGTCTATGTCGCCGATTGGTACGCCGCCGCGGTCCGGGTGATCGACACGACCTCGCGCAGCGTTGTCGCCAGCATCGCAGTCGGCGCCTCGCCGTCGGGTCTTGCAGTGACGCCCGACGGCAAGCTGCTGCTCTCGGCCGACCGTGACGACGACAGCGTCTCGGTGGTGGACACGGCGACGCGCCAGCGCAGGGCCGTGATCAAGGTCGGCACCCGCCCGTTCGGCGTCACCATCGATGCCGAAGGCAGGCGCGCCTATACCGCCAATGTCGGCTCCGACGACGTCTCCGTGATCGATATCGCGGAAGGCCGCGAGATCGGCCGCGTGCCGGCCGGCATGCGCCCCTATGCGGTGGCGCTGACGCAAGGGCGCGGCTTCGTTACCGACCAATATAGCGGCACTGTCAGCGTGTTCGACCTGGCGAGCTTGAAGCCGGTCAAGCGCATCGATGTCGGCGACTATCCCGAAGGCATCGCGGCGACCGCCGACGGCAGGCGCGTCATCGTCGCCTGCTGGGAGAGCAACACGCTCAGCATCATCGATGCGGCCGAACTCAAGGTGATCGGCGAGATCAAGACCGGCGACGGCCCGCGCGCGTTCGGCGCGTTCTTGCGCAGGACGGAGTAGGGGTGTAGCCCGCATGGAGCGTAGTGGAATGCGGGGATGCCTTCCCGGATTACGCTGGCGCTCCATCCGGGCTACGGCACCGGAGAAAACATCGACGCAATCTCATCCATCCGCTCGAATACATGATCCGGACCCAGCGCCCGCAACGCCGCCGGCGCCGCATAGCCCCAGCACACCGCCCCGCAGGCGATGCCGACGGCCCGCGCCGCCTCGATGTCGCGAACCTCGTCGCCGATCGAGATGACCTTGCCAGGCCCGACACCCACGCGGCGGATGACCCGGCGGAATTTTGCGGCCTTGCCGAACAGCGACGCGGAGCAATCGAAATGTGCGAACAACGCTGCCGTAGGCCCAAGCTTCTCGCGCGCATTGGCCTCGCTGTCGGAGGTCACCAGCGCGAGCTGCACGCCGTTCTCGGCCAGCGTCCGCAGCATCGTCTCGACGCCCGCGAATAGGGGAATCTCGGAGGCTGCCTCCGCCTTGAGCCGCCGCGCATGCCGCGCGATTGTCGGCAGCTTCCACAGCGGCACTTCGAGACGGGACAGGATCTCGCGGCTCGAGGCGTGCCGCAGCTCCTCGATGTCCTCATCCGCGACGCGGCGAAAATCGAAACGGTCGGCGACATCGTTGATGGTGCGCAGGAACCACGGAAAACTGTCGGCGAGCGTGCCGTCGAGATCGAAGATGGCGAGGGCGTAGGGCACGTGAAGGGATGCCGGTTCGATCATCCAGTTATTGAACTAAGATTCCACACGGTGTCTTCGGTCCAACCAAGTTCGGCGAATTCGCTGGCGCGGAGCGAGGCTTCTCCCTCCCGAAGAACTCGTCAAGCTGGGGCGGTGCGACGCTCGTTCCCGACAGCATGGCATGCGCCTGCCCGCGATGGTGAATCTGATGCTGGAAGAGATGCATGAGCAGTCGGTCGCAGCGTTCGGTCTGCACGGTCCTGTCGCGGTTGATCCGCACGATGCTATCGAGATTCTCGGGCGTCAATGCATCGCAGACAGCGATCAAGCGCTGGTCAACCGCGGCTTGCGCAGGCTTGAGCGCGGCAAGTGCAGAGTATGGTACTTCGTTCTTCCAGGCCGCCGGACCCAACCATCCGCCCTCCAGCGCATCGACGTAGAAGAGGTCAATGACATGGATGTGGTTGAGCGTGCGCTGCAGGCTTGGGAAGAACCCGGTCCGCTCGGCTTCGAAACCAGCTTGAGGCAAGGCAGCGCAAGCCGTGAGCAGCCGATGGTTCGCCCAAGCGTTGTTGTAAGCGAACGCGCGATAGGTCTGCACAAGTCCTGCAGGCAAAGCCCATTCTCCCTCAGACAGGCAAGTCGAGGCATTTAAGCCGTCTGAACTACTCCGCCGCCTCGCTCGCCGTCCGTCTCCGCTTCGGCTTCCGCGCCTTCTCCAGCACCGGGGCCAGGAACTTCCCCGTATAGCTCCGTGGCGCTTTGGCGATGTCCTCCGGCGGACCCCAGGCGACGATCTCGCCGCCGCCGTCGCCGCCTTCGGGCCCCAAGTCGATGACCCAGTCGGCGGTCTTGATGACTTCGAGATTGTGCTCGATGACGACGACCGTGTTTCCTTGCGCGACCAGCTCGTGCAGCACCTCCAGGAGCTTCTTGACGTCGTGGAAGTGCAGGCCGGTGGTGGGCTCGTCCAGGATGTAGAGCGTGCGGCCGGTGGCGCGCTTGGATAGCTCCTTGGCCAGCTTGACGCGTTGCGCTTCACCGCCCGAGAGGGTCGTCGCTTGCTGGCCGACGTGAATGTAATCGAGCCCGACGCGGTGCAGGGTCTGGAAGGTCTCGCGGACGCGCGGCACCGCCTTGAAGAACTCGGCGGCTTCCTCGACGGTCATGTCGAGCACGTCGGCGATGCTCTTGCCCTTGAACAGCACCTCCAGCGTCTCGCGGTTGTAGCGCTTGCCCTTGCAGACGTCGCAGGTGACGTAGACGTCGGGCAGGAAATGCATCTCAATCTTGATGACGCCGTCGCCCTGGCAGGCCTCGCAGCGGCCGCCCTTGACGTTGAACGAGAAGCGGCCGGGCTCGTAGCCGCGCGCTTTCGCTTCCGGCAGGCCGGCGAACCATTCGCGGATCGGCGTGAAGGCGCCGGTGTAGGTCGCCGGGTTCGAGCGCGGGGTGCGGCCGATCGGCGACTGGTCGATGTCGATGATCTTGTCGATGTGCTCGAGGCCCTCGATGCGGTCGTGCGGGGCGGCGCCCTCGCTGGCGTTGTTCAGCTTGCGGGCGATGGCGCGGTAGAGCGTGTCGATCAGGAGCGTCGACTTGCCGCCGCCGGAGACGCCGGTGACGCAGGTGAACAGGCCGAGCGGAATTTCCGCCGTGACGTTCTTGAGGTTATTGCCGCGCGCGTTCACCACCTTGATGGTTCGGCGGTGGTTCGGCGGACGCCGCTCCGGCACCTCGACCTCGAGCTCGCCGGTCAGGTACTTGCCGGTCAGCGATTTCGGGTTGCGCATGATCTCGGCGGGCGTGCCTTCGGCGACGATGTTGCCGCCATGCATGCCGGCGCCGGGCCCGATGTCGAGCACGTAGTCTGCGAGCCGGATGGCGTCCTCGTCATGCTCGACCACGACCACGGTGTTGCCGAGGTCGCGCAGCCGCTTCAGCGTATCGAGCAGGCGGGCATTGTCGCGCTGGTGCAGGCCGATCGAGGGCTCGTCCAGCACGTAGAGCACGCCCGTGAGCCCCGAGCCGATCTGCGAGGCGAGGCGGATGCGCTGGCTCTCGCCGCCGGACAGCGTGCCGGAGGAGCGGGACAGCGTCAGATAATTGAGGCCGACGTCGAGCAGGAAGGTGAGGCGCTCGCGGATCTCCTTCAGGATGCGGCCCGCGATCTCGTTCTGCTGCTTGTTCAGCGCCTCGGGCACGGTCTCGAACCACTCGCCGGCCTTCTTGACCGACAGCTCCGAGATTTCGCCGATATGCTTAGCCCCGATCTTGACGCAGAGCGCCTCGGGCTTGAGCCGAAAACCCTTGCAACCCTCACAGGGCACGTCGTGGAAATACTTCGCCAGCTCCTCGCGCGCCCACTCGCTCTCGGTCTCGCGGTAGCGGCGGTTGATGTTGGTGATGACGCCCTCGAACGGCTTCTTGGTGTCGTAGGAGCGCACCCCGTCCTCGTAGGAGAACTTGATCTCGTCCTCGCCCGAGCCGTAGAGGATCGCGTCTCTCGTCTTCTTCGGCAGGTCCTTCCACTTGGTGTCGAGCGTGAACTTGTAGTGCTTGCCGAGCGCGGTCAGCGTCTGCACGTAATAGGGCGACGACGATTTGGCCCAGGGCGCGATCGCGCCCTTGCGCAGCGTCAGATCCTTCTCGGGGATGACGAGGTCTTCGTCGACATGCTGCTCGACGCCGAGGCCGCCGCAGGCCGGGCAGGCGCCATAGGGATTGTTGAAGGAGAACAGGCGCGGCTCGATCTCGGGGATGGTGAAGCCGGAGACCGGGCAGGCGAACTTTTCCGAGAACAGGATGCGCTCGGGGCCGCTCTTGTCGTGGATTTTTGCGGTCTTCTTTTTTTCCTCCGCAGGGGCAGCCGCCGCGGGAGCGTCGGCGAACTCGATGACGGCAAGGCCTTCGGCGAGCTTCAGCGCGGTCTCGAAGCTCTCGGCGAGGCGCTGGCCGATATCGGCGCGGACCACGATGCGGTCGACCACGACGTCGATGTCGTGCGGGAATTTCTTGTCGAGGCTCGGGGCTTCCGCCAGCTCATAGAAGGTGCCGTCGATCTTGACGCGCTGAAAGCCCTTCTTGAGCCATTCGGCGAGCTCCTTCTTGTACTCGCCCTTGCGGCCGCGCACGACTGGGGCGAGCAGATAGAGCCGGGTGCCTTCCGGCAGCGCCAGCACGCGGTCGACCATCTGCGAGACGGTCTGGCTCTCGATCGGCAGGCCCGTGGCCGGCGAATAGGGCACGCCGACGCGGGCCCAGAGCAGGCGCATGTAGTCGTAGATCTCGGTGACGGTGCCGACGGTGGAGCGCGGGTTCTTCGACGTCGTCTTCTGTTCGATCGAGATCGCCGGCGAGAGGCCGTCGATCTGGTCGACGTCAGGCTTCTGCATCATCTCCAGGAACTGGCGGGCATAGGCCGACAGCGATTCGACGTAGCGGCGCTGGCCCTCGGCGTAGATGGTGTCGAAGGCGAGCGAGGACTTGCCGGAGCCAGAGAGGCCGGTGAACACCACCAGCTTGTCGCGGGGAATTTCGACGTCGATGTTCTTGAGGTTGTGCTCGCGCGCGCCGCGGATCGTAATTGCGCGCAGGCTCGAGCCCGCGTTCTGTTGTTGGCGCTTCGCCTTGATCACTTCATCCATCCGAGTTGCCCTCAAGGGAGCCCAAAGGTGCGCGATCGCGCCAACAAAAAAGGCGCGCTGCGCCCGGAACCGGGATCGGCGCCGATGGGTATGGCAGCGAACGTAGGAAGAACGGCGACGGATTTCCAGTGGGAGTTGCGAATCGTCAACGGATTGTTGGCGCACTGGCGGCATCTGGCAGCAGGAGCGCGCGGAACCGCTCGGAACAGACAGGCCCAAAACAAAAAGGCCGGCGCGAGGCCGGCCTTTCGTAACGCGGGTGCGTCGGAGACGAAGCTCAGTACTTCGCGACGACCGGGCCACCGAAGTGATAGTTCACGCCGACCTGCACGGTGTGGTACTCAAGCTTGTTGGTCGCAAGGGCGCCCGAGAAGTAGGTCTCGCCGTCAAGATTGCGATAGAGATATTCGCCCTTGACCGACCACTGCGGAGCGAAGAACGCTTCGACGCCCGCACCAACGGTCCATCCGGAGTGCCACTTGCTGTCCGACGCGGACAGGCCGAGTGCAGAAACGGTGATCTTGTTGTCGACCCAGGCGTAGCCGCCGGTGCCGTAGAACAGGACCTGGTTGACGGCATAGCCGATACGGCCGCGCACGGTGCCCATCGCCTCGGTCTTCGACTTCAGCGAGGCGGTTACAACCCCGAAGCCCGGGACAGTGGTCGCGCCGGTAATGGTGTCGCTGACGTCAGCCCAAGCGCCATCAGCCTCGATGCCGAACACGACGTTGCCGGTTTGCCAGTTATAGCCGGCCGTGCCGCCGACAAAGCCACCCTTCATCTTGATGTCGGAGGCGTCCTGCCAAGCGCCGCCGCCGACGATACCGAGATAAAAGCCGGTCCAGTTGTAGACCGAGGCCACAGCGACCGGAGCCTTGGTGTAGGGGCGGGCTGCCAGATCAGCAGCCGAAGCGGGGGCCGCAAGAGCGAACACACAGGCCGAAGCCAACAAAAGCTTTTTCATTTTCAACTTAATCCCAGTCCCAGTTTCTGTTGTTGCCTTCCTCGCGGAAGGGCAGCGGACTCAACGGCCCAACTAACGTCATCTCTACACCACCAAAGCCGCAAGTTGTGTCTCCGAAAAGCCACAACAGTCGAAAAGGTGATGGTTGCTGACTGATTTACGTTCGGGTTGTGCCGAAACAAGAAAGGGCCAGCACGAGGCCGGCCCTTCCATTCGCTCACGAAATCAGCGGGATATCAGTACCTCGCGACCAGCGGGCCTCCGAAACGATAATTCAGCCGGACCAGACCGATGTCGACGTCCTGATATATGCGATCGGATCCGAAGAAGGCACCGCCGGGCGTGGTGAAGTCTCGGGTCTGGTGGCCCAGGAAGAGGTGGTTGTACTCGAATCCAACCGTCCAGTTCGGTGCGAATCCGTACTCGACGCCCGCGCCGACGGTGCCGCCCCAGCGGGTGTGATCGGCCGAGGCGAGCAGGGTGCCCGCACCGGGCGTGCCTGGCGCCGCGTAGATGTCGAACTTGTCGCTGACGACGGCGGCGCCGCCCTTGACGTAGACCAGGACGTTGTTCCACGCATAGCCGACCTGACCGGTGATCAGGCCGAAGGCATCGATCCGAGACCGGTTGCGGTCGCCGGTGACGAGCGCGGAGCCCGGGAAGACGAGGCTGATATTGTCGTCGGAGAAGTCGGCCCAGTTGCCCTGGCCTTCGACGCCGAACACCCAATTGGCAGACTGCCAGCGGTAGCCGACCTGGCCACCGACCGTGCCGCCGGTCGCGTTGTGGCATCCTTCACCGACGACGGTGCCGGCGACGCCGGTGACGACGCCCGTGGTGTCGACGAAATCCCAGCACTTGCGGCTTGAGCCGCCGCCGCCGTTGATACCGATGTAGAAGCCGCTCCAGTCGTAAATGGTAGCGACAGGGGCCGGAGCCTTTGTGTAGGGACGCGCAGCAAGATCCGCCGCACTTGCCGGAGCCGACAGCCCCAGCGCCATTGCACCGATTGCACCAAACAGAATCTTATTCATTACAGTCTCCCCAGTTTCGTCCGCTTCTTGAAACTCCCCGAAGCGGCTGATCAGGCGCGACGCCCATATGAATCAATTCCAAGGCGAAGCTAGCCTAAGAACAGGGCAAAGTCCGTCTCCGGGATGCAACACTCACCATCCAAGTGAAATGGAACAACTTAATGAATGTTAAGGACTTTTCTTCGTTCACGGGAACCCAAAAAGTTCCATCCAAGCGCCGCTCTTTGTTTCAGCAGCCGGCCAAAATGTTCCGTCAGCGCCAAGAGGAACAAATCTGGAACAAAGCGCAGGGGGATGCTATATAATGGGGATAACCCTGGGGGTGGCGGGCTGACCGGTGCCCGCAAGCGTATAGGGTCGCCTCAGCGGGCGCAGAGGAACGCGGGCAGCGGGTTTCGCCCATTTGAAATCAGTGGCATTCGGAGTGGAGAGCGGCGATGGCGGGAAGCGTCAACAAGGTCATTCTGGTGGGAAATCTCGGCAAGGATCCTGAAATCCGCCGCACCCAGGACGGGCGGCCGATCGCGAATTTGAGCATCGCCACCTCGGAGACCTGGCGCGACAAGAACACCGGCGAGCGCAAGGAAAAGACCGAGTGGCATCGCGTCGTGATCTTCAATGAAGGACTCTGCAAGGTCGCCGAACAGTATTTGAAGAAGGGCGCGAAGGTTTACGTCGAGGGCGCGCTGCAGACCCGCAAATGGACCGACCAGAGCGGCGTCGAGAAGTACTCGACCGAGGTCGTGCTGCAGGGCTTCAACTCGACGCTGACGATGTTGGACGGCCGCGGCGGCGGAGGCGGCAGCTTCGGCGACGAGCCGGGTGGCGATTTCGGCTCCTCCGGACCCGTCAGCAGCGCGCCGCGCCGTCCCGTGGCCGCCGGCGGTGGCCGCAACAACGACATGGACGACGATATCCCGTTCTGAGCGGGCGGACTGCTCGACGGCGGTGCGGCGGCGACGTCGGTCGCGCTTCCCACATCGGGTCAGCAAACTTTACTAATTGGCTGGGCGGGCTCGGATTTTCCGGGCCCGTTTTCATGTTGGGGGTAAGGTCCGTGTCGAGCCGCGCAAAGCGGACTGACCGGACCCACTTGCGGCATGTTCAGGCCGGCGTTGCGGTGGTCTTGGAGGGCCGATTCCGGGGTCGTCCAGGATGTAGCTCCGGGAGCCGTAAGTTATTGGAAAAATAAGCGGAAAAAGCGCTTTCGGAAGCGGCTGCCAGGGTGGTTATCCGACCCCGGATGCGCTATATGATTCCCAGACAAAACCTGACCGGATTCCCCCTTGGCTGACGACGACAACAAGCCCGGCGACCAGCCGGCGCAACCCTCGGACATTCGCCCCGTTTCGATCTACGAGGAGATGAAGAAGTCCTATCTCGATTACGCCATGAGCGTGATCGTATCGCGTGCGCTGCCTGATGCGCGCGACGGGTTGAAGCCAGTGCACCGCCGCATCCTGTTCTCGATGAACGAGGAAGGCTACACGCCCGACAAGAAGCACAAGAAGTCGGCCGGTATCG
This sequence comes from Bradyrhizobium sp. CB1015, assembly GCF_025200925.1. Lineage (GTDB taxonomy): Bacteria > Pseudomonadota > Alphaproteobacteria > Rhizobiales > Xanthobacteraceae > Bradyrhizobium. The sequence continues at coordinate 5,084,189 of NZ_CP104174.1, read as the reverse complement.
TCGGCGACGTCATGGGCCAATACCATCCGCACGGCGACCAGGCGATCTATGATGCGCTGGTGCGCATGGCGCAGCCCTTCTCGATGCGTGAGCTGCTGGTGGATGGCCAGGGCAATTTCGGCTCCGTTGACGGCGATCCGCCCGCGGCGATGCGCTATACCGAGTCGCGTCTGACTAAGATCGCGCTGAAGCTTCTTGACGATATCGATAACGAGACGGTCGATTTTCAGGACAACTACGACGGTTCCACCAAGGAGCCGGTGGTTCTGCCGGCCCGGTTCCCGAACCTGCTGGTTAACGGGGCCGGCGGCATCGCGGTTGGCATGGCCACCAACATCCCGCCGCACAATCTGGGTGAGGTCATCGACGCTTGCCTGGCACTGGTCGACAATCCCTCGCTGACTATCGACGAGCTCAATGCCATCATTCCGGGCCCGGATTTCCCGACCGGGGGGATCATCCTCGGACGGCAAGGCATCCGCAGTGCCTACCATCTCGGCCGCGGCTCGATCGTGATGCGCGGCAAGGTCACCTTCGAAACGATCCGGAAGGAGCGCGAGGCGATCGTCATCACCGAGCTGCCGTATCAGGTGAACAAGGCGACGATGGTCGAGCGAATCGCCGAGCTGTACAAGGAGAAGAAGATCGAGGGCATCTCCGATCTGCGCGACGAGTCCGACCGCGACGGCTACCGGGTCGTGATCGAGCTCAAGCGCGATGCGGTTCCCGATGTGGTGCTGAACCAGCTCTACAAGTTCACGCCGCTGCAGACCTCGTTCGGCGTCAACGCCGTCGCGCTCGATAGCGGTCGTCCGCAGACGATGAACCTGAAGGACATGCTGACGATCTTCGTCGGCTTCCGCGAGCAGGTCGTCACCCGCCGGACCAAGTACAAGCTGCGCAAGGCTCGCGAGCGCGCGCATGAGCAGGTCGGCCTTGCCATCGCCGTCGCCAATATCGACGAGATCATCAAGGTGATTCGGCACTCGCCAACGCCGGCTGTGGCGCGCGAGACCCTGATGACGCGGGACTGGCCCGCGCGTGACGTCGAGGACATCATCACGCTGATCGACGATCCGCGCCATCGGCTCAACGCCGACGGTACCATCCGCCTGTCACTGGATCAGGCGAAGGCCATCCTGGAGCTGCGCCTCGCGCGGCTCACGGCGCTCGGTCGCGACGAGATCGGCGACGAACTCGCAAAGCTCGCCGGCGAGATCGGCGAGTATCTCGAGATCCTGCACTCGCGTGCCCGCATCCTCGACATCATCAAGACCGAGCTCGCCGAGGTGAAGGCCGAGTTCGCCACGCCGCGCCGCACCATGATCATGGAGCAGGAGGGCGAGGTCGAGGACGAGGACCTGATCCAGCGCGAGGACATGGTCGTCACGGTCTCGCATGCCGGCTACGTCAAGCGGGTGCCGCTGTCGGCCTATCGCGCCCAGCGCCGCGGCGGCAAGGGCCGCTCCGGCATGCAGACCCGCGACGAGGATTTCGTCAGCCGGCTCTTTGTCGCCTCGACCCATACGCCGGTGCTGTTCTTCTCCTCGCGCGGCCAGGTCTACAAGGAAAAGGTCTGGCGGCTGCCGATGGCCGCGCCGAACGCGCGCGGCAAGGCCATGATCAACATCCTGCCGCTGGAGCAGGGCGAGCGCATCACCACCATCATGCCGCTGCCGGAGGATGAATCGACCTGGGGCCAGCTCGATGTGATGTTCGCAACGACGGGCGGCAACGTCCGGCGCAACAAGCTGTCCGACTTCGTCGATGTCCGCCGCTCCGGCATCATCGCGATGAAGCTCGACGACAACGAGGCGATCGTCGACGTGCAGATCTGCACCGAGCGCGACGACGTGCTGCTGACCGCGGCCGGCGGCCAGTGCATCCGCTTCCCCGTCACCGACGTGCGCGTGTTCACCGGGCGCACCTCGATGGGCGTGCGCGGCATCGCGCTCGGCGAAGGCGACAAGGTGATTTCGCTGGCGATCCTGCGCCACGTCGACACCACCTCGGACGAGCGCTCGGCCTATTTGAAGATGCGGCGCGCGGTGGCGGGTGAAGCCGCCGCGGAAGAGGCTCCGGCCGATGCCGAGGCCGAGGAGACCTCGGGCAGCTTCCAGCTCCCGCAGGAGCGCTATGTCGAGATGTCGGCGCAGGAGCAGGTCGTGCTGACCGTCTCCGTCAACGGCTACGGCAAGCGCACCTCGTCCTACGAGTACCGCACCACCGGCCGCGGCGGCAAAGGCATCGTCGCCATGAGCGTCAACAACCGCAACGGCAATCTCGTCGCCTCGTTCCCGGTGGAGGAGGCGGATCAAATCATGCTGGTTACCGACAAGGGCCAGCTGATCCGCTGCCCGGTCGAAGGCATCCGCATCGCCGGCCGCTCGACGCAAGGCGTGATCGTGTTCGACACCGCCGAGGACGAGCACGTGGTGTCCGTCGAGCACATCACGGAAGAGGCCGAGAACGGGAACGGAGCGAACGGGGAGTAACGGGTAGTCCCGTAGCCCGGATGGAGCGAAGCGAAATCCGTGACTCTCAGGTGTCGAGAGAATCCCGGATTGCGCTTCGCTCCATCCGGGCTACGAATTAGCGTTCGCAAGCTCTCTCGTGAGGCCGGCAAGCGCCTCGTGCTTGCCGATCTGTGCCATCCAGCACCATAGCTCCAGCGTGCAATACATGCGGTAGAGACGAAGCGTCTCCTGCCAGTCGGGACGCCCGATCTTGCCATAGCCCGCGAGCAGTCCTTCTCGCTTGGGCGCATCCTTCGGCGTGAAGTAGTACAGCGCCTTCGCGATATCCATCAGCGGATCGCCGGACGTCGCGTTCTCGAAATCGACAATGCCCGACAGGTGCGGATCGCCGTGCGACGTCACCAGGATGTTCCCGGCGTGGAAATCGTAATGGCACAGGCGAGGGATAACTGCCGCGTCCAACAGATGCTGGCGCGCCATAACGCTGTCCCGGAGCCGCCCGGCAAGTGCGCGATCACCGCCTCGCGTGCAAAACTCCGTCAGTTTCTTGTCAAACTGCGCGGACATGTAGGCCCGATTGCTCGGATGCGCCGTCCAGACCCCGTTAGGACCGATATAGCCAAAGCTGTCGAGGGTAACTTCATTGATCCTGCGAAGCGCCGCACCCATCTCGGCGTAGATTGCGAACAACCCGGCGTCCGATAGATCGGCTTCGCGCCGGCCGAGCATCGTGCCGTCGAGCTTGGTCATCAGGACGTAGTTGAGGTCGATCGCTCTTCGCGTGTCGTCGGCAAACAGTATTTTCGGAACGGCTACATCAACGTCACGGAGAAGCTCCAGAACGTAGACCTCTTTTGCCATCTTCCACTGCAGCGATGCAGGGTAGGCCTTGAGGATACAGGCTGGCGAATCCGCCAACACGATCTCCAGGACGGTCCCGATCTCCCCGCCATGCAGTTCGGCGACGTCCAGTACCGAGGCTTGCGGAGAGACCCGACGGATGATCGACTGCACCTGATCGACCGAGATTGCCAGCCGAGGCTTCAGCTGCAGAGGTGGATCGTTAGACATTTTCGCACCCGCCTCATGCAGCCTGCCTGCTGCACTATGGCGGCTTCCTTGGCCTAGAGGGACTGGTGCCGATATCGTCTTAGACCACCCCAAGGGCGCCCATGGTCATGACAAGCGGCAGCCGATCGGACAGTGCGCCTCAACGAGATCGCGCCCGGCGGGCCATTCCGAGGGGCGCGAACAGCACGCAGTCTGCGACGAGACGTCGCAAACATCCATGGGGTTTATCTTGAGGGACCTTCCTGACGCGAAACTGACAGATCCGACTACGGCGTGCGGTCGGCGGTCACCAGGCGCGCCTCGCGGACATTGGCCTTGCTGCCGGCGCGGCGCAGGCAGGACGCCTCGAAATTCGGCCAAGCCTGCTGCGAGCAGTCACGGCCGACGGTGCGGATATCGAGCCGGTCGCTCTTGGCCAGCGGCTGCGGCACGCTGGCTTCGACGGTCGGGGCAAAGCCGGGCAGGAGGGTGAGGGCCGCGGCAACACACGCAGAGATTGCGATCGCTGAAAGAGCCTTGATCATTGACTGTCCCCTGTGATGCGGCCGCCTACGCCCAGTACGCGGCCCGTCGTTCGTTGGCCGGATTGATAACCATGGCCAGTTTCGGGACGTCTTCGCGGTCGCCGGAAATGGTTTCGTTCCCGCTCCGATTTGTTTCGTGGCCGCCCCGAGGACGAAACAAACCGGCCGTTGCCGACGTCAGGAGAGACATTTTTCGGGGACTGGACCGGAAACGGAGCAGGAACCTGCCCGGCTTGCCGGCCCGGGCCGGGCGCGGTAGGACGGAGCCATGCCGCGCATTGCCTTTTACCCAGGTTCCTTCGACCCCATCACCAACGGCCATCTGGACGTGGTCCGGCACAGCGTTTCCTTGTGCGACAGGCTCGTGGTCGCGATCGGGGTCCACCCCGGCAAGAAGCCGCTGTTCTCGACCGAGGAGCGCCTCAAGATGCTCGAGGACGTCTGCGGTCCGATCGCAGCCCAGGCCGGCTGCGTGCTCGAGGCGACGACGTTTGACGATCTGTCGGTCACCGCGGCGCGCAAGCACGCTGCGACCATCATGATCCGGGGCCTGCGCGACGGCACCGACCTCGACTACGAGATGCAGCTCGCCGGCATGAACGAGGCCATGGCGCCCGAGGTGCATACGGTCTTCCTGCCGGCCTCTCCCATGGTCCGCCCGATCACCGCCACTTTGGTACGCCAGATCGCCGGCATGGGCGGGGACGTCTCGGCCTTCGTCCCGCCGCTTGTAGCAAGCCTGCTCAAGGCCAAATTCGCTGGATAACGGCGCGCTTTCTCTTTCTGATCCGGAGTTGTCATGATCCGAATTCTCGCAGTTCTTGCCGCGCTTCTGTTCGCGGTGCCGGCGGCGGCACAGCAATTGCCGGCAAATCTCGACAAGGCCAACGCCATCGTGATCGACAGCACCAAGGGCCGCATCGTCATCAAGCTCAGGACCGACATCGCGCCCCAGCATGCCGAACGCATCAAGCAGCTCGCGCGCGAGGGCTTCTATAACAACGTGCCATTCCACCGCGTCATGGACGGCTTCATGGCGCAGACGGGCGACGGCCAGAATGGCAACGGCACCGGCGGCTCGAAATATCCGAACCTGAAGCAGGAATTCTCCAAGGTGCATTTTGCCCGCGGCATCGTCGGCATGGCCAGGCGCGGCGACAGCGTCGACAGCGCCAACTCGCAGTTCTTCATCATGTTCGCCGACGGCGGCAGCCTCGACGGCCAGTACACCGTGATCGGCGAGGTCGTGCAGGGCATGGACGTCGTCGACAAGCTCAAGAAGGCGCCTCCCGGCTCGCCCGGCGGCTCCGTCACCGATCCCGACAAGATGGTGAAGGTGCAGGTCGCGTCCGACATCAAATAGGCGCGGCCATGGCGCGCCGCGGTGGCAAGCTCGTGCTGGTTGCCGCGATGCTGCTGCTCGGCACCTCCCATGCGGCTGTGGAGGCCGCCGAGGTCGACACGATCCAGGACATCTTCCGGCACCTGCGCACCTGCTGGAGACCGCCGTCGCCGGCCAAGGCCCGCCCCCTCGACATCACCGTCGTCGTGAGCTTTAACCGGGCCGGAAACATTCTGGGCCATCCGAGGATTACCTATGAATCCGCGGAGGCCTCCGACAATGACCGGCTGCAATACCGGATCGCGGTGATGGAGGCGTTGCAACGCTGCACGCCGGTGCCATTTACCGATGCAATGGCCGGCGCTGCTGCGGGGCGACCATTCGCGATCCAGTTCCGCAGCCGCAAGACGTCACCGGACAAGACTTCACCCCCAACGCAAGAGAGACGAGCATGAGCGTCACCGAAAACACCCTGATCCTCGAGACCACGCAGGGCCCCGTCACCATCGAGATGCGGCCCGATCTCGCGCCGAACCACGTCGCGCGCATCAAGGAGCTGGTCCGCGAGGGCTTCTACGACGGCATCGTGTTCCACCGCGTGATCGAGGGCTTCATGGCGCAGACCGGCTGCCCGCACGGCACCGGCACCGGCGGCTCCGGCAAGAAGCTGAAGGCCGAGTTCAACAAGGAGCCGCATGTGCGCGGCACCGCCTCGATGGCCCGCGCCGCCAATCCCGATTCCGGCGACAGCCAGTTCTTCATCTGCTTCGACGACGCCCGCTTCCTCGACAACCAGTACACGGTGTGGGGCAAGGTCACCGAGGGCATGGAGAACGTGGACAAGATCAAGCGCGGTGAGCCGGTGCAGAACCCCGACAAGATCGTCAAGGCGCGGATGGCCGCGGACAAGGAATGACCGCGTAGCGGTCATTCCGGGGCGCGCGAAGCGCGAACCCGGAATCTCGTGCCACAATCCCGGGATTCCGGATCGCCGCGCTCTAAGCGCTCCGGAATGACGGTGCTAGTGAGACATGCGCACCGATCTCTTCGATTTCGATCTGCCGCCCGAGCGCATCGCTTTGCGCCCGGCGAGCCCGCGCGATTCCGCGAGGATGCTGGTCGTCGAGAACGGTGCGCTGCGCGACCAGATCATTTCCGATCTTCCGCAATGGCTGAGGCCGGGCGACCAGCTCGTCGTCAACGACACCAAGGTGATTGCGGCGCAATTGAAGGGCCGCCGCATCGGCCGCGAGACCGAGCCGAAGATCGAGGCGACGCTGATCAAGCGTCTCGACGGCTCGCGCTGGCAGGCGCTGGTGAAGCCGGCCAAGAAGCTCGTCCCCGGCGACCGCATCCGCTTCGGCAACGAGGGCAAGGTCTGCCTGCTCGGCCATCTCGACGCCGAGGTCGAGGCCAAGGGCACCGACGGCGAGGTGACGCTTGGCTTCTCGTTCCACGGCCCGGCGCTCGACCAGGCCATCGCCGATCTCGGCAGCCCGCCGCTGCCGCCCTACATCGCCTCCAAGCGCACGCCTGACGATCAGGATTTTGCGGATTACCAGACGATGTTCGCGGCGAACGAGGGCGCAGTTGCTGCCCCGACCGCGGGTCTGCATTTCACGCCCGCGCTGGAGCAGGCGCTGCACGCGCGCGGTGTCGGCATCGTCAGGGTGACGCTGCACGTCGGGGCAGGGACGTTCCTGCCGGTCAAGGTCGACGACACCGAAGCCCACAAGATGCATGCCGAGTGGGGCACGATCTCGGCCGAGACGGCGGAGCGGCTCAATAGTGCGCGAAACAATGGCGGCCGTGTCGTTGCCGTCGGCACCACGTCATTGCGTCTGCTCGAAAGCGCGGCGAGCGAAGACGGCACGATCCGTCCGTTCGCGGCTGAGACCTCGATCTTCATCACCCCCGGCTATCGCTTCCGCGCCGTCGATGTCCTGATGACGAACTTCCATTTGCCCAAGTCGACGCTGTTCATGCTGGTGTCGGCCTTCTCCGGCCTCGAGACGATGAAGCAGGCCTATGCGCATGCGATTGCGAGCGGATACCGGTTCTATTCGTATGGGGATGCGTGTTTGCTGTTTCGGGCAGAGCCGTAGGGTGGGTCAGCCGCAAGGCGTAACCCACCACCTGCTCGTCTCCGCGGAAGCAGAAGAGGTGGATTACGTCTTCGGCTAATGCACCCTACGCACCTTCCGTTACGCCATCACCCGCTGCGGCAACAGCTCTGCGATCTGCACCGCATTCAGCGCCGCGCCCTTGAGCAGCTGGTCGGCCGCCACGAACATCGAGATCGAATGGCCGCTGGCGTCGCTGAGATCCTTGCGGATGCGGCCGACCAGGACGTCGTCCTGGCCCGAGGCATCGATCGGCATCGGAAAGTAGTTCTTGGCACGGTCGTCGACCACCTTGACGCCGGGCGCCTGCGCCATGATGGCGCGGACCTGGTCCTCGCTGATCGGTTTCTCGCATTCGAAGGTGATGGCTTCGCAATGGGCGCGCAGCACCGGCACGCGCACGCAGGTGACGCCGACCGCGATGCTCTCGTCCTCGAAGATCTTGCGGGTCTCCTTGATCACCTTGGTCTCTTCGTCGTTGTAGCCGGTGTCGGGGTCGATGGCGGTGTTGTGGTTGAACAGATTGAAGGCGTAGGGGTGCGGCATCACCTTGGGCGTATAGACCTGCCCGTTGAGATTGGCGCGGGTGGACTCGACCAGCTCCTCCATCGCGGCGGCGCCGGCGCCGCTAGCCGCCTGATAGGTCGAGATGATGACGCGCTTGATGCGGTTCTTCTGGTGGATCGGCCAGAGCGGCACCAGCGCGGTGATCGCGGCGCAGTTCGGGTTGGCGATGATGCCCTTGTGGTCACGGATGCGGCTTGCGTTGATCTCGGGGATCACCAGCGGCACGTTGGGGTCCATGCGGAAGGCGGAGGAGTTGTCGACCACGACGGCACCGGCCTTGACGGCGATCGGCGCATACTTCCTGGAGATGCTGCCGCCGGCGGAGAACAGCGCGATGTCGACGCCGTCGAAAGAGCGCTCGGTCAACTCCTCGATGACCACACTCAGCCCGCGGAACGACACCGTCTTGCCGGCCGAGCGGGCGCTCGCCAGCGCCTTGAGCTTGCCGACGCGGAAGCCGCGCTTGTCCATGGTGGCGATGAATTCGGCGCCCACCGCACCGGTGACGCCGACAATCGCGACGACGGGATCGTTACTCACTTTGTCCTCCATTGAGTTTTAGACAACAAAAAAGCCCCGGACCATCGAGGGCGGGGCTTGCCGTAGAGCTGATGCGTTTAAGTCGACGACCTACGCGCGCACGCCTCCCCGGGCCCCTTCGGCCGTGGTGGTTTTGGTCGTGCGTTTGGTGGTCGTGAACATGGCGGCGACTTATGCGGGAGAGTCTTGCCCCCGTCAATGGCTTTTCGGCCCGGTCGATGCCGGGGCCGCCTGCCGCTATTTCGCCCCCGCTATTTCCCCTTGGCGCCCGGCGGCTCCAGGGTGACCTCCTTGAGGTCGTCGCCGCTGACGACGACGATCGAGAAGTTCAGCCGGCCGCGTTCGCGGACCAGCCCGCCGCTGATGGCCTTGCCGGCAGCGGCGCGCTCGGCGACGCGCACGGCATCGGACAGGCGGTGCCTGATCGCACCCAACGCTGCGAGGTTGCTGCGGTCCTCGCGGTCGAGCTCGGTGAGGGGCAGGGCGGCTTCGCCGCCGACGAGCTCGCCCGTCGCGGCGTTGATGGTGTGGCGCCAGATCCGGTCGTTGTGCAGGGTCTTCACCCGGTAGACCGGCACGCCCGAGCCGCCGTCGAAGCTCACGTCGGCAGTGGTGGCGCCGGCATGGCGGGCTTCGGCAATCGCCATGGCCTGGCTGATCGTGATCGACGAGCTGCGGAATCGTTCTATTTCGCGGCTGACCGCCTGGCGGTCCGCCTCGGCATCACCATCTGTGTCGCCGTGAAGCGCGGTCGGCGTGCTCGCGGTCACGATGGCCTGTGCCGGCGCGGCGATGAGCAGCGCGGGCAATGCGATCGCAAGCAGGTGCGAGGTCCATCGTTTGGCAGTCGTCATGCTCGAAACCCTCGGCCAGCGAGTGTGCCGGATGATCGTAAAGAATTCGCGGCCGGCCTTTGGGCATCGGCCGGCCGCGGAGCGCCGCGGCAGGCTGTACCCGCCGTAGCGATCAAACCGGTCCGGACCTCTTTGGGGCTGGTGAAAAGCGGCCCGTACCGACTTATAACTAAACCATACCGTATCGTTTTATTTTGGTCAATGACGCCGCGCGGTGCCCCTTGGTGAAAGTCCGCAAGCTCACGGAATTGTCAGCGCGAGCGGCGCCGCGGCGTGGGTTTCGGGGCGTCCTCGACGCGGTCGGCAGGCCCCAGCGCGCCGGCCAGGAACAGCTTGATCGCCGCGCGCATGCGCTTCTCGGCGGTCTTCGGCTCCAGCGCCGTTCCGAACGTCGCCATGCGGTGGGTGTGGCCGACGACGACGTCGAGGAACACCTCGGCTGCAATGGTGGTGTCGTCGACATCGAGCGCGCCTTGCGCCACCAGATGGTCGAAGAAATGCGCCGTGGTGGCGACGGCCTTCAGCCAACCTTCCTCCTTGCCGAGCTTGGCGACGTCCGGGAAGTTGATGGCCTGCGCCGTCATCATGCGGCTGAAGGCGACGGCATCGGGGCCGCAGGTGAAGGTCAGCATCTCGCGTCCGATCTCGACCAGCCGCTGCTCGACCGGAATGTTCGAGGCGCTGGAGAGCTGCGTCTGCGCCGCCGCCGACAGCGGTGCAAGCCAGCGCGCGATCTCGCGCCTCAGCACGGCCGCGAACAGGCCGCGCTTGTCGCCGTAGCGGGAATAGACGGTGGGCTTGCTGACCCGCGCAGCTTCCGCGACCGCATCGAGTGAGGTCGCATCGAAGCCGCGATCCAGGAACAGGCGGGTGGCGACCTCGATCAGCCGCTGGTCGCGCTCGATCGCGGCGGTCTTGGTCGGCCGGCCGCCGCGCGATTTCGGCACGTCGCGCCGTGACGCTGCCGGTCTTGCCCTGGTCGCAGTCAATCCCATGCCCAATGATTCCTGCGCGTTTCTGACGGTCGTCTTTGCTCTATAACGCGCAGCAACCGGGGCGTCATCGCGAATCTGGCCGAAATGGCCGTATCGTCAACGGTCTCGATACGGCCTCGTTCCTTCGTGCCGGCCTAAGGCAGCGTCGAGGTCCAGGCCTGGCCGGATGCGGCCTTCTCGTATCCGTATTGATAGAGCGCCCGCATATAGGCGGTATCGAACCCTTCCGACGGCGGGGCAGGATAGTCGCGCGCGATATAGGAGAGATGAAAGCCCAGCCGGTTGCGCTTGGCGAAATCGTAGGTCGAGAAGATGATCGAGCGCGTCTGCGATTGCGTGATCGCCGACAGGCTGCGGGAGGCGACGTCGATGGTGCCGTTGGACACCAGCTCGAAGTTGCGTTCGATCTTCTTGTTGACCAGGATGTAGATGTCCATCTTCGCATTGCCGGGCAGACGGCCGCTCTGGAACAGCAGAGCTTCCGGCAAGGTCAGCACCGGCGCGGTCACGCCGCCGTCGACATGCATCTCCTGGAACTTGCGGCCCTGGCCTTCGGCATCGATCATGATGGGCGGAAACACCAGGGGAATGCTGGCGGAGGCCGCCATCACGTCGCGAAACAGCTTGAGCGCCTCGGGCGTTCCGACCGCGGCGATCTTGCCCATGTCCCAGATCGCGGTGCGCTGCGTATCGAGGTCGGTCGTCACCACGAGCAGCTTGCGGCCCTTGGCGTGCTCTCGCGCGACCTGCGCCATGATCTCGGGCCCGACATAGCGCGCGACGAGCTCGCGCAGCCTGGTGTTGCCGAACAGGCCGGATCCGAACAGCACGCGCATGATGCTGGGATCGTTCAGCAGGCTCTCCGCAATGCCGCTGGTGTAGACCTCCTTCAGCGTGTCGTCATATTGCGGTCCGAGAAACGCGAACGGCGCGATCAGGCCGCCGGTGCTGACGCCCGAGACGACCGAGAAGGTGGGGCGGGTTCGGGCTGCGGTCCAGCCGTTGAGCACGCCGACGCCATAGGCTCCGTCGGCGCCGCCGCCGGAGAGCGCCAGATAGGTTTTCGTCGCGGTGCGGTCGTCCTTCTCGAAGCTGAATTTGGTGACCGGCTCGTCGGCGTAGCGCCTGAGCCCGTCGATATCCAGCACGCGCGAGACGCTGGCCTCAGCGGCCGTGTAGGGCGTGCGGGGCAGGGAGGTGCAGGCGCCGAGCGCCAGGCTGCAGATCAGAACCACCAATCCGATCAGGCCGGCGCCAGTCTGCCCGATCCGGTCACGCGAGGAGACGGATGCGTCGGTCGAACACGAAGGGTACGGCATTGTCGGTGGCTGGCGATCACGCAATCTACCGCCGCCGGCAAGTTCGCCGCGGCATCTCGTCCGGCCCCCAAAGACAAAACTACACTGTATCGTTTTGTTTAACAAGGGTGCGGCACACACAACTCGGTCTTGGTTGGTGTCCCAGTCTGAAGCATAAACCGGCCGGAGCGCGGCCCGGCGGGTTGATCGGCTTCCTCCGACACGCAATAAGCACCGCCATGAATCCCGACAATGACCTTCCCAATCACTTTGAGTTGCTCGCCACCGACGGGGCCGCGCGCACCGGGCGGCTGACCACCCCGCATGGCATGGTGCGGACCCCGGCCTTCATGCCGGTCGGCACCGCCGGTGCCATGAAGGGCATGCACTGGCGCGAGGTGCGCGATGCCGGCGCCGACATCGTGCTCGGCAACACCTACCATCTGATGCTGCGTCCGACCGCCGAACGGATCGCGGCGCTCGGCGGCCTGCAGAGGTTCACGGGGTGGAACGGACCGATGCTGACCGATTCCGGCGGCTTCCAGGTGATGTCGCTGGCGGATTTGCGCAAGGTCAGCGAGCACGCCGTCACCTTCCGCTCGCATATCGACGGGGCCAAGGTCGAGCTGTCGCCGGAGCGCTCGATCGAGGTGCAGCGTTTGCTCGGCTCAGACGTCGCCATGCAGATGGACGAATGCGTGCGGCTGCCCGCCGAGCGCGCCGACATCGAGCGCGCGATGCAATTGTCGCTGCGCTGGGCCGAGCGCTCAAAGCGCGCCTTCGCGAGCGCCCCGGACGGCTACATGCTGTTTGGCATCGTGCAGGGCGGCGACGTGCCCGAGCTTCGTCATGCGAGCGCGCAAGGCCTGGTCGCGATCGGCTTCCATGGCTACGCAATCGGCGGCCTTGCCGTCGGCGAGCCGCAGGCGGTGATGCTGGCGATGATCGACGAGACCGCGCCGCTACTGCCGAAGGAGCGGCCGCGCTATCTGATGGGCGTCGGCACGCCCGACGACATCCTCGAGGCGGTGAAGCGCGGCATCGACATGTTCGACTGCGTGATGCCGACGCGCAATGGCCGGCATGGCGTCGCCTTTACGCGCTACGGCCAGGTGAATTTGCGCAACGCGCGCCATGCGGACGATCCGCGCCCGCTCGATGAAGAGAGCTCTTGGCCGTCGACGCGCAACTGCGCGCGCGCCTATCTCCATCATCTCGTCAAGGCGGGCGAGACGCTGGGGGCGATGCTGCTGTCCGAGATCAATGTCGCTTACTACCAGTCCCTGATGCAGGGCATCAGGGACGCGATCGCGCGCGGAACGTTCGACGAGTTCTACCAGCGGACGCGTGAGGACTGGGCGAGGGGCGATATCGCCCCGCGCTGATCGACGTCAGTTGCAGACGATCCGCTGCTTGACGGCGTGCTTGGTTACAAAGCCATAGCCGCAATTGTCGCAGGTCCAGAGATAGCTGATCATATGGTCCGAGACGTAAGCGGAAGCTTCGGCGGCGACCATGGAGTCGGCGCAGACCGGACAGGTCGGCAACTCGCTGCAACGCGGATAGCGGTTCGCGACGGTCGACATCACTTCAGCAACTGCTGACATCGTGGTGACCTCCCTGCTTTGAGACCTAAGTCTAACATAAGCAGAATCAGTTGACGAGGTCGCAACACAAATGCGTCGGTTTTCTGCTAATTAAAGCTCGCTCGATTTTGCGATGCAGCGTATTTAACATGTGCCGCATCGTCGCTTGCGTGTTCTCGCAGGCTATCCGTAACTGCGCATGAGCTGCGTAAGAAGCGCAAATTGTTGCCACAGGGAGTTCATCATGGACGCATCGTCCAATACGGGTGCAGTGCACCAACCCGGTCGCGGCCGGATCTATGACTCGATCGTCGATGCGTTCGGCAATACGCCGATCGTGCGCTTGCGCCGGCTCCCGGGCATGCACGGCGTGAACGCGACCATTTTGGCAAAGCTTGAATATTTCAATCCGGCGGCAAGTGTGAAGGACCGCATCGGTGCGGCCATGATCATCGCGATGGAGAAGGCGGGCATCGTCAAGCCCGACACCGTGCTGATCGAGCCGACCTCCGGCAATACCGGCATCGCGCTCGCCTTCGTGGCGGCCTCGCGCGGCTACCGGCTCAAGCTGGTGATGCCGGAATCGATGTCGATCGAGCGACGCAAGATGCTGGCCTTTCTCGGCGCCGAGCTGGTGCTGACGCCTGCGGCGCAAGGCATGAAGGGCGCGATCGCGGCGGCCGAGGAGCTCTTGAAGACGACGCCGAATTCGGTGATGCCGCAGCAGTTCAAGAATCTCGCCAATCCCGAGGTGCACCGCCGTACCACCGCGGAGGAGATCTGGAACGACACCGGCGGTAACATCGACTTCTTCGTGGCCGGCGTCGGCACCGGCGGCACGATCACCGGCGTCGGCCAGGTGCTCAAGCCGCGCAAGCCCGGCTTGCGTATTGTCGCGGTCGAGCCGGAGGAGAGCCCGGTGCTTTCAGGGGGACAGCATACCCCGCACAAGATCCAGGGCATCGGCGCCGGCTTCGTCCCCGACATCCTCGACCGCTCCGTGATCGACGAGATCGTGAAGATCAACTCGACCACGGCCATCGAGACCTCGCGCGCGCTGGCGCGGCATGAGGGCATTCCGGGCGGCATCTCCTCGGGCGCCGCGATCGCTGCCGCGCTCGAGATCGGCAAGCGGCCGGAAGCTGCAGGAAAGACCATCCTGGCGATCGTGCCCTCCTTCTCCGAGCGGTATCTTTCAACAGCTCTGTTTGAGGGAATCTAGGACATGGCGGATCAACCGAGGCGGCCGCGCACGCTTGGCGATGCCAGGACGGAAGCCGAGGCGGCGTTCAAGAAGGTGACGGCGAAGGTCGCCGCGGCGCCGCCCAAGCAAAACGCCGTTCCCGGCATCAAGGAGCAGGTCACGCTGCGCATCGACCAGGATGTGCTGGAATTTTTCCAGGAGGGCGGTCCCGGCTGGCAGGACCGCATCAACGAGGCGCTGCGCAAGGCGGCCGGGAAGTAGGCTTCGCGGATGGGCTGTAGCTCCTCATCCTGTGAGGAGCTTGCGAAGCAAGTGTCTCGAAGAATGAAGGCCCCGCTGGTCGAGGCGGGCCTTCATGGTTCGAGACGGCGCTTCGCGCCTCCTCACCATGAGGATCACAAACGAAAAAGCCCGGCGCGAGCCGGGCTTTTGTCTTCTGAGATCCGCGTCCCGTCTCAGCGGCGGAACATGCCGCCCATCATGCCGCCGACGACGCCGCCGACGAAGGCCGCACCGGCAGCATCGCCGGGATTGCTGCGTGGCTGGGGAGCCGGTGCCGGCGCGCTGCTCTGAGCCGGGGCGGTGGCGGCGCGCCGAGCCGGCTTCTGGCTGGTGTCGCTCGCTGTCGCCGGGGCGGCCACGACCTCCGAGAGCAGAGCTTTATGCTGAAGCTTGTTGAGGTAACCCGATGAGGGATAGCCGCGCGCCGTCTGCCAACGCTTGAGCACCGACCGGGTCTCGTCGTTGAATGTGCCGGTCTGGTTGGTGTCGAAGCCGAGTGCCGTGAGCCGACGCTGCACGTCGCGGCGCTTGTTCTTGTCGAGGCCGATCTGGTCCTCGGTGAGCTGGTTGGCCTCGTCGGTGAAGGTCGCGGGATCGACGCCGGCGTTGAGCGTGCGGGTCGCGGTCGAGGGGCCGCTCTTGATCGCCGCAAGCCGTGCCAGCGCCAGCGCCTTGAACTGACCGTTCGGATAGGCGGTGAGGTAGGCGTTGAGCTCCTCGGGCTTGTTGGACTCCTTGACCGAGCGCCAATATTCCAGCTCGACGCCGTCCGAGCCCCCGGTCGCCGCCGGCACGATGCCGGACGCGGTCGGGGCCGCGGCGGCGACCTGGGTGGTCGGGGCCTGATTGAGATAGACGGAGCCGGTCAGGTTGGTGTGGCCCCAGGGCAGTTGGCCCTTGCGCGTCTCCTCATTGACCTGAGCGCGCACGGCCGTCATCGCCTGCTGGATCTCGACGCCGGGCTTGGTGATGTTGTCGATCAGCGCGCGCGTGAACGGGCTGTTATTGCCTTCCTGGCCGTCGAGGGCGGTCTGGCCCGGGCCGGTGGCGAACGCGATCAGCGTGCCTTCGCCGGACTTCATCTCGGCAAGGCCGCTCTGGACGTTGACGCTGCGGGTCGCCGAATTCGACTTGATCTTGGCGGCGAACGGATTGTCGCGGCAGGCATCGAGGAAGACGAGCTTGACCTTGGCATCGCCCATGGTCTGCTCGAGCGTCAGGTCGATGTTGATGGCGGCGCCGAGCTTGACGTCCATCTCGGACTTGATGTCGGCGTCGACGGGCAGCAGGTAGTTGGTGCCGCTCACGGCGATGCCGTGGCCGGCATAGTAGAACAGCGCGATGTCGGAGCCCTGCGCCTTGCGGCCGAAATCGAGCAGCTTCTCCGTCATCTGGTCGCGGCTGAGATTGGAGCCTTCGATCACCTCGAAACCGACATTACGCAGCGTCGAGGCCATCGCCTTGGCGTCGATCGGCGGGTTCGGCAATTGCGCGACGTTCTTGTAGGAGCCGTTGCCGACCACGAAGGCGACGCGGCGGTCGGCCTTGGCGGCACTGACCGACAGCGCCATGCACATCAGCGAAGCGAGGAGGGTGAGATAGCGCATTCTGAAATCCCCAGAATCGAATTGCAGGCAGCAACAAATTGGCAACGAACCTACACGAAGTGCCCGACTTCGCGCCACCAAAACGGCAGTCCGTTGCGGCAACCCGCTGCTGTGTGGCCGAATGTGCACGATGGAGTGTCGCTCCAGCGTGATCCAAATCACACGGCCACTCGGTTTTGTCGCGCGAGGCGGCGCGAGGTTCACCCTGCGCGGGCGGGAAGCGGCGAAGCGGGTCTCAAATTAAGGAGATTGCCGACCAGGATCAGCGCGGCGCCGAGCACGGTCCAGGCATCGAGCCGTTCGGAATACAGCAGCCAGCCGGCGGTTGCAGTCAATGGAACCCGCAGGAAGTCCATGGGAACCACGATCGTCGCGTCGGCGTAGCGCATCGCGCTGGCGAGGCAATAGTGTGAGAACGTGCCGCAGACCGCGATCACGCCGACCCAGGCCCAGGCATAGGCCGATGGCCAGGTCCAGACGAACAGCGTCGGAACGAAGCCTGCGACCGACTGCACCACCAGCATCCAGAACAGGATCGAGAGCGCGCTCTCGGTGCGGGTCAGCGATTTGACCTGCGCCATCGAGACGCCGAATCCCATGGCCGCGCCAAGCGCGATGAGCTGGCCCGGATTGATCTCCCCCGTCGCCGGTCGGACAATGACAATGACGCCGACGAGGCCGAGCACGATGGCGGCGGTCTTCCATGGTGTCATCCGCTCGGACAGGAAGCTTGCTGCGAGAAGGGCCGTCCAGATCGGCATGGTGAACTCGATGGCAACGACCTGGCCAATCGGGATCAGCGTCAGTGCGAAGAACCAGCCGAGCTGCGCAATATAGTGCACCAAATTGCGAGCGACGTGCTGCGGCAGCCGCGATGTCTTGAGCACCTTCAAGCCGCCGGCGCGGTAGATCATCGGTGAGAGCAACACGAAGCCGGCCAGCGACCTCACTTCCATGATCTGAAAAACATTCAGCTCGCGCGTGGTCTCGCGCCCGGCCACCGCCATGACCAGCATCAGTGACAGCCAGCCGGCCATCCACAGTGCAGCCATCATTTTCGACGGTGTGGTGCTCATTTGCGGATGCGGCAGTGTGGGAATAGAGAGGGGCGGCCGGTATCGGCGACATTGCCGCCGTTTGCAACGGTCAAATCTGCGGATGCAGCGATGCAAGTGGGCGTGTTAAGGCTCAGCCGAAGAACAACGAGAAACATCGGGAGAGTTGCCCATGCGCATCTTGCAGCCGGCCGAGTGGAAAAAACCGCGCGGCTTTTCCCATGGCGTCGTGGTGGAAGGGCCAGGCCGGTGGGTGGTTCTGGCCGGCCAAACCGGCGGCGACGAGGCCGGCAATTACGGGCCCGACATGGCGGCCCAGGTCGCGACTGCGCTGAAGCGGATCGTCAAGCTGCTGGGCGAGGCCAGCGCCGGCCCCGAGCACATTGTTCGCCTGACCTGGTACCTGACC
Organism: Bradyrhizobium sp. CB1015; assembly: GCF_025200925.1. Classification (GTDB taxonomy): domain Bacteria; phylum Pseudomonadota; class Alphaproteobacteria; order Rhizobiales; family Xanthobacteraceae; genus Bradyrhizobium. The sequence continues at coordinate 5,066,255 of NZ_CP104174.1, read as the reverse complement.
AGCCGCGCCGAATACGAAGCGGCAGGTGCCGGCATTGGCGCGGCCTGGAAGGAAACGCTCGGGCGCAATTTTCCGCCCTCGACGCTGCTCTATATCGGAGGCCTTGTGGACGAGCGGGCCAAGGTCGAGATCGAGGTCACGGCGTTCGTGCCCGGCACATAAAAAATCGACCCGGCGCGGGCGCCGGATCGATCGTCGTGTCAACCTGGCGTCTTACTTCGACATCGAGATGTTCGCCCCGCGGAACTGGCTGTCCGCGCGGATCGCGACGTTCTGCTTGTTGCCGGACGTCTTGACGGAGATGTTGGCGTTGAAGCCGGCGGTGGAGGCGACCACCTCGAAGTTTCCGCCGCCGCCACGACCCTGGAGCGCGCCGGAGATGTTGCGGCTGGTCTCGGACCAGCTGCCGGTGATGGCGCCGCTCTCGGCCCTCACGTTGGCGCCGAGGTTGAACTTGTAGGCGTCGCTGGCGCAGGTCAGTGACAGTTCCATGGTGGGTCCGATCGGAGCGTATTTGGCCCGGCAGCGGATCCGTTCGGTCGAGCCATCATCCAGCGTGACAGTGCCACCGCCGCTCCAGCTGCCCGCCATTGGGGCGAACGGGCCGGACTGGGCCTTGCTTTGGGTCGTGGCGATCCCTGCCGCAAACAAAACGGCGGCCGCGATCAGCAGCCGCCGGTTCCGGGCGCGAGCCTCAATTGACTTATTGGCGCGATGCTTCCCACCGCCCGCTGCACGGTATGCCTGCAGATGCTCCATTCCACTTCCCCGATCCGGCGTTGCCGTTGAGTTGACCGTTGGCATATGCACCATTGATCGAAACTTTCACAAGTCCCCCACTGCCGATGGTGCCGGAAACGTTAGCGCCGGGCGCGGTGATCTTGCCGTCGGCAACCGTCAGCATGGAGCTTGCGGTCGGCTCGCACGAACCGCTCTTGGTCACAATGGTGACTTGCCAATTGCCGTCATAGGGATTCTGAGCGAAGGCGGGGGCGGCGAGGGTGCCGGCGAAAACTGAGGCGGCACAGAACACCGCAATGCGACCAAAACGCATGAATTCGTCCTCGAACGTGTCTGAGATACTGACGCTTATTCGGACGAAATGTGACGGAAATTTGTTGCGATGCCAAAGCGAAAATTGTTCCTGTGGGAACAATGGTTTATTTGCGCTTTTGACTCCAATTTTTCAAGCAGAATCAATGCGGCCTCACGTTAAGGGTAAACGTCAGGAGAGACTCGGCGCCGAGGTCGCGAACTGCTCGTCCTGGACCTTGGACGGCAGCGCCTTGTGAACCTTGATGTAATCGATCACGTCGGCCAGCAATTTGAGCCCGAGCGGCGCCAGCGCGCGCTCCCAAAGCTCCCGTGCGGTCTCGCCCTTCTTGACGAAGCACCAGTCCTGCGCAGCGATGGCGCCGGCATCCATGCGGTCGGCGAGATGATAGATGGTGCCGCCGGCGATCGGGTCGCCTTCCTTGATGGTCCATTCCACCGCGGCCTTGCCGCGGTGGCGCGGCAGCAGCGAGGGATGATAGCCGATCCCGCCGAACCTGGCGGCGGCGAGCGCGTCCTTGCCGATCCTGGCATGGCTGTGTGCGGTGATGATCAGATCGGTGTCAGGAGCGATCTCGGAGGCGACCACCAGCTTGGGATTGGCTTGCACCTCCACCTCGATGCCCGCCGCCTTGGCCGCCGCGGCGAGGCGGTCGTCGGCGTCGGCCACCACGACCCGGACGACCGAGACGCCGTGCTCTCGGAGCATGTTCAGGGTGGTCACGCCGAAATGGCGGGAGCCGACGAGGGTAATGCGCATGGGTGTCCGATCCGTCTCGCAACTGCGTTATCCCCCGATAACACGTCCGCACGCCCTGTCACCACCCGCGCAGCGTTTGCGTGGGTTATCAACAATGCGCCGGGCGCCGTTTGCGTGAACTCTGGGATTGCGCGGTCGAGCTGTCCGCTGCTTCCATCCGGGCATCATACCGGCTCGGGAGCGAGCGCATGCGCAGCATGGGGCTTTTCGTTATCGCGACACTCATGGCGGCCATTTCGGCCCAAGCCGGCGGGCCTTACCCGGCGGTCCCGCCCGAGACCGGGGGCGCGCCCTTAGTGGGGCCGGCCTGGGACACCTACCGTTGCTCGCAGGGGCCGGTGATCAATTTCTATGATGGCGCCCATTACGGCGAGGAGCCGCCGGCGCTCTATCTGGCGTGATCGCCGGCAGCCCTTTCATGCCCGCCCATCACGAAATCATGGGACGGTAACACGATCTCAACCAGCTTGGCGTATCGACGAATCCGTCGCGGATTTGTATTGCGTACCGCGACACCGAAATCGTCCGCCGGCGTGGGCGCGCCGCCGGGCCTTTTCGCCGGGACAGATGTCATGCCGAACGCGATCCAGCAGATCGTCGACGCCTATGTGCGTCTGAAGAACCGCCGTGGACTCGACGAGCTGATGATGCACAGGCAGCGGCTCGCGGTCGATCTGAAGAGCCGGTCCGGCTATGATTTCAGCCTGCCGATCGGCCAGATCGACGAGGAGATCGCGATCATCGAGGCGGGGCTCAGTCGGCTCAAGGCGGAGAATTCCACGATCTAGAAACTCAGCGTCGTGCGCGGACTTGGCACCGACGGCCCGAATATGACGGACGAGGCGGCGGGCTCTGTCCCCACGGCTTTGCGTATAATTAATTATGCGGACGGCCAGTGCTGCCGCAACGGCATGCAACCGCCGGGCCTGTAAGGACGCTAGCTGATCGCCACGCCGGCGCGTTGACCGCTCAATCGCGCCGGCCGCCGTCGATCACCGTGAACAGCGGCCGCGCCGGCGTCGGCTCGACCAGCAGCTCCTCCACCAGTGCGGTTGCCGCATCGACATATTTACGGGTCGGCTTGTCGAGAGGGCGCTTGGCCTCGTCGTCGAGCGCGACTTTTGCGGCCTCGACCAGCTTGCGCATGCGTGCCGCATGGTCGTCGCCCGCGGTCAACGTCGCGCGCGCCAGCGAGCGCAGCACGAACAGCTCGCCCTCGAGGCGGAGCAGACGGTCGTTGAGCCTGGTCAGGACAGCGTTAAGGTCGGCCATGGTGTTCGATGCGGAGGGTCCGTCCTGATCTAGCCGCGATCGGTGAACGGAGTCCAAACGGCGCCGGTGCAATTCGGCCGATCCGGCGTCACCGCGGGCGGCTTACCACTCGACGCCGGCCCAGCGCCTCCCGAACACAGGCGGCTTCGTCTTCACGGCCTGCCAGCCGAAGAAATGATGCTTGCCGGACCAGGCGTGCACGACGCCGTTGCAGATGCCGCATTTGAAGCTGCCGCTGTGGGCCTCGCTGTGCTCCTCTTTGGTCGCGGTGTAGTTCATGCCGCAACTCGCACAGCTGAATTCTTCGATCGTCCAGATGCTGTTGGCCATGGTCCAGAATGCGTTTCGGTGACTGCAAACGGAAGGTAGTCACCAGCGTTTGCAGCGACGTAAACTGGCGCCGGGAAATCCGGTTAACGGGCGTTAGCCAAGCCGGGTTGGAGCGCGGGCAACCGCGGTGCATTCCCGCCCGTGCGTCAGGCTGTCTCGGAGGGACGGTCATGGTCTCGGAATGCAGACTGGCCCGATCTGTTCCTCGTCGGGGCTGTCGCCAGTTCCAGTCGTCTTGACGCCAGATGCGTTGCTGGCAATAACGGCTGGGCCCGCAAGCGCGGAAGTTGCGTTCATGCCGCAAGGAAAGCTGTGCCCGTGAAAAGCCTCCGTCAGCTGCTGACGGGTGAGGACGTCATCCAGCTCGTGATCCGGCTCGGCCTGCTGGCCCTGCTGATCATCTGGACCTTCCTGATCATCCGCCCGTTCGTGCCGATCCTGGCCTGGAGCGGCGTGCTGGCGGTCGCGTTCTATCCGGCGTTCAGCTGGGTCGCCAAGATCCTGGGCGGCCGGCCCAAGACCGCAGCCGCGATCCTGACCCTGATCACGCTGGGCATCGTCATCGGTCCGGCGACCTGGCTCGGCATCAGCGCGGTGGACGGCGTGCGTGAGCTGGCGCACCAGCTCGGCACCGGCGACCTCGTGCTCCAATCGGCCCCGGAGCAGCTCAAGTCGTGGCCGCTGGTCGGCCCCTGGCTCTACGAGCTCTGGGACCAGGCGTACAACAACGTTCGGGCGGTGGTGCGCGAGGTGGCGCCGTATCTCCAGCCGTTGGCCGGCCCGCTGCTCTCGCTCGCGGGCGACGCCGGCGTCGGTACGCTCCAGTTTCTCGTCTCGGTGTTCGTGGCGGGCTTCCTGTTTCCGCACGGGCCGCGCCTGGTCGCCGCCGGCCGCGGCTTTCTGTTTCGGATCGTGCCGGAGCAGAGCGAGCATTTTCTCTCGCTGGCCGGTGCGACCATCCGCGCCGTGGCGCAGGGCGTGATCGGCGTTGCGATCGTGCAGGCGCTGCTGGCCGGCATCGGCTTCAAGCTCGCGTCGGTGCCGAGCGCGGGCCTTCTTGCCTTCATCGTGCTGCTGCTCTCGATCGTGCAGATAGGTGCTTTCCTGGTGCTGCTGCCGGTGATCATCTGGATCTGGACCGCCAAGGACGTCACCACGGCGCTGCTGCTCACCGTGTTCTTCGTCCTGGTCGGCTTCATCGACACCATGCTGAAGCCGCTCGTCATGGGCCGCGGCCTGACCACCCCGACCATCGTGATCTTCGTCGGCGTCATCGGCGGCACGCTGGCCCACGGCATCATCGGACTGTTCATCGGACCGATCATCCTGTCGGTGGCCTGGGAAATGATGATGGCCTGGATCAGGACCGAGGACCGGGCCGAGACGGGGAAGGGTTGATCTCGTGCCGCCGACGCGGTGTCTGCCCCCACCGGATAGCTCGCGGTCTGTGATCAAGGCGCGCCGCTAACTTGTCTGTTCGACTAGACAAGTTACCATTGGGTCGATTCTGTTTTCGACAACGGCAGCAATGGCGAAGTCTTCCAAGCTGGTTGCCGCCAGGCGCGGCAAGGTATTGTTGGTCAGACGCCGGTCGGACGGCCTGTGGATGTTTCCGGGCGGCCGCAAGCGTGCGCGCGAGTCGGAGAAGGACTGCCTGCGTCGGGAGATCAAGGAGGAGCTGCCCAAGCTGAAGCTCGGCAGGATCAGCCTCTGGAAGGAAGTGAAGGCGAGGAACAAGCGCTCCGGCCGCAAGATGAGCGACGCGATCTTCATCGCCAAGTCCGCCAAGGGCAGGTTGGCCATCGGCGACAAGAAGGAGATCGACCGCGCCGCCTGGCACAAGCCCCGTGGCATCCGCCTGACGGCGACCTCGCGCTACATCCGCGACCGCCTGTTTCCGCGGAAGCGGCGGCGTAGCTGAGCTGCTAGTCCTCGCGCGTCGCCGTTCGCGTACGTCCGGCAAATCTTCTCGACTGCGCCACCTCCGGCTCGGGGGCGGCAAGCTTCGCGGCCTGGAGCTCCCGCATCTGCTTGCGGACCTGGCGCGCATTGCGCATCGCCCGCTTGATGAAGGGATGTTGAGAGTCCTCGGCGAAGAACAGCACCACTTCGCAGCTCGGACATTGCCTGGAATAGCCGTCCTGCAACCGCCCCGCGCGATCGCGAAACACGTTCTTGCACCGCGTGCACTGAATCTGGACCGAACTCATGCGCGGACAAAAATCATTTTGAAAATGGATCGTCAGCTGATCCGAAATGTCTGAAGAAAGCTTGAATACCGTCGAGGCGGGATGCCGGCAGACATCGCGCGGTCGCGCCATCGGCCGGTCGCGGACGACGACGGTTGGAACAGTCGGCCAGCTGTTATTGCTTGGCCGCCATCGTCTCCAGGCAATGATTGAGAAAGGCGGTGCGATCCCTCGGCAGCACCTTCTCGAGATCCGCCTTCAACGCGCATTCGCGCTGGCGCAACTGCTCGGCCCGGCGCTTCTCGGCCGCCTCGCGGTATTCGGGAGCGACCTTGTTGGGATCGACTAGCGTCTGTGCGTGTGCAGGGACCGTCGCAAGCAGCGCGAAGGTGCCGATGAAAATGAATGGTTTCAAATGAGCCTCCGTTAAAGCAGGCACCCTAGCGCGTAGCGTGCGCGCGCTCAAACCGGGCGATGCGGTAGCCCGTTCCGGCCTGACCGGAAGTAGTCCGATCGGCCAGTACTGGAACCTGGCGTGTGAACCAGTTCACAAGCGCGCGGCGAAACCGCTGCTATGAAGACCTCATTGCTTAACCGATTCATTTCGAACGAACGCCCCAGCGTGGCTCCAAGCGCTGGGGCTTTTTCGTGCCGCCATGCTCACGGCCGAGAGCCGGATCGTCGGGATCGCGCCGGCGCCTCGAACGTTGCCGAGGAGGGGTGCGTTCGCAGGGCAAATCCCATATGCATGGCGGCGAGCTGCCGATTCGAAGATCAAGGCGGCTCGCGTTCAGTTTGCGGCGATTCAAGAGCAGAAACGGGATCAAGTGAGGCTTTCCAGGAAGGCAGGCGCGCCCAAGAAGCCGCCGAAGAAGAGCAAAGGATCGCAGCGCGCCACGATCTCGTCTTCGTCGCCTCTCGGCATGATGGCCCTTCATCTGCTCGCGCAATGGAAGCAGTCCGGGCGCAGCGGCATCGTCTTTCTCGCCGAGAGCGAGAACAGGGCGGAGCGGCTCGGCAGCGTCATTCACGCGCTCGACCCCTCCTGCGAGGTGCTGGTGTTTCCGCGCTTGAACACGTTGCCGTTCGATCAGCTGGAGCCGTCGCATGAGCTTGCGGGGCGCAGAGCCTCCGTGCTGAGGCGTCTTGCGAAATCCAAGAAGCCGGTGTTTCTGGTATCGACGGCGGAAGCGGTGATGGAGCGCATGCCGCCGCCGGCCAGCCTGTCGCGCCTGAGCCTGAGCTTGAAGGTGGGCGGCACGTTCTCCGAGCACGACCTCGAGTCCCGCCTCGAATCCCTCGGTTACGATCTCGACGATGAGCCGGACTATCCGGGCGGGGCGCTGTTCCACGGCCAGACCTTCGAGATATTTCCCGCGGGCGCGCTGGGGCCGTTCCGGATCGAGCATTCGCAGCACACGATCAAACGGATCGTCGCGTTCGACCCGCATGAGCACAGGATCATCTTCGAGACCAGGGAGCTGCTCGTCGATCCCATGTCGGAGCGGCTCGGCCTTGCCGCCAAAGGCGGCAAGCGCGCGAGCCTGTTCGATTATTGCGCGGGCGCCAAATGGATCGCCGATGCAGGCGTCCCCTCGCACGCCGACGGATGGCTCGATACGATCGAGGAGGCCGCGCCCCGCAGCGAGCGCCAGCGCGAATATCTCGGGCGGAGCGATTGGAAACGGCTCTCCAAGGGCATGAAGGTGCTGCCGCGGACGGCGCCGTTCCAGGCCATCCCGGAGTTTTCGAAGCTGACATCCTCCCGGAAGGCGTTGCGTGCCTTTGTCGAGGACATGCGCCGGGCCGGGTCGCGGCTGATCCTCGTCGCCGCGCACGAGGACGATGTGCGCGTGATGGAGCGGATGAGCGGCGTCAAGGCGGAGCGCTGCGAAGACTGGGAGGAGGCCTCGCGCGGGCGGGGCGGCGAGGCGGCGCTGCTCGCCGATCTCGATGCCGGCTTCGTCGTGCCGGGGAAGAAGCCTCTGGTCGTGGTGACGGCGTCCGACGTGCTCGGCAGCCGCGCGCATCATCCGCAGCCGATGGCGCGCGCCTGGAGCGCGGCCTTCGACCATGCCGATGCGCCGGAGCAGGGCACGGTGGTCGTTCATCTCCAGCGCGGCCTTGCCGTGCTCGACGGCCTGCAGACGATCAACACCGGCGGCGGCGCCATGCGCGAGATGATCCGGCTGAAGTTCGCCGGCGACAATGCGGTGCTGGTGCCGCCGCCCGATCTCGCCTTGATGTGGCCCTACGCCGCCGAGCTCGGCAAGCTTTCGCTCGACAAGGCGGACGGCAGCACATGGTGGGCGCGTCGCAGCGAGGCCGAGCGCGAGATCCAGATCGCGGGCAAGGCGCTCGCCAAGCACATCAGCCAGCGCCGACGGCGGCGCGGCGAAAAGCTGGTGCCGCCGGGATCGGCCTACGAGAAGTTCGTCGCGCGTTTTCCTTACTTCACGACCATCGACCAGGCCCAGGCGATCCGGGACGTGCTGGACGATCTCGCGTCCGGGCATCCGATGGACCGGGTGATCTGCGGCGACGTCGGCTTCGGCAAGACCGAGGTCGCGCTGCGCGCCACGGCCGCCGTGGTGCTGTCGGGCAAGCAGGTGGCGGTCGCGGTGCCGACGACGGTGCTGGCCCGCCAGCACGTCGCGACGTTCCAGAAGCGCTTTGCGCCCTTCGGCATCGAGGTCGGCAACCTGTCGCGCGCGACCTCGGGCGCGGCGCTGCGGGAGACTAAGGGGGGCCTGCGCAGCGGCCGGATCAAGGTCGTGATCGGCACGCAGGCGCTCACCGGCAAGGACGTCAGGTTCGACGATCTCGGCCTCGTCATCGTCGACGAGGAGCAGCATTTTGGCGCGGCGGAGAAGGCCAAGCTCGCAGGGCTCGCCAAGAACGTCCACGTGCTGATGATGAGCGCGACGCCGATCCCGCGCACGCTGGCCGCCGGTCTTGCCGGCTTCCGCGATCTCAGCGTGATCGCGTCGCCTCCGGTGCACCGGCTTCCGGTCGCGACCCGGATCGCGCCGCTGTCGGATGCGGCCATCGCCTCGGCGATGCTGCGCGAGCAGCGCCGCCACGGCCAAAGCTTCCTGATCTGCCCGCGCATCCAGGATCTCGATCCCATGCTGACGCGGGTGCGGGCCGTGGCGCCGGACCTTCGCATCGTCTGTCTGCATGGCAGGTTGGCGGCCGACGAGATCGACGACCGCATGATGAGCTTCGTCGAAGGCCATGCCGACGTCCTGCTCGCGACCAACATCGTCGAGAGCGGCCTCGACATTCCCCGCGCCAACACCATCGTGGTGTGCTGGCCGGAAAAGTTCGGCCTTGCCCAGCTGCACCAGCTGCGCGGACGCGTCGGCCGCGGCGGCATCCGCGCGTTCGCGCATCTGTTGACCGAGACCGAGTCCGGACAATCCGAGAAGCGCCTCGCCGTGCTCGAGGAGTTCAGCCGGCCGGGCGCGGGCTTTGCCATCAGCGAGCGCGACCTGGATCTGCGAGGCGCGGGCGACTTGTTCTCGGAGCAGCAATCCGGCCACGTCCAGGTGTTCGGGCCGGTGCTGTACAGCCACCTGCTGAAAATGGCTTCGGAGAAGACCGACGAGCAGCAGGCTGCGCTGTGGGTGCCCGACCTCAACCTGCCGGTCGGGGACATGCTGCCCGCGAGCTATGTGCAGTCCGAGCCGGTGCGGCTCGAGCTCTATGCCCGCGCCGCACGATGCAACGACGAGGACGATCTCGACGACCTCGAGGAGGAAACCTCCCGCCGCTTCGGACCTTTGCCGAAAGTGGCCCGCGACTTCTTCGCCGCGGCGAAGCTCAGGATCGAGTGCAAGCGCAGAGGCATCATCCGGCTCGACGTCGGCCCCGAGGCAGCGGCTGCGACGTTCCTGCCCGGACGCTTGCGGAAGTCGCGGGGCAAGTCGCTGCAGCGGGATGGCGACCGCGTCGTTTATCACGCCAAAACGCAGGACGCGCCGTTCGAGCGGGTGGAGGAGCTGTTCGAGCTGCTGGATGAGGGGTGAGGGGCTCGCGCCTTCGTCAGCGCGGATAGTTGCGAATCCGTGGCGGAAGCCCTGTTGCACCATTATAGTTAATTTGGGCGTGGCGAAGGAGATTGTCCGATGTCACATGCCATTCCTCCGGTCATTGTCGCGATTGTCGCAAGCTCATGTCTGTTGGCTCTGGCGCAAGCAGGCGGCGCAAATGCCGGGCCCGCAGGAGCGGGCATGGGAACGGGGCCGGGTGGCGCTGGCGGCTCGGCACCTTCTGGAATGGGGACGAGTGCGGGCAACGCAGGTCCCTCGGCACCCGCGGGGATGGGGACGAAGGACACCGCGCCCGGCGGAGATCTGGGCACCAACAGCGAGCCGACCAATCCGAACGTTCAGCCCGCCACGCCCGCGAGGTCGCGGGCGGCAGCTCAGGCCGCGAGAAATGCCGGGGTTGGTCACGCTCAAAATGGCCTGCCGATCGGCGCGATTGGGAGCGGCACGAGCAATGAGGATCAAAGGGCCACTGGTTCGGCGTTCTCCCAAAACAGATTCCGGCCGGCAACACAGGCTCAAGGAAACGCCAGTGCTGGTTCAGATGGTCTGTCAGGGAGAGGCTCGAGCCTTTCGGACCACGTCAGTCGGCCGCGAGCGGCACGAGCTGGCGACAAGGTGCTGGATGCCAAGGCCCGGGTCGAGCGGCGAACGATCGTGTCGCCCAAACGCGTTACGAGCCCGACAGGGCCAGGTTTGTAATCTGCGCGCGAAGGGCGAGCAGACAGGCTCGGCGCGTCGCGCCCGACCACAGCCCGGTGCGCGAAGCGCCGCTCGAGCGGATGGAGGAGCTGTTCGGAGTGCTGGACGAGGGGGAGAGCGCATCAAAATGCGAAAACAACCCCATGCACAGTAGCTAAGTGCTTCTGCCATAAGCTCGGCCCTGCATCGGCGGAACGGCTCTGTTTGACCCGTCCGGGCAAAACAGTGCTATTACGCCAACTTCGGAAAATCCGTCACGCGATCTGGCAGCCGCGGTGCTCGTGCTCGATCGGCGGCGGTGGTCGAACGTGCACGGCGCACAGATCCGTAATCGGCCGGGGGCGCCGGGCCGTCTGCCGGCCGGGCCGCTAACGTGGAATTAATCCAAAAAGCTCACAATTTTAGACAGTTGTGTCGATGGGTGCTGCGTAAGGGAGGCGTCGCGAGGACGTTCCGGCGACAGCTTCCTGTCGCTCGCTCATTGGGGTCAAGCACGTGACCACGTCCTTCGAAACGCCAAGCTTCGCCGAAGAGCTCGACGCCGTCGCCCTTGCAGCCGCTGCAGGCGCGCAGGAACAAGCAGGCCCGGAAGCTGAAACGCCGCCGATCAGGCCCCGCCGCAAAACGGTCCTGCCGCTGGCGCTGTGTGCCCTGGCCATCAACGGCGCGGCGGCCATCTATACGTCGCCCTCCGGCATGCCGTCACTGAATGTTGCCAGCCTGGCTGAACTGCTACCGCGGCAGGAGGCGCCGGTGCCGAAACCGGATCCGGTCGTCACCGCCCTGAAGGAGATCCGGTCGGCGCAGCAGCAGCACACGGCTTCGCTGCAGGAGAACAACCAGGCTCTGCAGCAGAATGCAGCTCTGCTGCAGCAGGATTCGCTGGTGCTGCTGTCGCTGCGGCAGAGCATCACGGACGAGCGGGTCGACTTGAGGAAGATCTCGTCGCAGCTGTCGACGCTGATCGCCAAGGTCGACTCGCTGCAGAATGCGATGATGTCGGACGTCACATCGTCCATTCGACGAGCGAATGCGCGCTACGGACTGTCCGCCGCGATGCGCAAGCGGCTGGTGCGGGAGCCGAAGCCTCTAGGGCCGGTTTCGATCGGAGGGGCGCCGTTGAGCGTGCCGGCTGCGGTGGCGGGGCCGGAGAGCTGAAGGGACGTCAAGCAAAGCAGTTGGGAGGTGGCGGTAACCTGATCCGAAGTTCACGCTGACGGGCTTATGTCGCCGCAATCGAAGTTTCAGTTGCTGGGCCTTGGCCTCCAGCCGTATTCCTGATGCGAAATTGTGGCGGTGATGTCGGCCTCTTTGTCTGCCGAGAGGCGCCAGGCTGCCACTCCGAAGCACAACGTCAAGATCAGGGCCGTCGCAAGCAGAAGCATCGAGAAGAAATGGCTCACGGCGTCACCAGCGGTTGGAAACTACGAGAGAGCGAACACGACTTGCCGATTCGGAAAATACAGACGCGCTGACCTAAAGGCCTGGTTTCCACATCAAGTCACACAGGACCAAAGGCGCTCACGATCCCGATCGTGATCGGGACCAGCGCGACGATTGTCCACAAGGCGGGCGAGCTGGAAGATAGACCGGCGAAAAAGATCAAGAGACCGAAGCCCACGAGGGCCGCCGAGATGGCATAGGCGAGTGCTTTTTCCATCGTTCGATCCACGAGGAAACGGGATGGATTGCGCCTGTAGGACTCCCCGCCGGTCGAAACGTTCCTATCCTCATCTGGATCGGCGCTTCTAAGGTCCAGACGGGTCAGTCCCGGTCTTCCGCTCAAGCATCGCCATTTCAACCTGGTCAGCAAGGACCGTGAGGTGGCGCGCAAGCCGGTCAAACACTTCGCGCTTGGCTGGATCGGTAGCCAAGTCGCGGATGAGGGCGCATTCGGCCGCATCTTTGCGGAGTTTCTCGATCTGCGCCAGATAATCCTTCATCGGCAATTCGCTCCGTTCTGCGCAAACGGAATGTACAGGCAATGTGCGAAAGCGAACAGAAGTGATTGCCAAATTTTCCTAGTCTTCGGTGGCTTTGGCCTTCCCCTAAAGGTCCAAGCACCTCCAGCGGCCCCGGCCTTCACACCCCAAAAGCCCCCACGGTCGGGGCCGTCATTGGCGCTAAGCCCGATCTACGATTGTACCCGTAACGCCCGCATTGAAGCGTTCGCGGATGGAGGAGTTGAGCCAATTCGCATCGCACGAACTGCGACAACGGCGTGGCACCTTTCAAAGGAACTAGCTCCTCGCGACTGCATTTCTCGATTGCATAGTTTTCCCTGCTATCTCGGTCGGCTCGGGGTGACGGAGGGGGCGTAGAATGGGCACTTGCGATCGCACCGCTGTTCTGAAACAGCGTTTCGACGAGCTTGCTTCTGGGCTTTCCGAATTGGAAGATCTGCGCTCGCGCGTATTTGCGGCCGAGCAAATGCAAGAGAGGCAAAGTCACGACGGCAAGCCCCTCCCGAAAATTCGCAAGAGTGCCAAACCTAAATCGCGATCAGCAGCAACCGATCGGCCGAAGAGGCGCTAGGCGCGGCCGCCCAACTTCGGGGAATGACGTTCGACGCGTGCGTCCGGCGATGCCAATGCCGCCAGAAACATACATGCTTGACCTGCAAGCTCACGAGAGCCCGCCGGTTCACACTCGCGGACGAGCACGTGACTTTTACAATCACGGGGCCGTCGGCGAGAGCGATCGCGCGCTAGCAAGACGGGGAGTTTAGCGTACCGCCGCCGTAATTCTAACCGAAATACCTCTCAATTTCGGATCGGAAGTCGGGTAATCGAGCCTCGTACATCTTGATGCGACTGTTGATCTCACTTTCGAAACGATGAAGCTTGCGCAAGTGGATCAAAAATTGTGCCTCTTTCAATTTTTTGCGCCTCGCAACGTCGATCGAGGTGTAGTCGGGCCATATCGAGCCCTGATCTGCCTCGAGCTTGCAACAATTCCAATCGTTCTTTCGCTTCTTTGAGGCGATTTTCTTCGTGGATGAGCATGTCGGTAGATTTATGAAGCTCAACCATGATCTCGACCAACTGCCTTCTTGACGCACGATCGGCGTTTGGAAGGAGCTCCATCAACCTCTCGGGCACAGTTTCTTTATTCATTGTGACGTTTTGGAACCAACTTCTGACAGACTCCGGACGAGGTTTCGAATACGAACCACTCGTGAGCATCGATGTGACTTGGGCAACCTCTTTCAATCATGGAAGTAAGTTCTCCATACGGTCTTCTTCGCGGCTCATCAGGCTTATTCGCACTTGGTGCGCAACGGTGAAATATGCGACGACGGCGGCGGCAATCGTCATCGCAGCCGCCGCAATGTTTCCAAAAAATCCAATCCAATCGCTGGGATTCCCAGCGCTGATCGCTTTCACCAGCGGGATCACCCACCATGGGAAAAGGAAGAACGAGCGCCCCTTGATTTCCTGCAGATCGTCTTCCATCAAGCTGTCGTAAGCACGGTTGAAATCATCGTGCGTCCGAGAGGTGGATTTCCCGGCTCGCTTTGTAAGCCAAACGCGCTTTGCCTTCTGAGCAGTTCTCCCGAGTAGCTCGCCGCTTGAGCATGAAATTGATCCGCAGCACCTCGTCTTCGGTGAGATAACGGTCGGTCTGAACGCTTCTCAGGTCGAAGACTGCTGATGAACAACTGTTCGACGAGGGCCGACCGCCCGTGGCGATTCCGTGTCTCGGGGTCTCTGGGACGACTGACGCGCCAAAGCGCCCCCGGAAGGGGGATGGGGCTTTCCGGCAGGCTTTAGTGCAACACGCGGGCGGCCTCGGCGAGCCGAACCTTTTCTCTCAGCTCCTCGAGTTCCCGAAGCATTTTCGGGAGATCGGGCAGGACGTTTGCCCGCTTCAAAATTCGGGTCGTTTGTCCCATCGCTATACGCCTCCATGGCTTCCTGACGGCGAGCCACATCAAGGCGCACACAGGCGAATTTTCCCCTGCAAGGGAATGGACAATCTTAACCAAATCATGGTGGGATAATCGCGGAGCCTAGACAACTCCCGAAGCGGTCCCTGGCCGGGGATTACGCTTCATCCGCGATAGGCGGAGCCTATGCACAAGCCGCCATGCGGGCGGCCCTGATGGCCGAGCAAAACATGCCCGTCGCTCAGATCGGCCAAGCCAACCTAAAGGCCGTTCAGGCCTATGAGGAGATAAGAGAAGCGGCGAACAATCTGCTCCTCGTCATGCCCACCGAGCTGACGGCGCTGATCGACCACTTGCTCTACCTGGAGCGAAATTTCAGCATCTTGCCAGCCGAGGTCGTCCACGCTTCCGGCAACGGCCAGTCGCTGGCGCTCGACGTGCTCCGAACCGTGAGGCTGTCGCTGCGCAAAATTGCACGATACGGGAAGGGCAAATGAGGCGCCGGCGCCGATCGCACAGGAAGCGCGACCGGCAGCGGCTTGATGACGCACCGCCGTCGGCTGAGGCGGTGAACGACGAGGGCGCGGGGCTTCGGTCCCGCGCTTCATTCAGGCGGGCAGCCCGGCCGCCGCGTCCACGCTCAATCGTCCCAGTAGGAGCGATAGTGACGCCGATGCCGAGGGTAGTAGTCGTATCCGCGATAGTAGCGTGTCCGAGCTTCCTGCTCCTGCGGGGGAAGATACCCGTTCGGATAACACATGCCATCGCGGGCCCTCAGATCCCACCCATGGCCGCACGGGGGTGGGTGCCGGGGAACACCATATTGGACCTGCTGGATGGACGGCGGGCTTTGGATACCCGAGGGAATCGGTAGGGTCGTTTGCACGGCTAACGCGGCGGCTGCAATGGTCAGGAGCATTTCAGTGTCCTCCTCCAGAGGTTCAATTCTGGTGAGGACAATAGCGTTCCGAGGCCCAACGGTGATTGAACGGCTTATTCAGGGGGCATTCACAGCAGAGGCTCGCTACGGCGGATGAAGGCCTGGTCCGCCGGTTCACGCTGGCGGGCAACTTACACCCGACACCTGCTATGATACGGGGATCGATTCTCTGGGCAATCCGTTGGATCGGAATGCACATCCAGGCGATGACATGGGCAGGCTTGCTAACCGGTCTCCTTGTCTCTGCATGCGCAAATCAACAGCCATCGACAGCAAGTACTTCGGCGGCGCCGTGGGCTCGCGACCTTAACGAGCGGCCGCCGAGCCGCGCGCCAGTCGATCAAGGAATCCCAAAGGTGAAGGCTGACCTAAACGCCGCGCGAGACAAAGTATCGCGCTAAGCGTGACGCGGGAACGCGCGCGAGCTACTGCGCGTCGTGGGTGTGGGAAATCGAAGGCGGCGACCGCTACCGGCCGGTTCGCCGACGCGCTCGATAACCCTTCACGCAGATCCCAATAGCGAACAGCACAACACCCAGCAGCGTGATGCAGTCCGGATTGTCATGCATTGCTTACCCCTCGTTCGGCGTCGAGGGTTCGAACGATGGCTGGATCGTCCGTCTGCAAGGCCCTTTCGTCAGTGTGCTTTGGATCGTGGCGCGCGAGGACAAGGACGATGCTTGGCGTTACCCCGACTGTTACCCGAAAGGGAGAGCGAGGGCGATCTAGCTGGTGTAAGTATTTGATTTTTTGGTGAGCGCGCTGGGGCTCGAACCCAGGACCCCGTGATTAAAAGTCACGTGCTCTACCGGCTGAGCTACGCGCTCCCATGGCCGCTGATGGCTAAGATTAAGAGATCGCCATCGTGTTCGGACATTCGAGAGGCATGTCTTGCCGCTTCGCTGAAAATCGCGTTGCGGGGAAAACCGGTTGTTTCCGGATCATGCCTTCGGCCCGCGCTGTGTAGGGGGAGTGGCTGCGGAGGTCAATAGTGCGGGTGGTTGCTGAAGATCGCGGCAGGAGCGGGGATTTGCTCGACGTCTCTGCGGCTTAGGTCGGGATTCTCAAGCCGATTGGCGGCCGTCATCCACGCCGAACCGCTGGGGAGGGCACCGAAGGAGTTCGGCCTGCATGGTTCGAGACGCCCGCTCGGGCGGGCTCCTCACCATGAGGATCTAAGGTCTTGGCGAGCCGCCCGACCTCATCGCTGGCACACCGCCCGTCAGTTCGTCTCCCGCCGGACCTCGCTCGGCACCGGCTGCGGCGTGCCGCTCGGGTGGGGCAGTGCGACCGGGCGCAGGCCGATCAGCTCGGCGGTGCGGATCGCGCTGTCGCGCCAGAACTGGAACGAGTTGATGCGGCTGAGCTCGAGGATGGCGATCGCGACCGCGGCGAGGAACGGCAGGCTCTGCAGCACCAGCACGCCGGCGAAGATGTAGATCTCGGTGATCTGGCGGAAGCTGTTGGAGGCGATCAGCACGCCGGCACCGACGAGGAGCAGGGTGCCGATCACGGCCTCCCAGAATGCCTGGAACTCGATCGACATCCGGCTGAGCCCGCCCTTGGAGGTGCGGGCGAAGGCGATGTGCTCGGTGATGAGGCCCTGCGCCACCGCGCGCGACACCGTCCATTGCACGCTCATCGCCGCGATCATGGCGCCCAGCATCTGGCCGGGTTTGATGGCGACGCGGGCGCGGTACATCGACAGGAAGTGCACCAGCGAGACGATGAAGGCGCCGATGATCGGCAGCGTCAGGATCTTGTCGGGGATGGCGATGTCGGCGAAGGCGACGATCGGCACCCAGATGAGGTTGAGCAGCGCCACGACCACGCCGAGGCTTTCGGCGCCGAGCCAGTTCAGCCAGCCCAAGCCATATTCGCGCTTCTGGTCGGGGGTCAGCCGGCTTGCACCCGGCAGGAAGCGGCGCCAGTGCTTCTTGACGATCTGCAGCCCGCCATAGGCCCAGCGGTGCCGCTGTTTCTTGAAGGCCTCGTAGGTGTCGGGCAACAGGCCCGCGCCGTAGCGGGTGTTGGTGTAGTGGGTGGTCCAGCCGAGCTCCTGGATCGCAAGGCCGAGATCGGAGTCCTCGCAGATCGTGTCGCTCGACCAGCCGCCGGCCATGTCCATCGCGGCGCGGCGGATCAGGCACATCGTGCCGTGCACGATGACGGCGTTGAGCTCGTTGCGCTGGACCATGCCGATGTCGAAGAAACCGGCATATTCGCCGTTCATGATGTAGTGCATGATCGACAGGTCGCCGTCGCGATGCTCCTGCGGCGCCTGCACGAGGCCGACGCGCGGGTCGGCAAAGGCAGGCACGAGGTCCTTCAGCCAGTCGGGCTCGACGACATAATCGGCGTCGAGAATGCCGATGATCTCGGCATCGGCCGCGGTGCGGTCCATCGCGATGCGCAACGCGCCGGCCTTGAAGCCCTGCACCTTCTCGGCGTTGATGAACTTGAAGCGTTCACCGAGCGCGCGGCAATGGTCCTGGATCGGCTGCCAGAAGGCGGGGTCCGGCGTGTTGTTGATGATGACCACGCATTCGTAGTTCGGATAGTTCAGCCGCGACAGCGCATCCAGCGTCTGCTTCAGCATCTCGACCGGCTCGAAATAAGCGGGGATGTGGATCGAGACCTTGGGGCAGTAATTCTCGGGCACGTTCTCGACCGGCTTGTGCTTCGTGATCAGCCGCTGCGGCGACCGGCCGAAGGCGACCGCGGCGATCTCGTCGATGCGCGCCATCGCGATGAGGACCAGCGGAACAAGGAGGATCATGCCGAGCGTCAGCGCGAAGGCCGAGCCGAAGACGAAGTAATGGCTGTTCCAGAATG
Organism: Bradyrhizobium sp. CB1015; assembly: GCF_025200925.1. GTDB lineage: Bacteria > Pseudomonadota > Alphaproteobacteria > Rhizobiales > Xanthobacteraceae > Bradyrhizobium. The sequence goes on along the minus strand of NZ_CP104174.1, from coordinate 5,048,233 downwards.
CGAACACGGTCGCGGCCCAGGCGCCGACGCCGTTGGCGGTCGCCGACAGCAGGAAGGCCTGTTTCGCGGTCGCCTTTTCGATCCGCACGATCGGCAGCGACAGCAGGATGCCGACCAGCAGCGCGATGGCCATCAGCTTCCAGTAGTCGGGGTTCTCGACCGGGCCGGTCCAGGCGAATTTCGGCTCGCGGCTGGCATTGAGGACGCCCCAATACGGACCGACGCCGCCTTCGAAGAATTTCCAGGGCTGATCGATGGCTTCGACGATGTTGTAGTCCATGCCGAGCGCTTCGGCGCGGGTGACGAAGTTGCGCAAGGTCAGCGCCTGCTGGAACGGACCTGGGTCTGCGTTGCGCAAATTATAGCCTGCGCTCGGCCAGCCGAACTCGGCGATCACGATGCGCTTGCCCGGGAACTGATTGCGCAGGAGGTTGTAGCGGTCCACGGCCTGATCGACGGCCTGATCCGAACGGAAGTTTTCCCAATAGGGCAGCACGTGTGCGGCGATGAAGTCGACGCTGGAGGCGAGGTCCGGAAAATCGCGCCAGATGTTCCAGATCTCGCCCGTCGTAACGGGAACGCGGACCGCGCTCTTGACCTTCTTGATCTTGTCGATGAGGTCCTCGACCTTCTGCTCGCCGCGGAAGATCACCTCGTTGCCGACCACGATGCCGATCACGTTGCTGTTCTTGCGGGCGAGCTCGATGGCGGCCTTGATCTCCCGCTCGTTGCGGTCCTCGTCCTTGTCGATCCACGCGCCGACCGTGACCTTGAGGCCGAACTCGGCCGCGATCGGCGGCACCAGCTCGTTGCCTTCCGTCGCGGAGTAGGAGCGGATCGCTCGCGTGAGGGTCGAGAGCTTCTTCATGTCCGCGCGAATCTTGTCGGGGTCGCCGTTGAGGTCGACGACATGGCCCGGTTCGAACGGCGTATAGGACAGGCTCGGCAGCAGGCCCTTGAAGTCCGGCGCAGGTTCCCTGTCGCGCAGGACTCCCCAGATGCCTGCATGGAGCGCAGACACGAGCAACAGAACGGCGGCGACAACGCGCATCGCGGCTAAACCAATAGGGGCTGAGGTGGCAGGGAAGCGGATCTGACCCCGAGATCCGACCGTGTCCGCGGCAAAGGAAGCATACCTCTGCTGCGCGGTTTCACAACTGTCATGGCCTCATGTCCTTATGAGGGCATGCCTTTTCGAACGACGCGCGGCAGTGCCAACCGTGTCTATGGCCGATCGTTCCTGAACGGCAGCTGAAACGGCCAGAGCTATTTTGGAGCTTGGGCTATTTCGCCGGCGCCGGGGACGGGCTGGCCGCAGGCGAGGGGCTCGCCGCCGGCTGCGCCTGCGCATTGGCGGCTGGCGCTGCCGGCTGGGGGGCCGCGGCCGCCGCCTGCTGCGGCTGGGCGGCCGGGTTGATCCAGCACGCGTGCACGCGGCTGTCCAGGGTCTCGGCCACCTTGGGATCGATCTGGCCGCCGAAGCGGGTCAGGCAGCGGAACGCGGCCTGGATGTGGCCGCCGGGGCAGCCGAAGCGGTCGTAGAGGTCGAGATGGCGGAACGCGGTATCGAGGTCATCCCGCCACATCAGCCGCACCACGCGCCGGCCGAGCCAGACGCATTCGGGGTTGCCGGCCGGGCCGTTGATGACCTGGGCGGCTTCCGCGAACTCGTCGGTGCGGCGCTGATTCTGGGCGGCGTCCTTGGCGGCGTCGGCGGGCTGGGCGGCCGCCTTGCCCTGGTCGGGGGCCGGCGTGCCGCTCTGGGCGGAGGCGCCACCGAGACCCGCGAGAACGAGAAGGCAGGAGACGGCCAAGGTGGCGGCGAACTGCCGCAGGACCGCATTTCGTGACTCGAACACCCGTTGCCGCATGAATTCCCCAATGTATCCGCTGGCCGTCCGCGTCAGGAGCCCCGCGGACGTGCCAGCTGATGGCGTCCAAATGGGTCTCCAATGCGGCGGAAAAGTCTTTCGGAGTCCATGACCTGTATTTCAAATTTTGTCCAGCAAAGTCACGATCCTAGATCACGGTCGAACGGCCGCGGGTAAATTCCCTGGGGGCGCGCGGGATCCACCGGGGGTGCCCCCTTGGCAGACGGCGTGCGAGATTGTAATCGACGGCCCTTCGCGGAGGACGGAACCGATTTCTCTTCGTACGCCACTGGCGCTTCTGCTCGTTTCGTTGGGTGCGATCGCTGCCGTGTGGTGGTGGCTTGCCACGCCGATCACGCTCGCGCGCGCCCCGATCGACCCCGCCGACAAGGTTCAATGCGTCTCCTACGCGCCGTTCCGCGGCGAGCAGTCGCCGCTGGACGCATGGACCCATATCGAGCCCGATCAGATCGAGCAGGACCTGCGCCAGCTCAAAGAGATCACCGACTGCGTCCGCACCTATTCGATGGAGAACGGGCTCGACCAGGTGCCGGCGATCGCCGCCAAGGTCGGCGGGCTGAAAGTGCTGCAGGGCATCTGGCTCTCCAGCAACCGCACCAAGAATTTCGAGCAGGCCGGCCTCGCCATCCGCCTTATCAAGCAATTCCCCGACGTCATCACCGCCGTCATCGTCGGCAACGAGGTGTTGCTGCGCGGTGAAATGACGACGGCGGATCTCGTCTCCCTCATCCGCCTGGTGAAGACCCAGGTCAGCGTGCCCGTCACCTATGCCGACGTGTGGGAATATTGGCTGAAGAACCGCGAGGTCTATGACGCCGTCGATTTCGTCACGATCCACATCCTGCCTTATTGGGAGGATTTCCCCATCAAGGCGAAGTTCGCCGCTGCCCATGTCGAGGCGATCCGCGAGCGCATGGCGGTGGCGTTTCCCGGCAAGGAGATCCTGATCGGCGAAACCGGCTGGCCGAGCGAGGGCCGCATGCGCGACGGCGCGCTGCCCTCGCGCACCAACCAGGCGCGTGTCGTCTCGGAAATCCTGAGTCTTGCGAAAGCGCAGAAGTTCCGCGTCAACCTGATCGAGTCCTACGACCAGCCGTGGAAGCGCAGGCTGGAAGGCACCGTCGGCGGCTATTGGGGCCTGTACGACTCGGTGCGCCGCAGCCTGAAATATCCGCCGGGCGAGCCGATCAGCAACTTCCCGTACTGGAAATGGTACATGGGCGCCGGCATGGGGCTTTCCGTGCTGGTGTTCACGGTCGCGCTGATCACGCTGCGCCGGCGGCCGTGGACGCCGCGCTTCCCGGCCTGGCTCGGCGTCGGCATCTCGGCGACGACGGCCGGAATCCTGCTCGGGATCGGCGCCGACAAGATGTATTACGAGAGTTACGGGATCGGCGGCTGGCTGCTATGGGGCGCGCTGCTGCTGGCCGGCATCCTGTCGCCGATCTTCTGCGCGCAGGCGATGGTGATCGGTCGCAGCCTGCCGACCTTCCTCGATTTGCTCGGCCCGCGCGAGGGCCGGAAATGGTCGAAGCTCACCGCGGTGCTCGGCCTGACGCTGGCGGTGACGGCGGTGATCGCGGCCGCGACCGCGCTCGGCTTCGTGTTCGACCCGCGCTACAAGGATTTTCCGTACGCCGCGCTGACGATGGCGGTGGTGCCGTTCGCGCTGTTGATGCTGAACCGGCCGCAGATCGGCCAGCGTCCGATCGCCGAAGCGGTGTTCGCGGGGGGGCTGGCGCTGTCGGCCGTGTACGTGCTGTTCAACGAAGGCCGCGACAATTGGCAGTCGCTGTGGACCTGCGCGATCTATCTGTTGTTCGCCCTCACGCTGTGGCGGGCGCGGGCCGAGCAAAGCCAAGAATGAGCAGGCCGATCGCAAGGCCCGACAGCACGACATTGTAGAGCACGATGCCGAGGCCGGCGGCGATGAGGCCGACGGTGAGCAGCACGATCGAGGGCCGCATCAGGTTCAGCGTTGCGACCACCAGCGCGACGATGCCGAACACCGAATTCTTGAACAGCACGGTCGCGACCGACCGCGACTTGCAGACCAGGGTCTGAAGCCCGGCGTCGCAGGCGAGCGCGACCTGCGAGAACTCGATCGCGAGATAGCGCACGTAGAGCGCGCAGCCGACGGTGACGAATCCGACCACGAGCAGGAACTGCACCTGGTAGGGCGTGAGGCGGAAGGGCTTCTTTGTCATGGCGGCAATATGGTCGGGATGGCGCGGGCAGGCAACAGGGCAAGCGATGTTTCTGTTGATCCGGCGCGCCCGGACATCGTCCAGGAACACGCGAGCATCCCGCTGGTTCTGAACATTGTGTGGCCCAACGCATTGCCGTCGAGGAGTGAGGCATGGAAAAGCCGACGCAGCAGCAGCTGAGCGAGCTCAAGAGGCTGAGCAAGGAGGCGCGGGTGGAGGATTGTGGAGCCTCAACAGGTTGTTCCTGGTTAGGGCGAGTCTGCTGATCGGTGGCATCGAGCCGATACTGCCATGCGGGCGGTGCCAGTTATAGCTGTGCAGCCATCTCGGCAGTTCAGCAGCCCTTTCTTCTGAGGTGTTGTAAGCGCGGGCATAGGCCCATTCGCGCAAACTGGTCTGGATGAAGCGCTCGGCCTTGCCGTTGGTCTTCGGAGTATAAGGCTTGGTGCGGATATGCTTGAGGCCGAGACGTCTGCAGGCTTTGCGGAAGGCGAAGGATTTGTAGCAAGAGCCGTTGTCGGTCATCACCCGCTCGACCTTGATGCCCAGGCTCGCATAGTAGGCGATCGCGGCCTTGAGGAAACTCACGGCGCAGCCCTGTCGTTCGCTCTTCATGACCTTGCTGAAGGCGATCCGCGAAGCATCGTCGATACAGACGTGGACATATTCCCAGCCAGGCCCTTCACCGCGCGCCCGCAGGCTGCTCTGCCCCATTCGGTCGCCGGTGATGCGATGGCCTATACGTTTGAACTTGCCCAGCTTTTTGATGTCGATGTGGATCAGCTCGCCGGGGTGTTCACGTTCATAGCGCCGCACTGGCTCGGCTGGTTCCAAATCGCGCAATCGGTTCAATCCCAGCCGCCGCAGGATACGGCTGACGGTCGCTGGCGAGACGCCTACCTCGGCGGCGATTTGCTTGCCTATGTGGCGCTGCCGGCGCAACGCCTCGATGACGGTGCATGTGGCGACAGGGGTTTGGCTTGGCGATGAAAGGGGTTTTGAGGAGCGATCACGCAACCCATCCACACCTTCCTCGCGGAAGCGCTTGACCCACTTGGCGACGGTCTTGGCTGAAACATTGAACTGGAGCGCGGCTGCAGCCTTCGTCAGGCCATCCTCGATCACGCTTCGCACCATGGCCTCTCGACCTTTTGGCGTCAGAGGCGCATTCTTATGGGTGTCCATTCGGTCCTCCGGGGATTGGCTAAAGCTTCGACAACTTCAGCTTCCTCGTTCCGGACCGGATGGACAACCTCCTGAAAGCTCACATCTAGCGCCTGAAGATCGACGACAGCGTCGATGTCGCCGACGCCGATGCGGTCTCCGGCTTGGCCGGCGCCGGCTGCGCGGCAGGTGGGGGCGCTGGCTCCTCGCGCTTGGAGCGTTTCGACGAATAGCTGCGGCGGCGCTTGTCCGGCTTCTCGGGCTTTGCGCTCGGCGCGGGCGCGGTTTCGGCTTGCGGAGCGGCGTCCTGGTTCTTCTCGGAGCTCTTGTCCTGAACCCTGTCTTGAACCCTGTCTTGGGATTTTTCTGGTCCCTTGTCCGGCGTCTTCTCCGAGCCGCGCATCGACAGGCGCTGGCCATCGAATACGGTGGTCTCGCAGTGACGGTCGCTCTCGGCAAGGCTCGCGCAGAATTTTGCGGCGGCGGCGGCGTTGACCAGCGGGCCGGCGCCGAGGCGGAGCTGCATGCCGAGGCCGGTGGTGCCTTCCTTGATCATGATGATCGGCCGCAGCGCTGCGATTTCCGGGTTGGACTTGGTCACGCTGCGCCAGAGCGCACGCAGGCCGTCGATCGAGTTGGCGCCGCCGAGATCGATCGCAAAGCGCGTCTGCTGAACCGCGATGGCAGGGGATTCGCTCTCGGCTGTGTCCGGCGCTTTCGTTGCTGCCGCAACAATTTCGGCCGCGGTGGGCGCCGGCTCGGCCTTCTTCTCGGCGGCCTTCTCAGCCGACTCGGGCTGCATCAGTTTCGATGCGGCCGGATCTGGCAGCGCCATGAGCGACTTGGCGGGCACCAGCGGAATGGTCGGTAGCGCCGAATTCATCGCCGCATTCTGTTGCACGAGCGAGACGGAGGCCGCGGACTGCGGCGGCTCCTTCAACGTTTCCTTCGGAGTGTCCTTCTGGGAATCCCTGGCGGCTTCGCTGCGTGGCTTCTCGCCCGCCGGGGCCGGCGCCGAGGCGACCGGCGCGATGCTGGGCGCTGCGGGCGCTGGTGCTGCGTCCTGCGGCTTCGCGCCCGGCGGCGTGGCGGCTTGCTTGGCAATGGCGCCGGTGACGGAATCGAGCCCTTGCTCCAGCACGGTGACGCGCGAATACAGCCGGTCGCGGTCGCTGTTCAGCGTCTCGATCGCGGCGGCGAGCCGGCGGGCTTCGTTCTGGCTCTCTTTGGTGAGCAGCTGGAGCCGGTCGGCCTGGCGCGCGAGATCGGCGGACGCAACCTGGTCGCGCCGCCAGCCGAGCTGGGCCTGGTTGGCCATCACGGCAACGACGACGGCGCCGACCGCCGCCACGCCCCACGAGCCCAGCCGCCACATCATGCGCCGGTCGAAGCCGCTTTCCTCGGCCAAAAGTCCGGAGAACAGCCCGGGCTCCTTGGTGGAGAAGGCATCCGCCAGTGGGTCGGAATCCTTTGCCATGAATCTAAAGCGCCCAGCCCTGTCCGGCTTCCCCGAATCAATCAGGGAACATTAACAGGAAAAGCGCGCCGCACTTGAATTCCGGGCGTTTGCGGGGGTAGCAAGGCGGTAGCTTCCGAGGGCCTCGCCGCCCGTCGTGCCAGTTTTTGATTCGGCCATAGCTGTCAGGATTTCGATGACCGCCCGTTCCAGCCTCACGATCGTGCTCGCCGCCGGCGAAGGCACGCGCATGCGATCGAGCCTGCCGAAGGTGCTGCATCCGGTCGCGCACCAGAGTCTGCTCGCCCACGTGCTCGCCGCCGCACCCAAGGGAACCGGCACCTCGCTCGCCGTCGTGATCGGCCCCGATCACCAGGCGGTCGCCGATGAAGCCGAGCGCATCCGCCCCGACGCGCTGACCTTCGTGCAAGCCGAGCGGCTCGGCACCGCGCATGCGGTGCTGGCGGCGCGCGAGGCCATCGCGCGCGGCGTCGATGATCTCCTGATCGCCTTTGGCGACACGCCGCTGATCTCGGCCGAGACCTTTGCGCGGCTGCGCGCGCCGCTCGCCCGCGGCGCCGCGATTGCCGCGCTCGGCTTTCGCGCCGCCGATCCGACCGGCTATGGCCGCTTCATCGTCGAGGGCGACCGCCTGGTTGCGATCCGCGAGCAAGCCGACGCCAGCGCGGACGAGCGCAAGATCGACCTGTGCAATGCCGGCGTGATGGCGATCGACGGCCGCCGTGCGCTCGACATTCTCGGGCAGATCGGCAATGCGAATTCCAAGGGCGAATATTATCTGACGGACGCGGTCGAGATCGTCCGCAGGCAGGGATGGGAGTCCGTGGTGATCGAGACCAGCGAGGACGAAGTGCGCGGCATCAACACCAAGGCGCAGCTTGCGGAAGCGGAAAGCGTGATGCAGGCGCGCTTGCGCAAGGCGGCGATGGAGGCCGGCGTCACGCTGATCGCGCCGGAGACGGTGTATCTGTCCACTGACACCGTGTTCGGCAAGGACGTCACGATCGAGCCGTTCGTCGTGATCGGCCCGGGCGTGTCGATCGCGGACGGCACGGTGATCCATTCGTTCTCGCATATCGTCGAGACCACGCTCGGCAAGAAGGTCTCGATCGGTCCCTATGCGCGATTGCGGCCCGGCACCTCGCTCGGCGACGGCGCCCGCATCGGCAATTTCGTGGAGACCAAGGCGGCGACGCTGGAGGCCGGCGTCAAGGTCAACCATCTCTCCTATATCGGCGACGCCACCGTCGGCGCCAATTCCAACATCGGCGCCGGCACCATCACGTGCAACTACGACGGCTTCAAGAAGCACAAGACGGTGATCGGGCAGGGCGCCTTCGTCGGCACCAACTCCTCGCTGGTCGCCCCGGTGACGATCGGCAAGGGCGCCTATATCGGCTCGGGCTCGGTGATCACGAAGGACGTACCCGACGACGCGATGGCGCTGGAGCGCAACCAGCAGACCATCCGGGAAGGCGGCGCGGCGCGCTATCGCGAGATGAAGACCGGCGGCAAGAAGCCGGAGACGTGAGCGGCGCTATTCGTCGTCGGCGAATTCGGAGAAGATCGCGCGGGTCAGGCGCCAGCCGCGCGGCTTGGCGCGCTTCACCGGTTCGCCTTCGGGATGCTTGATGAAGAGGGGCTTGTTCTCTTTGCCGCGCAGCGGCGGCGGCCAATGGGCAAGGTGCGTGCCCGTGGTCTCGCTGGCGCGCAGATACGTCGACGACAAACCTTTGCGGTCGGACGAGCCCTTCATGACTTTTACTCTCCTGGACGGAAATCGTTGGCCAAATTCGTTGACAAGAGGTTAATCTGCGCGGTTTAAGGCCGGCCAATTCGACGCAGGGCGAAAGCAGAGGTCGAGGGCCTGTGCTGTCTCAATCAGCAATAATTATTGAGTTTCTGGTTTCCTGGGATTTTCGCTAAAAACCGAGCGCGTCGTTTAGGCGATTTTTCGACGATTTGGGGGATAGTGGTCCGCATGTGCGGGATTGTCGGCATTCTCGGGCGCGAGCCGGTTGCAGAGCAATTGGTGGATTCGCTCAAACGGCTCGAATATCGCGGCTACGATTCCGCGGGCGTCGCCACGCTCGAAGGCAAGCACCTGGAGCGCCGCCGCGCCGAGGGCAAGCTGAAGAATCTGGCGAAGCGACTGGAGGCCGAGCCGCTCAAGGGCACCACCGGCATCGGTCACACCCGCTGGGCCACCCACGGCAAGCCGACCGTCAACAACGCTCATCCGCACGCGACCGAGCGCGTCGCCGTGGTCCACAACGGCATCATCGAGAATTTCCGCGAGCTGCGCGAGGAGCTCGAGGCGAAGGGCACGGTGTTCCACACCGAGACCGACACCGAGATCGTGCTGCATCTCGTCGACGATCTGCTCGTGCGCGGCAACAAGCCGGTCGAGGCCGTCAAGCTGACGCTGGCGCGCCTGCGCGGCGCCTTCGCGCTCGGCTTCATCTTCGCCGGCGACAACGACCTCATGATCGGCGCCCGCAACGGCCCGCCGCTGGCGATCGGCTACGGCGATGGCGAGATGTATCTCGGCTCCGACGCCATCGCGCTCGGCCCGTTCACCGACACGATCAGCTATCTCGAGGACGGCGACTGGGTCGTGCTGACCCGCAAGAGCGCCACGATCTTCGACAAGGACGGCCATGCCGTCCAGCGCGACAAGATCAGGCACGCCGCCTCGACCTCGCTGGTCGACAAGGCCAATTACCGTCACTTCATGGCCAAGGAGATCCACGAGCAGCCGGAGGTGGTCGGCCATACGCTGGCGCGCTACGTCGACATGGCGACCGAGCGCGTCGCGCTGCCGGTCAAGCTGCCGTTCGATTTCAAGAATATCCAGCGCATCAACATCACCGCTTGCGGCACCGCGAGCTATGCCGGGATCGTCGCCAAATACTGGTTCGAGCGCTTCGCGCGCCTGCCGGTCGAGGTCGATGTCGCCTCCGAATTCCGCTACCGCGAGGCGCCCCTGCGCAAGGGCGATCTCGCCATCTTCATCTCGCAGTCCGGCGAGACCGCCGACACGCTGGCGGCGCTGCGCTATGCCAAGGCCGAGGGCGTGCACACGATCGCGGTCGTCAACGTGCCGACCTCGACGATTGCGCGCGAGAGCGAGACCGTGCTGCAGACGCTGGCCGGACCCGAGATCGGCGTCGCCTCGACCAAGGCGTTCACGTGCCAGCTCATGGTGCTGGCAAACCTTGCGATCGCGGCCGGCAAGGCGCGCGGCGAATTGTCGGACGAGGACGAGACCAAGCTCGTCCACGGGCTCGTCGAGGTCCCGCGCCTGATGGCCGATGCGCTCACGAGCGAGCTCCAGATCGAGAAGCTCGCGCACCGCATCGCCAAGTCGCGGGACGTGCTCTATCTCGGCCGCGGCACCAGCTTCCCGCTGGCGCTCGAAGGCGCGCTGAAGCTGAAGGAGATCTCCTACATCCACGCCGAGGGCTATGCCGCCGGCGAGCTCAAGCACGGGCCGATCGCGCTGATCGACGAGACCATGCCGGTCGTCGTCATCGCACCCCACGACCGCGTGTTCGAGAAGACCGTCTCCAACATGCAGGAAGTCGCCGCGCGCGGCGGCAACATCATCCTAATGACCGATGCCAAGGGCGCGGAGGAGGCGACCGTCGAGTCCCTCGTCACCATCGTCATGCCGGACATGGCGGCGGCCTTCACGCCGATGGTCTATGCCGTCCCCGTGCAGCTGCTCGCCTATCACACGGCTGTCGTGATGGGGACCGATGTCGATCAGCCGCGCAATCTTGCGAAATCAGTGACCGTGGAATAGGCAATCGGGATATCGGTCGGCCGCTCTCTTCCCAAACCTGCTAGAAGACCCTAGCTTGTTTGTAGCGACCGACCTGGAACCCGAATGACCCCCCGCGACGACGCGCCTGCGCCTCTTGATCCCGTTCCGGAACCGCATACCGGCCTGATGGGCCGTTTCCGCAATTATTTCTTGACCGGCCTCGTGGTGACCGGGCCGATTGCGATCACCCTCTATCTGGTCTGGTGGTTCGTCACCTGGGTCGACGGCGTGGTGCGACCGTTCGTGCCGCTGGCCTACCGGCCGGAAACCTACCTCCCTTACGGCGTTCCCGGCTGGGGACTGATTGTCGCATTCTTCACGCTGACGCTGGTCGGCTTCCTCGCGGCCAATCTGATCGGCCGCACGCTGGTCGATGTCGGCGAGACCTTCCTCGGCCGGATCCCGGCGGTGCGCGCGATCTATCGCGGCCTGAAGCAGGTGTTCGAGACGCTGTTCTCGGGCAAGGGCTCGAGCTTCCGGAAAGTGGGCCTTGTCGAGTTTCCTTCGCCGGGCATGTGGTCGATCGTGCTGATCTCGCAATCGCCGAACGAGGACATCTCGCGTAGCCTGCCGGGGCAGGAGGAGCATGTCTCGGTGTTCCTGCCGTGCTCGCCGAACCCGACCACCGGCTTCTTCTTCTATGTCCCCAAGAGCAAGATCATCGAGGTCGATCTCACCGCCGAGGACGCCGCGACGCTGATCATGTCGGCCGGCGTGGTGCAGCCGGGCTCGGCGCCAGATCCGAAGAAAGCGGCCGCGCTTGCGGGCATGGCGAATGCCGCGCGCATCGCCAATGCCTCAACGCTCCGGCCCGAGCCTGCGAAGGCGGAGTAGGGCCATTCCGTCGCGGGATGGTCGCGTTCACGCGCGCGCATTCCTCCTCTGCTAGTCTCAGGTCGACCGGGCGTGCCGCTCGGAAGTCGACTGGAGTGCACGATGTCCAAAACCATTGCGATCCTCGCCCCCGGCGCCATGGGCAGCGCCGTCGCCCGCCGTCTTAGCGAGAACGGTGCGCGCGTGCTGACGTCCTTGAAGGGGCGGAGCGAGGCGACGCTGAAGCGCGCTGCGGACGCCGGCATGGTCGGCGCCGACGATGACGCGATTGCGGACGCCGACATCATCCTCTCGATCGTGCCGCCGGGCGAAGCCGTCGCGCTGGCCGAACGGCTGGCCGCGCTGATCGTCAGGCGCGAGAAGAAGCCAATCGTGGTCGATTGCAACGCCGTCAATGTCGATACCGTGCAAAAAATCGAGGAGATCATCGGCTCGGCCCAGGCGCCGTTCGTCGATGCCGGCATCATCGGCTTTCCGCCGCAGCGAGGTGGCAAGAGCCCGGCCTTCTACATGTCGGGCGAGCATGCCAAGGACCTCGCCGTGCTGAAGGATCTCGGCCTCGACGTGCGGATCGTCGAAGGCCCGGTCGGCGCGGCGTCGGCGTTGAAAATGTCCTATGCCGGCATCGTCAAGGGTCTTGCCGGCATTGGCTCGGCGATGGTGATCGCGGCCACGAAGGCGGGCGCGGCCGATGCGCTGCGCGACGAGCTCGCGCTGAGCCAGCCCGCCATTTTGGCGCGGCTCGAAGTCGCGCTGCCCGACATGGTGCCGAAGGCCTATCGCTGGGTCGCCGAGATGCGGGAGATCTCCGGATTCTTGGGCCCGGATCATCCGGCAAGCCAGATCTACGAGGGCTTTGCGAGGTGGTTCGAGCACCTCGCCGAGGACGCGAACGGGGAGGCGGCGGACGCTGCGTTGATGAAGGCGTTCGCGGCGAGCATCGCGCGGAAGAGGAGCTAGGGCGCCCGCTGTGATGCTGCCATGTCCTGGCAGCATCAGGTAGTATGCCTCGCCCGAGGCTCGCTTATGTCCCGCTCGCAACGATTGCTCGATCTGATTCAGGTGCTGCGCCGGCATCGACGGCCGGTCGCGGGCGCCGCGCTCGCGGACGAGGTCGGCGTGTCGCTCCGCACGCTCTACCGCGACATCGAGACCTTGAAGGCGCAAGGCGCGCATATCGACGGCGAGGCCGGTGTCGGCTACGCGCTGCGGCCCGGCTTCATGCTGCCGCCGCTGATGTTCAGCGAGGAGGAGATCGAGGCGCTGGTGCTCGGGTCACGATGGGTGGCGGAACGCGCCGATCAGCCACTCGGCGATGCCGCCCGCAACGCACTCGCCAAAATCGGAGCGGTGCTTCCGGATGACTTGCGCGCCAGCCTCGATGCGTCGAGCGTGCTGATCGGCCCGGGCGAAGCGCTCGCGGCCGGTGATACCGAGCTCGCATCGATCCGCGATGCGATCCGGGCCGAGTGCAAGATGCAGATCGCCTATGCCGACGGCAAGGGCAGTCCATCGCGGCGCACGATCTGGCCGTTCGCTCTGGCCTTTTTCGATCGCGTGCGCGTCGTCGTTGCCTGGTGCGAGCTTCGTGACGGCTACCGGCACTTCCGAACCGACCGCATCACCGCGCTGAAAGCGACGGCCAAACGCTATCCACGACGCCGCGCCGCGCTGCTCAAGGAATGGCGCGCTCTGGAGGGCGTGCCGGAGCAGTGATCACCGTCGACGCTACTGACATAAACTGACAGTAGGCCGAGCTATAGGTTTCTGCGTCGCGCTCATGTCACCGAGCGCCGAACGAGGAGACCTTACATGCCAGACTTCAGCTTCCTGTTGCTCCAGGTCGAAAGCCCGGCGGCAAGCGCCAAGTTCTACAACGAGCTATTGGGTATCCCGATCATCGAGCAGTCGCCGACCTTCGCCATGCTGCCGTTGCGCGACGGCGTGATGCTTGGATTGTGGTCGCGCGCCACCGTCGAACCGAAGACCGCGGGACAGCCCGGCAGCAGCGAGGTGGCGTTTACGGTCAGCGACGCGGCCGCCGTGCAGGAAACACATGCGGCCTGGAAAAGGCTCGGGCTTGCGATGGCCCAGGCGCCGACCCGGATGGACTTCGGCACGACCTTCGTTGCGCTCGATCCCGATGGTCACCGCTTGCGCGTGTTTGCGCCGGAGGCCGCATGAGCCCGCGGAGCTGGATCGCCGTCGCCTCGGCCGAGCACGTGCGTATCGGCCGGGCCGAAGGCTTCATGCAAGTCTGCCACGGCAAGGCGGCGCCGCTGCGCCGCCTCCCGTCCGGCGACCGCGTGGCGTATTACTCGCCGACCGAGACATTCCACGGCAAGGACAGGCTGCAAGCCTTCACCGCGATCGGAATCGTCACGGCAGGCACGCCTTATCAAGCCGACATGGGTGGCGGGTTTCGCCCTTTTCGCCGGGACGTGCAGTGGATCGAGGCGCAGGAGGCGCCGATCCAGCCGCTGCTTGGTCAGCTTGGTTTCGCACGAGCGGGCAAGTCCTGGGGCTATCAGCTCCGGTTCGGCCTGTTCGAGATCACCAATGCAGATATGCAGATCATCGCCGATGCGATGGGGGCGGCTTTTTGACGGTGCTTGCACGGAAGGTCGCGCCGCAATGCGTAAATATTGCAGCAGCGCGAACTCGCAACGAACGCCTCATGATTGCTGACGGACGTTGTGCAGGCAGTCTTGTAGGCCAAGGATTGCAAGCGAAAGAGCATCCGAAAGAATGCGTTCCTTTTCCAAGAGATCACTGCGCTTTCGCTCGAAATCCGGATCATCCTTATCGGGATAGATCAATGCAGGTACGTCAATCTGAGTTTCGCGAAGATGACTGCATTGTTGCTCAAACTTGCGGACAACTTCAGCGGCAAGTTCCTGTTGCTTTGGAGTCATAAATCCGCCTGCAGTGCGCCGAATCTGTTCGATGAAGGCGGGCCACAACGTCTTGGTTTGCGGTCGGAATCCCTTGCGTCTGGTTTCGTAAGACAGGTTGAGCGGCATGTCGCGGATTGACAGGGATGTCGCAGCTGCGACACCGATTACCTCTCGAACAAGCTCGAACTCCGTCGCGTCTAGAGTTTCCCGGCCTTGCCGCCGCTTTTCTTCTAACGCGGCGATCTCGTCGCGAACTCTGTCGCGCCGTAGCTCGCTATCCCCAATCTCTCCCTTGAGCTGAAGCTTCATCCACCCCAGCGATCTCACATCTTGTTCAAGCGAGCCTATCGACTTCGACAGTTCCTGCTTGTGCTGTTCGGCCACTACCGTTTCGGCTTGCGTCCGCAGACAAGATGCGAGGTCTCCATGAAGGGAGAACGTGTAGAGTCCGCCAGACGCGAGGATAATCACTGCCACGGTCGAGGCGAGCATCCATCGTGAGACAGTACGCATCGTGCATGTCCCGAGAGCTAAAGTTGCGCGTACTTCTACGAGTAATCTTTGCGCGACGATAGGGGGCGATCCAGCAACTGCGTCTCCAGCGTTTAGAGTCGGTAAAAATACATCCGATGAAGACTGCGAGGTTGAAGTCTAACCCGCCCCAATCAGCGGGATGGCCTCGTCCCGTTCGTACAGATACAGCAGGCAGCGCAACGCCTCGCCGCGCTCGCCCTTGAGCTTCGGATCCTCTTTAAGGATCCGCAGCGCCTCGTCTCTCGCCTGGGCGATCAGCTGGCCGTGCACCTCCGCCCGCGCGATGCGGTAGCCGGGCAGGCCGCTCTGGCGCACGCCCAGCACGTCGCCTTCGCCGCGCAGCTTCAGATCTTCCTCGGCGATACGGAAGCCGTCGGTGGTCTCGCGGATCACTTTCAGCCGCGCCTTCGACATCTCGCCGAGCGGCTCGCCATAGAGCAGAATGCAGGTCGATGCCTCCGAGCCGCGTCCAATGCGGCCGCGCAGCTGGTGCAGCTGGGCGAGGCCGAAACGTTCGGCGTTCTCGATCACCATGATGGTGGCGGCCGGAACGTCGACGCCGACCTCGACCACGGTGGTGGCGACCAGGAGGCCGATCTCGTGCGCGGCGAACTGGCCCATGACGCGGTCCTTCTCTGTGCCCTTCATCTGGCCATGGACTAGGCCGACGCGGTCACCGAAACGCTTTTGCAGGGTCTCGAAACGCTGGGTCGCGTTGGTGAGATGCTCGGTGCCTTCCGCCTCGGATTCCTCGACCAGCGGGCAGATCCAATAGACCAGCTTGCCCGCTTCGAGCGCCCGGCCGACGCCTTCCATGACCTCGCTGATGCGGCTCATCGGCACGGCGCGGGTATCGATCGGCTGGCGGCCGGCCGGCTTTTCGCGCAGCTCGGAGATGTCCATGTCGCCGAAATAGGTGAGCACCAGCGTGCGCGGAATCGGCGTCGCGCTCAGCACCAGCACGTCGACGGCCTCGCCCTTGGACGTGAGCGCAAGGCGCTCGCGCACGCCGAAGCGGTGCTGCTCGTCGACGATGGCGAGCGCGAGATCATGGAAGATCACGTCATCCTGGATCAGCGCGTGGGTGCCGACGAGGAGGTCGATCTCGCCGGCTTCGAGTTGTGCCAGCAACTCGCGCCGCTCCTTGCCCTTTTCGCGGCCCGTCAGGATCGCAACGTGCAAGCCAGCGCGCTCGGCGAGCGGGGCGATGGTCTTGATGTGCTGGCGCGCCAGGATTTCGGTCGGGGCCATCAGCGCGGCCTGCTTGCCGACTTCGGCGACCGCTGCGGCCGCGAGCAGCGCCACCACGGTCTTGCCGGAGCCAACGTCACCCTGCAGCAGGCGCAGCATGCGCACGGGCTGCTTGAGGTCTTCGGCGATCGCCGCCGCAGCGTTGCGCTGTGACGGCGTCAGCGCGTAAGGCAGGGCGTCGATGATCTTGTTGCGCAGATGCCCGTCGCCGGCATTGCGCACACCGGCGGGGCGGCGCAGCTGCGCGCGGATCAGGGCGAGCGCGAGCTGGCCGGCCAAGAGCTCGTCGAAGGCGAGGCGCGACCAGAACGGCCGGTCGGGCAAGATGTCGGTCAGCTCGACCGGCTGGTGCACGCGATTGAGCGCTTCCGCGATTGGCGGGAACTGGCAGCGACGCAGCACCTCCGGGCTGATCCATTCCGGTAAGTCGGGAAGCTTCAGCAACGCCTGCGCGATCGCGCGACGGAGCGAGCCGAGCGCGAGGCCTTCCGTCAGCGGATAGACCGGGTCGATTCCCGACAGCTTCGAGATCGCCTCCTCGTCGAGCACGCGGTCGGGATGCACAATCTGCGGGATGCCGTCATACATCTGCAGCGTGCCGGAGACGTAGCGCTTCTCTCCGACCGGCAAGAGCTTCTCGACATAGCCCGGCTTGGCGCGGAAGAAGGTCAGCACCACGTCGCCGGTATCGTCGCTGGCATAGACCAGATACGGCGCGCGCGAATTGCGCGGCGGGGGCGGGCGGTGACGATCGACGGTGACCTCCAGCGTCACCATGGTTCCAACGGCGGCGTCGCGGATCTTCGGCCGGGCCCGGCGGTCGATGACCTGGCTCGGCAGATGCAGGAGCAGATCGACCAGCCGCGGCGTCTCGCTGCGGCTGAGCAGGTACTGCAGCAGCTTGTCCTGCTTCGGACCGACGCCGGGCAGGCTGGTCACGGGAGCAAACAGCGGATTGAGCAGGCTGGGGCGCATTCGTGCAACAATCGTCATGCGCGGGCTCCACCCGCGCATCCATCTATTCAAGAGGATGGATTGCCGGGTCAAGCCCGGCAATGACGACCGTAAACAATTGCAACAACAAAGGGCTGACACGGGCACCCCGAGTGGCTATATCACCCCCGCCCGGCACGTCCGGGCTTTCTGCGTTTGACTGGATTTGACACATGACGGGAACGACACGATCGAGCAGCGGGCTGGATGACCGCCGCAAGCGGCTTCTGTTCCGCTGCTGGCACCGCGGCACGCGCGAGATGGACCTGATCCTCGGCCGCTTCGCGGATGCCGAGATCGGCAATCTGTCGGATGACGAGCTGATGCAGCTCGAAACGCTGCTCGAGGTCAACGATCCCGATCTCTATGCCGCCATCACTGGCGACAAGGTGCTGCCAGCCGCCGTCACCGGCGCGCTGTTTGCCCGCATCAAGGCGTTTCCGATCGCGGACGGCAGCGCATGAAGCAGGGGATGAAATCTCCGGCCGAGCTGCTCGCGCCCGGCCGTGCGCTGACGCTTGGCAATGTCGCCGAAGGCGCCGAGGGCCTCGTCGTCTCCGATCTCGCCCGCGCCATCGCGGCGCGGCCGAAGAAACCGGCCGTCAGCCTTGCGGTCGTCTGCCGCGACGGCGGGCGCATGCAGCAGCTCGAGCGCGGCTTGCGGTTCTTCGCACCCGATCTGCCGGTGCTGACCTTCCCGGCCTGGGATTGCCAGCCCTATGACCGTGTCTCGCCGCATGGCGGCATTCTCGCGCAGCGCCTGACCACGCTGGCACGGCTCGCCTCGCTCACCGGCAGCGACAAGCCGCTGATCGTACTGACCACGGTGAATGCGGTGGTGCAGCGCGTGCCCGCGCGCGAGCTGGTCGCCGCGCAGGCGCTGTCGGTCGCGCCGGGCAACGTCGTGCCGATGGACACCGTCGTGGCCTGGCTCGAGCACAACGGCTACAACCGTTCCTCCACCGTGCGCGAGCCCGGCGAATATGCCGTGCGCGGCGGTATTTTGGACCTGTTTCCGGCCGGCCTCGAGCAGCCGGTGCGGTTCGACTTTTTCGGCGACAGCCTGGAATCGATCCGCTCCTTCGACGCCGAGACCCAGCGCACGCTGCTCGACATGCGCTCGCTCGACCTCGTGCCGGTTTCGGAGTTCCAGCTGGTCACGGACACCATCCGCAGATTCCGCATGGGCTATGTCGCCGAGTTTGGCGCGCCCGAGCGCGACGATGCGCTGTATGAAGCGGTCAGCGAGGGCCGCCGCCATCCCGGCATGGAGCACTGGCTGCCGCTGTTCCAGGACCGGATGGACACGCTGTTCGACTATCTGCAAGGCGCTGCGATCGCGATCGAGCCGCAGGCCGAGGACGCCGTGCGCGAGCGCTTCAAGCAGGTCCTCGATTATTACGAGGCCAGGCGCGAAGCGATGGAGCATCCCGGCGGCGGCGCCATCTACAAGCCGCTGCCGCCCGATCGGCTGTATCTGACCGAGGAGGAATGGGGCAAGCGCCTCGGCGAGATCCCGCTGGCGCGGTTGACGCAGTTCTCGGTTCCGGCTGACGGGACGAGTGTCGTCGATGCCGGCGCACGCAAGGGCCGCGATTTCGCGCCGGAGCGCAACGACAGCAATGTCAACGTGTTCGAATCCGTCGTCAGTCACGTCATGGCGTTGCAAGCGCAGCGCAAGAAGGTCGTGATCGCGCTGTGGACCGAGGGCTCGCGCGATCGCATGACCTCGATGCTGCGCGACCACAAGCTCGCCCACACCACCAGCGTCAACTCCTGGCGGACGGTGCAGGCGACGCCGCGCAACGAGACCATGCTCGCGGTGCTCGGCCTCGAAAGCGGCTTCGAGACCGACGAGATCGCCGTCATCAGCGAGCAGGATATCCTCGGCGACCGCCTGGTGCGGCCGCGCAAGGCCAGCCGCAAGCTCGACAATTTCATCTCGGAGGTGACGAGCCTCACCGCCGGCGACATCGTCGTCCACGTCGATCATGGCATCGGCCGGTTCATCGGCCTGCAAACGCTCGATGTCGCCGGCGCGCCGCATGACTGCCTCGAGCTGCATTACGCCGCCGAGACCAAGCTGTTCCTCCCGGTCGAAAACATCGAGCTGTTGTCGCGCTATGGCTCCGACCAGACCAATGTCGAGCTCGACCGCCTGGGTGGCTCGGGCTGGCAGACCCGCAAGGCGAAGCTGAAAAACCGCATCCGCGAGATCGCGGGCGAGCTGATCAAGATCGCGGCCGAACGCATGCTGCACGAGGCGCCGAAGCTGCCGGTGCAGCAGGGCGTCTACGACGAGTTCTGCGCGCGCTTCCCCTATGACGAAACCGAGGACCAGCTGGGGGCGATCGAGTCCACGCTGAAGGACCTCGAAAAGGGCCGCCCGATGGATCGGCTGATCTGCGGCGATGTCGGCTTCGGCAAGACCGAGGTGGCGCTGCGTGCCGCCTTTGCGGTCGCGCTCGACGGCAAGCAGGTTGCGGTCGTGGTACCGACCACGCTGCTCGCGCGCCAGCACTACAGGACCTTCAGTGAGCGCTTCAAAGGCTTCCCGGTCAATGTCGCACAGGCCTCGCGCCTGATCCCCACAAAACAGCTCAACGAGGTCAAGAAGGGCATTGCCGACGGTTCGGTCGACATCGTCGTCGGCACCCATGCGCTGCTCGGAAAGACCATCAAATTCCGCGACCTTGGCCTGCTCATCGTCGACGAGGAGCAGCATTTCGGCGTCAGCCACAAGGAGCGGCTGAAGGCGCTGCGCGCCGAGGTGCATGTGCTGACGCTGTCGGCGACGCCGATCCCGCGTACGCTGCAGCTGGCGCTGACCGGCGTGCGCGAGCTCTCGATCATCGCCTCGCCCCCGGTCGATCGCCTGGCGGTGCGCACCTTCGTCGCCCCGCACGATCCCTTGATGATCCGCGAGGCGCTCTTGCGCGAGCGCTACCGCGGCGGCCAGGCGTTCTACGTGGTGCCGCGCATCGACGACCTCGCCGAGGTCAAGGACTTCCTCGACAAGAACGTGCCCGAGATGAAGGTCGCGGTCGCGCACGGGCAGATGCCGCCCGCGGTGATCGAGGACATCATGACCGCGTTCTATGACGGCAAGTTCGACATCCTGTTGTCGACCACGATCGTCGAGTCCGGCCTCGACATTCCCAACGCCAACACGCTGATCGTGCACCGCGCCGACATGTTCGGCCTTGCCCAGCTCTACCAGCTGCGCGGCCGCGTCGGCCGCTCCAAGCTGCGGGCCTATGCGCTGTTCACGCTGCCGGCGCAGCAGAAGATCACGGCGCAGGCCGAGCGCCGGCTCACCGTGCTGCAATCGCTGGAGACGCTGGGCGCCGGCTTCCAGCTCGCCTCCCACGATCTCGATATCCGCGGCGCCGGCAATCTGCTCGGCGAGGAGCAGTCGGGCCACATCAAGGAGGTCGGCTTCGAGCTCTATCAATCGATGCTGGAGGAGGCGATCGTCAACCTCAAGGCCGGCGTCTCCGAGCCCGCCGCCGACCGCTGGTCGCCGCAGATCACCATCGGGATGCCCGTGCTGATTCCGGAGGACTATGTCAGCGACCTCTCGGTGCGGCTGTCTCTGTACCGGCGCCTTGCCGATCTCGACACCGAGGAGGAGATCGAGAACTTTGGCGCCGAGATGCGCGACCGCTTCGGCGTGCTGCCGGACGAGGTGCGCTATCTGTTCAAGGTCGCCGCGATCAAGGCGTTCTGTCGCCGGGCCAATGTCGAGAAGATCGACGCCGGCCCGAAGGGCGCCGTCATCGTCTTCCGCGACAATTCGTTCGCCTATCCCGATCGCCTCGTGAGCTTCATCCGCAGCTACGGCCAGGCCGCCAAGGTGCGCCCCGACATGAAGGTGGTGTTCCTGCAGGATTGGGAGACGCCGGAAGAGCGCCTCGCCGGCACGACCGAGATCATGCGCCAGCTGGCGCAGCTCGCGGAGAGCAAGAAGGCGGCGTGAGGATTTTCGTGTCCCGGACAAGCGCAGCGAAGCGGCGCGCAGAGCCGGGACCCAGTTCTTTCTCTGCCGCGACGATGGGCCCCGGTTCTGCAGCGCACCGCTCCCGGACGATGCTTCGCATCGCCTTGAGAGCGCTGCGCTGCGCCCGGGGCACGAGACCTTACGACGCCGCCCGCGACGCGTCCGCGGACAGCCTTGCTAGCAGCGACCGGGCTGTATCCGACGGCGACAGCGAGTCCACGCTGACCACGGGATCGCTGCGCATCTCGTGCTTGCCGTTGGACGTGTGCCGCATCACCGCCGACAAACGGCGGGCGATCATATGCGCGGTGCGGAAGTCGGTCTCGGCGAACACCACGATCACCGAGCCGTCCTTCTGCGCGGCGCCAAAATCCATCTGCCGCATCAGGCGGCTGAGGATGCGCGCGGCATCGAGCTGGGCGCGGGAATTGTTGGGGTCGAAGGCGAAACGGGCGACGGAGAGTCCGCCGCCGCGGGCCAGCGTCTGCTCGACCGCCTTGGCGAAATCGCGGGCGAAGGCTTCCACCGTGAGCAGGCCGCTGCGCGGATCGAGCCAGCCGCCGGCATCGATCGAGCGCAGCGTGCGGCTCAGCTGCGCTTCCATGGCGTGCTGGCGGATCAAGGGCAGCGCGTTGGCCGCGATCCTCGCCGGCTCGCCGGCGATCAGCTCGAGATTGGGCAGGTCGTAGCTCTGGGTGAGCTGGTGGGCGGTGACGACCACGGGCAAGCTGCGGAAGCGGGTATCCTCGGCGAGCACAGTCAGAAACGCGTCGGTCACGCGCGCGGTAAAACCTTCGGCGAGCACGACGCCGTCGAGGTCGCGGGTGTTGAGGTGTTTTGCGGCGGCCTCGATCGAGAGCGCCCCGACCACGCCGACGCGTTCACCGAGCGCGACCGAGAGCGCCGGATAGGCCGCGCCGCGACCGATCAGGAGCACGGTGGCGTCGCGTGCGGGATCGCCTTCCGGCAGCGCGACCTTCGCTTCGGGCAGCCGGCGCAGAACCGTTGCGTGCAATGTCCGCACGCGCAGCGCGGCCCGGAGCCGCGCGATCAGCCGGTCGGGATTGCCGCCGCGCGAGGAGAAGGGCAGAGCGTTGTGCGGCAACGCGGCCGCGGCGTCCAGGGCCACGAAGGGCAGGTAAGGCGCTTGATCGGCGATCTTCTTTGCAAGCCGCGTCACATGCGCCTCGTGCCCGGCATGGACCGCAGCGAGAACCGCCGCCGGCTGCACCTCTTCGACCGCGCGCGATGCGCTGGTCCAGTCGGTGTCGACCACGGGAAAGAGCCGGGCCTCGTCCAGCGCCGCCACGAAGGCGGGACGTTCGGCATCGGACACAAACAGGATCGGGCCCGCCTGGGACATCGAGACACTCAAGATCACGCAACAGATGCCGCGCAATCTAGTTTGGCCGCCTTAATGCTGCGTCAACGCAGGCGCTGAAACCATGCTTAGGCGGCCCCGGAGCGGTCGCGAAAAGCCTCGACCATCAGGGGGTTAAGCCCGAGCTGGCTGAGCGCCTCGCGGGCGCGGGCATTGTCCTGGGCGCGCCCGGCGAGCCGGTGGCCCGAGAGCCGGTCGGGCAGCGCCGTGAGCAGGGCGCCCTGGCCGAGCCGGCGCGCCCATTCCTGCAGGTCGTTGGAGAGGAAGCGATAGCCGCCGACCGCCATGATGCCGGAGGGCGGCGCGGTGATGCAGATCGCGCCGCTCGGGCGGTCGAGCCGCGCGGCATAGCCGGTGTCGACATAGTCGCGCGGCGGCTGCGCCGTGAGCGTCTCGCCGACCGGCTGCGGCGGGGCGTAGGCCGCGATCGGCACCATCGCGCCGCGCAGGCCGAGCGTGCCTTTCGGCGTCAGCAGGATCTCTCCGGCGATGGAGGAGCCGGACTGCTCGCGCGGGGCGCCGTGCGGTCCCGGCATCACCGGCACCGGCATGCCGGCCTCGCCGCGGCGGGCGCCGAACAATCCGGCCTCGCCGAACAGATAGACGTCGGTCAGCGGCGCATGCGGCGCGGTCCAGGCATCGCTCGCCGCGACCTGCTCGGGCGCGCGCCACAGGCCGATGACGTTGCGCAACGTGGGCATCCGCGCCGCGAGGTCGGCATCGCCGAGCCGCAGCGCGAGCTGCGCCGGCGCGATCAGCACCTCGCATTCGTGCGCGTTGATCTGCTGCTCCAGCACATCGTTCTCGAACGGATGGTGCAGCGCCAGCGTGCCGCCGGAGAGCAGCCACACCGCGAGCGAGGAGGCGAGCCCTGCGAACGACATCGGCGTGAACGCCGCCATCACCGTCGCGCCCTGCTTGATGTCGGCTTCGAGCGACATCGCAAGGCCACCCGCGATCAGGCTGAAATGCGGCCGCGGCACCGGCCGGAAGCCCTCCGCCGTGACGTCGAAGGAGATCATGGCCGCCTTGCGGCCGTCCTGGATCACGGCGCGTGTGGTGCCGGGCGGGCGTGCCAGGACGTCGTCGAGCGAAGCCATGCCTTCGGGCAGGTCGCTTCCGAAGCCGTACACGTGCCGGATCGAGAACGCCTCGGCCGCGGCGTGCATGGCGAGATCGGCATAGCTGACGCCGTCGACCGTGCTCATGGTGACGATGGCCCGCGCGGCGGTGCGGTTGAGCGCGGCGGTCAGTTCCGCATGGCGCCACAGCAGCGGCAGCACGGCGACGACGAGGCCGGCGCGATGGGCGGCGAGCACGGTCAGCACGAACTCGACCGTGTTGGGCAACTGGATCGCGATGACGGAATTGGCCGGCAGGCCCGATTCGACGAAATGCGCCGACAGCGCCTCGATGGCGGTATCGGCCTCGGCATAGGTCATCCGCCGCGGCTGGTGCCCGGTGATGCGCGCCTTGTTGAGCGGATCGAGCAGGGCGGTCGCATGCGGCTGCCGCGTCAGCGTGCGCTGAAACAATGTGTCGAGCGTCGGCGATATTGCTGGCTGGTTCACGGCGTCACTTCGCTTGATGAGCTTGCGGCTGCCCCTTCGACCACCAGGTCTCCGGCAAATAGCCCGCGAGCGAGGTGGTCTTGGGCCGTTCTATCCGATTCCAGCGCGCGATCCATTGCTCCGATACGTTAAACAGCGGGATTGTGTAGACGCCCGCGATCAGGACGCGGTCGAGCGCGCGCACCGCCGAAACGAAATCCGTATGTTCACGGGCCTCGAGCAGGGCGGCGATCATGGCATCGACGGCAGGATCCCTGGCGCCCATGTAGTTGCGGGTGCCCGGATTGTCCGCGGCCGCGCTGCCCCAATAGAAATACTGCTCGTTGCCGGGCGACAGCGACTGGTCCCAGCGGTTCTGGATCATGTCGAACTCGTAGGCGAGCCGCCGCTGGTCGAATTGCACGGGATCGACCGAGCGCACGCTGGCCTCGATGCCGGCGCGCCTGAGGTCGCGCTGGAAGGCGAGCGCGATGCGCTCCTGGTCGCGCGTCGTGACCATGATCTCGAAGGTGAAGGCGGTCTTGGTCGTGCGATTTCGCAGCACGGTGCCGTCGAGATCGTAGCCGGCCTCCGACAGCAGTTTCAGCGCGGCGCGCAGCGTGGTGCGGTCGCGGCCTGATCCGTCGGTGACCGGCAGGCGGTAGCTGCCCTCCAGGATGTCGGGCGGGATCTGTGCGGCGTACGGTTTGAGCAGCGCGCGCTCGCGCGCATCCGCTGGCCTGCCATAGGCCGACAGCTCCGAGCCCGCGAAATAGCCGGCCACGCGCGAATAGAGGTCGAAGAAATAGCTGCGGTTGACCAGCTCGAAATCGAACAGCAGCGTCAGGGCCTGCCGCACGCGGATGTCGGCGAAGATCGGACGGCGGGTGTTGAACACCAGGAATTCGGACGGCTGCGGCATGCCGGGTTTGACGGTGTCGCGGATCACTTCGCCGCTTTTGGCGGCCGGAAAATCATAGCCGTCGTGCCAGCGCAGCGGCTCGTGCTCGACGCGGAAATCGTAGAGGCCGCGCTTGAACGCCTCGAACTGGCCGTTGGCCTCGCGAAAATAGTCGAGCCTGACCTCGTCGAAATTGTAGAGCCCGCGATTGATGGCGAGGTCGCGGCCCCAATAATCGGGATTGCGCGTGAGCGTCACGCTCGCGCCGGGCTTCACCGCCGTGACGCGATAGGGGCCCGAGCCAAGCGGCGCCGTCAGCGTCGTCTCCTCGAAGGTCGCGACGTCGACCGCGTGCTTCGGCAGGATCGGCATCAGGCCGAGAATCAGCGGCAGCTCGCGGTCGTTGGCGCCTGTCAGGTCGAATCGGACGGTGAGGGGGTCGGGTGCTTCGGCCTTGGCGACCTTGCCGTAATACTGCCGGTGATTGGGGCGGCCGTGGTCGCGCAGCAGCTGCCAGGAGAACAGCACGTCCTCGGCCGTGACCTGCTTGCCGTCGGAGAAGCGGGCGCGGGAATCGAGACGGAAGGTGACGAAGCTTCGCTCGTCATTGGTTTCGACGGTCCTGGCGAGCAGGCCGTAGAGCGTGAACGGCTCGTTCTGCCCGCGCGCCAGCAGGCTCTCGACCACGTAGTTGCGGACCGGCTGCACCGCCAATCCCCTGACGATGAAGGGATTGAGGCTGTCGAAGGTGCCGAGAATGCCCCAGGTCAGGCGGCCGCCCTTGGGGGCATCGGGGTTGGCGTAGGGCATGTGGCCGAAGTCGGCGGGCATCGCCGGCTTGCCGTGCATGGCGATCGCATGGGCCTCCTCGGCGGTGGCGGCGCCCGCCGACAGCGCCCCGGCAAGCGCGAGGGCAAGCGCACAGAGGCGGAGGCCGGGGCCCTCGAAGAGGCGGTGGAACATGAACATCGGCACACGGTGATTCGAGGACCGGCGGGCTCGAATCTTATCACAGGGAATTTGATGGGGCTTTCGCACCAGACCGGCCAAAGACGCTTGTCGGCATTGATCTTTTCGTCGGCCACGTTAAGAAGGCACCCAATCGCGCAAGAGCGTCGAGCCCGTCACTTATCCGCCTCAATTGACGGGGAGAGAGCCGCGCCCAAGGCGGCCAGGTTCGGCGCTTCGGAGCGGTTCGGGCACTTCCCGTTCAGAAAGGGTTTTCCGCAATGAATTTCCGTTACTTGGCCGCGTCCGTCCGGCCGCGCGGGCGACTTCTCGCCCTGTTGACGGCGACGGCGTTGGCCGTTCCGTTTGCCGCCGAGGCCCAGACCCCTGCGCCAGCCCCCGGCGCACCCGCCGCGCCCAAGGCCTCCCCGCCCCGGCTCCGAAGGCGGCTCCCAAGGCAGCTCCCAAGGCTCCGGCGCCCGCAGCATCCCCGCAGGCCCAGCAGGCTCCGGCGCAGGGCGCCCCGCAGCAGGGCGCAGCCCAGCCCGCCGATCAGCAGATCCAGCTGATCTATGCGCCCTGGACCAAGTTCTGCCTCAAGGGCCAGGACGCCAATGCCAAGCAGGTCTGCTTCACCGGTAAGGACGGCCGCATCGAGTCGGGCCAGCCGGTCATCGCGGCCGTGATCATCGAGCCGGAAGGCGAGCCGAAGAAGATCCTGCGCGTGACGCTGCCGCTCGGCATGCAGCTCGTGCACGGCACCCGCATCATCGTCGACAGCAACGCGCCGCTGCAGCAGCCCTATGTGATCTGCTTCCAGAACGGCTGCATGTCGGACTACGAGGCCACGCCCGAGCTCATCAACAACATGAAGAAGGGCCAGAATCTCGTTGTCCAGGCGATCAACGCCAATGGCGCGCCGCTGACCTTGCCGCTGCCGCTCACCGGCGAATTCCAGAAGGCCTATGACGGTCCGCCGACCGATCCGAAGGTGTTCGAGGAAACCCAGAAGAAGCTCCAGGAAGAGCTGCAGAAGAAGGCCGAGGAGCAACGCAAGAAGCTCGAGCAGCAGGGTGGTGGCGCGCCCGGCGCGGCTCCGACCGGCCAGAAGTAATCGGGAGCTAATCCCGGACGTGAAAAAGGCGCTCGGCTCGAGCGCCTTTTTTGTGTGTGCCGAGTATGAACGACAGCTTGGAGGTGGAAGTCCTCTATCCAGCCTGATGACGGCGAAGGATTAGCGAAGCGCAAGGGCGTCATCGCGAGGTGGGGTCTGAAGACAGCGTGGAGCAAAGCCGCGGCTCGATGGACAATTACCGGATAACGAGGCCTACCCGGCCGGACGAGCGAGCACATGATCGCGAAGTCCATGGTCATCAAGGGACGGGGTGGTAAATCCGGCGAGCGTGCGGTGAAGGCGGTCGGTCTTACCTCGGGAGGTCTGTGCTGTGTCCCGGCAACGGGACTGAGGTCGTCGTAAGGCGATCTGACCGCAGCGCAGAAGTCAGCAGCGGGCATAGTAGGCGGCGGCGTGCCGCCGAAGGCCCAAACGGTAGAAGCGGTTAGTAGAACGGTGATCTCGCGCGAGCCATGCGGCAGAAGAATCAGGTCAAGCTGAACTTGGGCACCGGAACGAAGGGTGAAGCCCCGAACGCCGCCGCCCGAGAGACCGTAGCGCGCGCGGCGGCCACCGCCCTCGAACGCCCGGCGGACGAAGGGCCGTCGATGGAAGCAGTTGTTGGGCGTGAGAATCTGAAGAAAGCGTTGGCGCAAGTGACGCGCAACAAGGGCGCGGCGGGCGTCGACGGGATGACCGTCGGCGAGCTGCCGGGCTACCTGAAAGAGCATTGGCCCACGATCCGGGCCCAGTTGCTTGAGGGCACCTACAAACCGCAGTCGGTGCGGCGGGTGGAGATACCGAAGGCGTCGGGCGGCCTACGGCTGCTTGGCATCCCGACGGTGCTCGACCGCTTCATCCAGCAGGCGGCGATGCAGGTGCTACAGGCGGATTGGGATGAGACGTTCTCCGAGACCAGCTTCGGCTTCCGGCCGGGGCGCTCGGCGCATCAGGCGGTGGAGCGGGCGCAGGCGTATATTGCGTCCGGACATGCCGTCGTCGTGGACATCGACCTGGAGAAGTTCTTCGACCGGGTCAACCACGACATCCTGATGGGGCTCATTGCCAGGCGGGTGGCTGACAAGCGCCTCCTCAAGTTGATCCGTGGCTTCTTGACCACGGGTGCGATGGAGGGAGGACTGGTCAGCCCGACGGAGGAGGGCACGCCGCAAGGCGGTCCGCTCTCGCCGCTATTGTCGAACCTGATGCTGGATGTGCTGGACAAGGAATTGGAGAAGCGCGGCCATCGCTTCGTGCGCTATGCCGACGACTGCAACATCTATGTGCGCAGTCGGAAGGCGGGTGAGCGGGTGCTGGCGGGCATCGAACGGTTCCTCGAAAAGCGCCTCAAGCTCAAGGTCAACAAAGCCAAGAGCGCGGTCGCCAAACCGAGCGTTCGCAAGTTCCTGGGCTTCAGCTTTACCGGCGAAAAAGAACCGCGCCGGCGCATCGCGCCGCAGGTACTCGCCCGCTTCAAGGCGAAGGTCCGAGGACTGACGCGACGCACCTGCGGCCGAAGCCTCGCGCAGATTGCCAAGGAGCTGTCGCGCTATCTGATCGGATGGCGCGGCTACTTCGGCTTCTGCCAAACCCCGTCGGTATTGCGCACACTTGACGAATGGCTCAGGCGGCGGTTGCGCGCCATCGCCTGGAAACAATGGAAGCGCGGTGACACTCGTTTTGCCGAGTTGCGACGTCGCGGCGTCGGCCGGGAGCTGGCGGCACAAACCGCCGGCAGCCCGCATGGCCCTTGGCGGCTCGCCAACAGTCCTGCGCTCACCATCGCCATGCCAATCGCGTTCTTCGGCACACTCGGCTTGGCTTCCGTCGCGGCACAGCGGCCCGCATAATCCACCGAACCGCCGTATACGGACCCGTACGTACGGTGGTGTGGGAGGGGCGGAGTCGCGAGGCTCCCCCCTATCCCGATTGTCGCTCTTCGATCGGTCGACCTGCTCACCTCTCCCGAAGGGAGAGGTGAGCACCGAGCTGTTCGTCGCGTTCTAGAGCATGTTGTTTTTGACTGGAATCGGGATTCCCACTGGGAGCGATTTCTGATTCAACATCCATGCTGGAGGGCGGAGGCCAGCATGGATGACGCGACCCTATTCGGAAGACATCCGGGAACGGGCTTTGGCGCGAGCTGACGCAGGGGAAACGGTTCGTTCGATTGCCGAGGCGCTCCAGATCAGCCCCTCCTGCGTGACGAAGTGGAAGAATCTGAGGCGGGATACCGGAGGCCTGGCGCCCGGCCAGATCGGCGGCCACAAGAAGCGGGTTCTGTCGGATGCCAACGCCGACTGGCTGCGCAAACGCATTCGCTCGGGGCCATTCACCTTGCGCAAGCTGACGCAGGAGCTGGCTGCACGGGGGATCAAGACAGACGTGCGGGCGGTGTGGACTTTTGTTCACGCCGAGGGGCTCAGCTTCAAAAAAAACGCTTCTACCGGCCGAGCAGGATCGCCCAGACGTCGTCCGTAAGCGGACCCGCTGGAAAGCACATCAAGGCAGGATCGACGTCGCACGGTTGGTTTTTATCGACGAGACGTGGATCAAGACCAATATGGCGCCGCTACGCGGCTGGGGGCCTTGTGGACAGCGCCTCCAAGCATCTGCACCTTTCGGCCATTGGAAGACCATGACCTTCATCGCGGCGCTGCGTCACGATCGGATCAGCGCGCCTTGGGTGATCGATGGTCCCATCAATGGTGAGCTCTTCACGCTGTACGTCGAGAAGGTGTTGGCACCCACCCTCGCACCGGGCGAGATCGTCGTTCTCGACAATCTTGGCAGCCATAAGGGCAAAGCGGCTCGCCAAGCCATCCGCGCCAGAGGCGCCCACCGCATCTTCTTGCCGCCATATAGCCCTGACCTCAATCCGATCGAGCAGGTCTTCGCCAAACTCAAACATCTCATGCGAGCTGCCGAGCCCCGTGACGTGGAGGCAACCTGGAGAAAGGCTGGTGAACTCCTCGATCTCTTCTCCGAGACGGAGTGCACCAACTACTTCAAAAACTCAGGCTACGTTTCCGTATAAAAACATCATGCTCTAGTTCAGCGAGGGATTGCGCGGACGGTAGCCGCCGGCCTTGTCCTTGACGAAGATCTCGGCGACCTGAGAATGCCGGACCGGCTCGCCGGAATCATCCGGCAACAGGTTCTGCTCCGAGACATAGGCGACGTATTCGGATTCCGCGTTCTCCGCGAGCAGGTGATAGAACGGCTGGTCCTTGTGGGGCCGCACCTCCTCAGGGATAGACAACCACCATTCCTCGGTGTTGTTGAATTCCGGATCGATGTCGAAGATCACCCCCCGGAACGAGAAGATCCGGTGGCGAACGACCTGTCCGATCTGGAATTTGGCGGTCCGCGCTTTAATCATCCCCCGTCGATAGACCAGGATTGTGGCCGATGCTAGTGCCCTTGGCTGGAATTAACCTTCGTTTCCGGGACGGATAGCCCCCAAGCCTTCAGAAAAAACTTCAGCAATGGTCGATATCCTCAATCTGGCGCTGCCTTATTTCGGCTTGATCTTCGTCGGTTTCGCCTGCGGCAAGGTCAAGTCCATCCCGGAATCAGGGCTCGCCTGGATGAACTTCTTCCTGCTCTATGTGTCGCTGCCGGCGCTGCTGTTTGCGATCATGTCGAAGACGCCGTTTTCGGAATTGAATAACCCGCCGTTCCTGGTGGCGACGACGCTGTCGACGGTTGCGGCATTCACTCTGGCGCTGGTGGTCGGCAAGCTACTGGGACGGCTAACGCTGCGCGAAGCGACGCTCGCGGGCCTCTCCGGCGGCTACGGCAATATCGGCTATATGGGCCCGGGCCTCGCGCTCGCGGTGCTCGGGCCGAAGGCTGCCGCGCCGACCGCGCTGATCTTCTGCTGCGACAGCATCTTCCTGTTCACGATCGTGCCGCTCTTGATCGAGCTTTCCGACCGCGACCATCCCTCGCTGGTTCACGCTTTCGGCGTTGTGCTCAAGCAGATCGTGCTCAATCCGCTGATCATGTCCGCCTGCTTCGGCGCCGCGGTGGCCGCATTGCATATCGAGCTGCCGGTCGCGCTCGACCGCACGATCACCTTCCTGCAGAACGCGGCCGCGCCGACCGCGCTGTTCGTGCTCGGCGTGACCGTGGCGCTCCGTCCGTTCGATCGGGTGCCGTGGGAGGTGCCGGGCGTGATCGCGGTCAAGCTGATGATCCATCCGCTCACAGCGTTCGCCCTGATGCTGGCGTTCGGTCCGTTCGCGCAGCCGTGGGCCGCCACCGCCGTGCTGATGGCCTCGCTGCCGCCGGCGCTCAACGTGTTCGTCATCGCCCGACAGAACGATGCCTGGATCGAGTCCGCCTCCGTCGCGGTGCTGCTCGGGACCTTCGCCTCGGTGGTCACGCTGACCAGCGTGATGTGGGCGATCCAGACGGGAAGGTTGGCGTTTCCTTAAGCGGGCTTGGCCGCCACCAGACCTACCTTCGCCACGTCGGCGTCAGGCCTTCGCGCATCGCAAAGCGGCGGAGCGGGCCGATCGCGCCGAGGAGGTGCATGCCGACGGCGCGGACGGGCTGAAGCGGCAGGAAGTCGTTGAGCAAAGAGCGGTTGGCGATGTCGATCGCAAACGTGCGGCTCAAGATGTCCGGCCGGCGCGCGCGGTCATAGCGCTTGAGCAGGTCGTCCGCGCCCGGGTCCTGTCCCGCAGCGATGGCCTCGCCCGCGAGGCGGGCGATGTCCGCGGCATCGCGCAGGCCGAGATTGAGGCCCTGAGCGCCGATCGGCGGCACCACATGGGCGGCTTCGCCGACCAGCGCGATACGGTCGCGGCCGAAGCATTTCGGACGCTCGATCGCGAGCGGGAACAGGTTGCGCCCGGGCTCGACCGTCATGCGTCCGAGGATCGAATGCGACTGCTTCTCGATCGCGGCCGACAGCTCCTCGTCGCTCAAGCCGCGCAGCCGTTCGGCCTCCGCTGGCGCCGAGACCCAGACGATGCTCGAGCGGTCGCCGGGCAGGGGCACGAACACGCAAGGCCCGTGCGGTGTGTGGAACTCGGTCGAGACATTGCGATGGGGCCGGGCATGGCCGACGTTGAAGGTCAGCGCAGTCTGGCTCAGGTCGCGCCGCGTCACCTCGATGCCGGCAGCCTCGCGGCACAGCGAGTGCCGGCCGTCGGCGCCGACCACGAGGCGAGCCGAGAGAAACTGTCCGGACGCCGTGCGCAATGCGACGTCGACGGCTTCGATGACGACTCTTTCGGCCTCGTCGTCGAAGCGGACCAGATTGGGCAGCTCGGCCGCACGCGCTTCCAGCGCCAGCATCAGCGAGCGATTGTCGATGTTGTAGCCAAATGCATCGAGACCGATTTCGTGACAGGAGAAGCGCACCTCCGGGGCGCGAAACAGCCGGCCGGTGTCGTCGACGAGGCGCATGACTTCCAGCGCCGCCGCCTTGTCCCTGCAGCGCGACCAGACGTCGAGGCTTTCCAATAGATCGATGGAGGCACCGAGCAATGCGGTGGTGCGATTGTCGGCATAGGGCACGCGGCGCGCTACCAGCGCGGTCCGGGCACCCGCCTGCGCCAGGGCGATCGCCGCGGCAAGGCCGGCCGGTCCGCCCCCGATCACGGCCGCGTCATGGAGTGTCGATGCGTCTGTCATGGAACGACATTTGACACGCCGGGCGGCAAATTCAAGCCCACCTATATTTCCCTGATTTTATCGCGAATTGTGCGATCGTGCGCCGCAATGGCGGATGTGCAAACCGGTCGCATTCTGATAGCAGAAGCCATGGATACGCAGCAGGATTCCCTGAAGCCGAGACCGGCGATCCGCGCCGCTGCCTTCTCGGTGCACATCTTCACCGCATTCGGCGCGGCGATCGCGCTGCTGGCGATGCTGGAGGCCGTGCGCGAGCACTGGGCGGCGATGTTTCAATGGCTGGGCGTCGCGCTGATCATCGATG
Source organism: Bradyrhizobium sp. CB1015 (assembly GCF_025200925.1). GTDB lineage: Bacteria > Pseudomonadota > Alphaproteobacteria > Rhizobiales > Xanthobacteraceae > Bradyrhizobium. The sequence goes on along the minus strand of NZ_CP104174.1, from coordinate 5,015,308 downwards.
CGGTCGACGGGCCGATCGCGCGCCGGCTCGACGTCAAGAACGTGCAGCCCAACTGGTCGGGTGACGTGCTCGATCTCGTGGTCGACTTCGTCACCTATGTGTTCGTGCCGGCCTACGCGATCGTCGCCAGCGGCATGCTGCTGCCGGTCGCGGCCCCCTTGCTGGGCATCGCCATCATCGTCACCAGCGCGTTGTATTTCGCCGACCAGCGCATGAAGGCCGACGACAATCATTTCCGCGGCTTCCCGGCGCTGTGGAATGCGGCCGCGTTCTATCTGTTCCTGCTGCATTGGCCGCCGCTGTGGGCGACGCTGCTGGTCGCCGCGCTGGTCGTGCTGACGTTCGTGCCGTTCCATGTGCTGCATCCGGTCCGCGTCGTGCGGCTGCGCTGGCTGACGATGTCGCTGCTCGCGATCTGGGCGGTGCTCGCCTTCTACACGCTGCAGATGGATTTTCGCGTCGGCACCGGCGTCACCGTCGTGCTCTGCGCCATCGCGCTCTGGATCAGCTTCAGCGACGCCTTGATCCGCCTGGCGAGATCCTTGGCGAGATCCTTGGCGTGATGCACCTGTTCCTGATCGCCAAGGCGACGCACGATATTCACGGCGAGGTCGAATCCGATGAGAGCGAGGGCGAGGCGAAGTCCACGGGCAACGCCTTCTTCTGGGTGATCGTCCAGATCGTGATCATCGAGATCGTGTTCTCGCTGGACTCGATCATTACCGCGATCGGTACGTGCTGGCCAGGCGCAACCGCCGGAAAGCCGCCAATAGTCGCGTTGGGTCGTTCCAGTCGGCGTCGAGTTGACAAGGCGGACGCGATGGCTTTCGCTCAGCCGCAAGAAGAGGAGGTCAGGCGATGACGAAAGCCATCCGTGTGCACAAGGTCGGAGGCCCCGAAGCCCTGGTCTATGAGAGCGTCGACGTGCCGGCGCCCGGGCCGGGCGAGGTGCGCATCCGCCAGCACGCGGTCGGCCTCAACTTCATCGACGTCTATTATCGCACCGGCCTCTACAAGGCGCCGGGACTGCCCTTCATCGCCGGCAACGAGGCCTCGGGCGAGGTTGTCGCGGTCGGGCCTGGCGTCACGCATTTTCATCCCGGCGACCGCGTTGCCTACTACCACAATCTCGGGGCCTATACCGGCGAGCGCAACATCCCCTGGGAAAAGCTGGTCAAGCTGCCCGATCACATCACCTACGAGCAGGGCGCCGTGCTGATGTTGAAGGGGTTGACGGTCTGGTATCTGCTGCACAAGACCTTCAAGGTCGAGCCGCATCATCGCGTGCTGGTCCACGCCGCCGCCGGCGGCATCGGCCTTTTGGCTTGCCAATGGGCGCGGGCGCTCGGCGCGCATGTCATCGGCACCGTCGGCTCGCGCGAGAAGGCCGAGCTTGCGGAGGCCAATGGCTGCGATCACGTCATCCTTTATAACGAGGAGGATTTCGTCGCGCGCGTGAAGCAGATCAGCCGCAACGAGGGCTGCGACGTCGTCTATGACGGTGTCGGCAAGGCGACGTTCCCGGGCTCGCTCTCCTGCCTGAAGCCGCGCGGCATGTTCGTCTCGTTCGGCAATGCCTCGGGTCCCGTGCCGCCGTTCGCGATCGCCGAGCTCAACAATCACGGCTCGCTGTTCGCGACGCGGCCGAAGCTCAACGATTATGTCGGCACGCGCAAGGAACTGCTCGAAGGCGCCGACACCCTGTTCGCCGCGGTCATCAACGGCAAGCTGCACGTGCCGATCAACCACGCCTACGCGCTCAAGGATGCCGCCAAGGCGCATGTCGATCTCGAAAGCCGCAAGACCACGGGGGCTTCGATCTTGAAGCCGTAGTTTCCCGTGTCCCGGACAAGCCGCAACGCGTGAGCGTTGCGGCGCAGAGCCGGGACCCAGATGCGACGCACGCTGCGGAGAGATGGGCCCCGGCTCTGCAGCGCACCGCCGAAGAGGCGCTGCGCTGCGTCCGGAGCACGAGACAGGTCTTACGCCACCCGCCGTGCCGCACCGGCCTTGGTCAAGATCGCGTCGAGACATTCGGTCATCTCAGCGATCTCGTTCCTCGTGACGTTCAGCGCGGGCATGAAGCGCAAGCTGTCGACTTGCGGTGCGTTGAGCAGCACGCCGGCCTCGAACGCCTGCGCGACGATGCCTGGTGCGATCGGCAGCTTGAGGTCGAGCGCGAGCAACAGGCCGCGTCCGCGCACGCCGCCGAGGCCATGCCGGGCCGAGACCTTCTGCAGCTCGCTTTCGAGCAGGAGGCCGGTCTCGGTGACTGCCTTCAGGAAGTCGGGCTTCGCGACCTCCTCAAGCACCGCAAGCCCGGCCGCGCACATGATCGGGTTGCCGTTGAACGTGCCGCCCTGGTCGCCGTGCTCGAAGCAGGAGGCGCGTTCGGTCGCGAGCAGGGCCGCGAGCGGCACGCCGCCGCCGATGCCCTTGCCGAGCGTCATGATGTCGGGCGCGATGCCTGTATGCTCGTAGTGGAAGAGCTTTCCGGTCCGGCCCATGCCGGTCTGGATCTCGTCGAAAATGAGCAGTAGGCCATGCGCCTCGGTCAGCGCGCGCAGCTCCTGCAGGAACTGATCGGTCGCAGGCCATACGCCGGATTCCCCCTGGATCGGCTCGAGCATCACGGCGACGGTGTTGGCGTTGATCAGCTTCTCGACCGAGGCGATGTCGTTCAGCTTCGCCTTCTTGAAGCCCGCAACCTTCGGCTCGAACAGCGGCTCGAACGCCTTCTTGCCCGAGGCCGACATCGTCGCCAGCGTCCTTCCGTGGAAGCCGCCTTCGAAGCTGATGATTTCGAACGCGCCGCCTTTGTGCAGGCTGCCATATTTCCGTGCGAGCTTGATCGCGCCCTCGTTGGCTTCCGCCCCTGAGTTGGCAAAGAACACCTGATCGAAGGCGCTGTTCTCGACCAGCGCCCGCGCCAGCTTCAGGCTCGGCTCGTTGTAGAAGGCCGGGCTCGGCGTCAGCAGCCGCTTGGCCTGAGCTGCGAGCACATCGGCGATCGCGGGCGGGGAGTGGCCGAGGCAGTTCACGGCCCAGCCCTGCACGAAATCGAGATAGCGCTTGCGGCTGTCGTCCCAGAGGTAGGAGCCGGCGCCGCGGACGAACACGGTCTTGGGCCGTGCGGTGATGTCCATCAGCGCGTCATACGGATGCGTGGTCATGTCGTACTCCTCTGGAGGCGGGTGGAAAAGCGGCGCAAAAAGCAGAAAGGCCGCACCTTGCGGGTGCGGCCTTTCGCGAAAACTGGCCGAATTCAGTGGTTCAGCGGCGTCCTCGGACATGGCGCACCCTCTCGTCGTCGCGGGAGCGACGGCGGAGCATTTCGGTGCGCTGGTTGGTCCGGGCGTTGATCATGGGGCGCGTCCGTACAGCCGAACGGCAGGACTTGTCAAGCAGGCTTTTTGCAGGATGCTCGCCGAGCGTGCATCGGTCAGGTCGGGTGCGCGGCTTGCTCGGCCTCGTCGTCGCCCCAATCCGCCTCCGCAATCGCGGTGTCGATCAGCTCGCCGCGCAGCAGCTTGAGCGGCGAATTCCAGTACAGCGCGATGTTGTGGAAGGGGTCGGTCAGCACCTTGAACACCCAGACGAGGCCTGTCGTGACGTCGCGCGTGGCGAACAGCTGCAGCATGCGCGCAAGTCCGCCGCCGATGCCGATGACGAGCCAGAGCGCGCCGACATGCCGGATGAAATCGAGGCGAGAGGCCGGCGCATCGAACAATCCGAACAGCGTCGGAAAGGCGAACAGCGCAAGCGGCGCGCTGCCCCAGACCAGCAGCAGCACGATCTTGCGGGCCTGGTTGTAGCCGACCTTGACCGCTTCCTTGTACTCGTTGCTGACGTCGTTGACGGCGTCATAGCCGTTCGGCTCGAAGAAGAAATGCCCGGTCTGCCGCGTCAGCATCGCGAGCCAGCCGACGATGCCGGCGATGGCGGGGTCCTTGAACAGCAGGGCGTAGCAGCCGAGGAAGATCACGGCGCTGATCAGGTGCAGCGTCTGGTTGACGGTGCTCTGGTGGTAGAAGCGGTAATCGTCGAAGCGCTGCGTGCGCAGCATGTCCGAGAGGTGGCTCATCCTCGTTCCTCGCTCGCGTTGAAAACGCGGGCAGAGTTAGGCCGAGTCCGTGACCGCTGCGTGAATGCATTATAGTGTCACATTCCTGCGTGACGATTACTCGACGCCGTAATGCGAGAACACATCGGCGATGCCGGCATTGATTGCCTTTGCGGCCGCGATGTCGCGCTCGACGCCTTCGCTGTCACCCTTCTTGCGCTTCGCCAGTCCGCGGCCGTAGAGCGAGCCGTCGAGCCCCGGCTTGATGCTCAGCGCGGCATCGTAATCGGCAATCGCCGCGTCGAGGTTGCCGAGCTTGAGATGGGCGAGGGCGCGGCTGTCCAGCGTGTAGGCATCGTCGGGAGCCATCTTCAGCGACTGCTCGCAATCGGCCAACGCCTCCTGCAGGCGGCCGACGATCGCGCGGGTGAAGCAGCGCGAATTGAACACGTCCGCACGGTTCGCGTTCGCTCTGATGGAGCGGTCGTAATCGTCGAGCGCCAGCGCATAATCGTGCGTATCGAAATACATGTTCGCGCGCGCATAGAAGTCGCGGTCGTTGCTCGGACTGAGATCGATCGATCTGGCGAAATCGGCCAGCGCTCGGGGGCGGTCGCCGCGGTCGCGATAGATGCGTGCGCGGTTGCCGTAGGCTGGCCCGTAGTTCGGGTTGAACTTGATCGACAGATCGAAGTCCGCAAGTGCGCTCGCATCGTCGCCGTGGTTGCTGAAGGCGGTGCCGCGATTGAAATAGGCGAGCGCGAATTTCGGATCGAGCTTGATGGCCTGATCGTAGTCGGCCATCGCGAGCTCGTAGGCCTTCTTGTGAATGTGGGAGTTGCCGCGGTTGTTGAAATAGAGCGGGTCGCGGGCGTTCAGCCGAATGGCGCGCGTGTAGTCGGCAATGGCGCGATCGGCGTCGCCGAGATCGTCATAGGCGATGCCGCGATTGTACAGGAGGTCGGGATCCTTCGCATCGAGTTCGATGGCGCGGCTGAAGTCCGCCACGGCGCGCTCGGCCTCGCCACGTCGCCGAAACATTTCGCCGCGATTGGCGAGCGCATGCACATCGTCGGGATTGGCCTTGAGCAGGGCCGAGCAGCCGGCGAAGCGCCGGTCGTCGCTGCCTCCGCCGTCGTCGCCGAAGCACCACTGGCGGGCCTGCGCGGCGGATGGCGATCGCGCGTTGGCGGGGGCCGGCAGCGCGAGCAGGGCCATCGTCAGACCGATTGCGCACAGCTTGAGGAGAATCCCTGACGTTTGATCGTGTTTCATTGTTTCCCGCGTCGAAACCATTGCGCCTCTGGCGTGTTTGTGATCGAAGAACGCGACTTGGTTCGAACCGAATGCACGACCGCCCAGACCAAGAAGGCGGGACCAACCAGATAGCTCAAAGCCTTGTCCGATACGCCCTATCCGATCGACCTCGACAGCATTCGCGACGCATTTCCGCCGGGCATCGAGGCGCCGCCGCTGCTGGTCGACTTTGCGGACTGGCTCAAGGGGCGTCCCTGGGGTAGCGTCGGCTGCTTCTCGCTGCAGGGCCAATTCTCCGACTCCGCGCCGATCGTCGATGGCAGTCCCTTGCGCGACCGGTTTTCGCTGTTCATGCGGCTGCCTGACGGCTCGGCCGTCGGCGGCTGGTATGGCGCGGGTCTTGATCGCGACAATCCGCCGATCGTCGGTCTGGGCTCCGAGGGCGACTACGAGCTGCTGGCGCCGAGCCTCGATGCGCTGCTGACGAGGCTGACGTCGCAAGCTTTCGACAGGGCCTGGAGCGATCTGAAGCCGCATGACGAGGTCGAGCCTCAGACCGTCGAACTTGCGCAATGGCTCGCTGGACAGCCCGTTGGCGACAAGGCGACGTGTGACGACGGGGCCCCGGAGCTGCCTGATTTCCGCGGCTTCATGGAAAAATGGAGCCGGGACCGCGAGGATTATTGGGCCAATCATCGCATGATGGCCGAACTCGGCTGGCGCCTGGCCGCCCATCTGCCCAAGGGCAAGAACGCCTGGGATGATACGCGTTTCGAGGTTGCGATCGTCGGCAAGCAATACCAGGCGCGAATTCTCAAGCACGGGCCGCAGCCGTTCGAGGAATCCGCTTCGATCGAATCCCTGCTGCGCGAGCTGCGCGAACAGATGTGGAAGGCTCAGCCTGAGCTCGGGTTATGGTATGCGATGAGGTTCGGACTCCACGCCGACGGCCGCATCATGCCGAGCTTCGAATACGATGTGCGCCCGACCATCGATGGCGAGCCGGCGTTGCTCACCGAGGCGAAAGCCGATCTCGCCCGCGCCCCGCGCCCGGAGCGCTGGGTGCCGAAATGGCTGGCCTAACTGCATCCACACCGCAATGACGGAGAGCGTCAGAACCCCGCGACGCTGCCGTGCAGGTCGTATGCGTCGGCGCGCTCGATCTTCGCGGTGACGATCTCGCCGACGCGCAGGGGGCGGCGGCTCGTCAGATACACCGCGCCGTCGATCTCCGGCGCATCGGCCTTGGAGCGGCCCTTCGCCACCGTCGGGCCGACCTCGTCGATGATGATCTGCTGGCGCGTGCCGACCTTGCGCTTCAGCCGGCGCGCCGAGATCTTCTGCTGCCGGGCCATCAGCGCGTTGTAGCGCTCCTGCTTGACCTCTTCCGGCACCGGGTTGTCGATCGCATTCGAGGTGGCGCCGGCGACCGGCTCGTATTTGAAGCAGCCGACGCGATCGATCTCGGCCTCGTCGAGCCAGTCCAGCAGATAGGCGAAGTCGGCATCGGTCTCGCCGGGGAAACCGACGATGAAGGTCGAGCGCAAGGCGAGATCGGGACATTCCTCGCGCCAGCGCTTGATCCGCGCCAGCGTCTTGTCCTGCGCCGCCGGGCGCTTCATCGCCTTCAGCACCTCGGGGCTCGCATGCTGGAACGGGATGTCGAGATAGGGCAGCACCTTGCCCTCGTTCATCAGCGCGATGACCTCGTCGACATGCGGGTAGGGGTAGACATATTGCAGCCGGACCCAGGCACCCAACTCGCCGAGCTCGCGCGCGAGGTCGAGAAATTTTGCGCGGACCTGGCGGTCCTTCCACGGGCTCTCGGCATATTTGAGATCGACGCCGTAAGCCGAGGTGTCCTGCGAGATCACCAGCAGCTCCTTGACGCCGGCGCCGACCAGGCGCTCGGCCTCGCGCAGCACGTCGTTCGCGGTGCGCGAGACCAGATCGCCGCGCAGCTTCGGAATGATGCAGAAGGTGCAGCGGTTGTTGCAGCCCTCGGAGATCTTCAAATAGGCGTAGTGGCGCGGCGTCAGCTTGATGCCCTGCGGCGGCACCAGGTCGAGATGCGGATTGTGCGCCGGCGGCAGCGCGCGGTGCACGGCGTCGAGCACGCTCTCGTACTGCTGCGGGCCGGTGATGGAGAGCACGCCCGGATAGGCCTGCTCGATCGCTTCCGGTTCCGCGCCCATGCAGCCGGTCACGATCACCTTGCCGTTCTCGGCCATGGCCTCGCCGATCGCCGAGAGCGATTCCTGCTTGGCGCTGTCGAGGAAGCCGCAGGTGTTGACGATGACGATGTCCGCCCCGTCATGCTTGCGGGCGAGCTCGTAGCCCTCCGCGCGCAGGCGCGTGATGATGCGCTCGGAATCCACCAATGCCTTGGGACACCCGAGCGACACGAAGCTGACCTTGGGCGCAGCCGTCTGATCCATATCTGGTCTGCCTGATTGACCGGCCTGAGCTAGTCCCAATTGCCCATAATTACAACCCTTTGCATGGTTCGCGGGCGTGCTATGGATGAATCAGCTGCCGTGAGTGAGCCATGAGCGCCGAACAGTCGCCCAAAATCGTGATCGTCGACGAAAGCCCTGTCAGGGCCGCGATCCTGGAGGAGGGATTGCGGGAGGCCGGGTTCACCCAGGTCGTCCATATCAGCGAGATGCAGAGCCTGCTCGCCCGTATTTATGCGGTGGACCCCGATATCATCCTGATCGATCTGGAAAACCCCAGCCGTGACGTGCTGGAGGCGATGTTCCAGGTCAGCCGCGCGGTGAAGCGGCCGATCGCCATGTTCGTCGACCAGAGCGATTCAGCCTCGATCCAGGCCTCGGTCGAGGCGGGGGTGTCGGCCTATATCGTCGACGGGCTGAAGAAGGAGCGCATCAAGCCGATCCTCGACCTCTGCGTGTCCCGCTTCAACGCCTTCGCAAAGCTCCAGGAGGAACTCGAGCGCACCAAGTCGCAGCTCGAGGACCGCAAGATCATCGAGCGCGCCAAGGGCATCCTGATGAAGGTGAAGGGTCTGACCGAGGACGAGGCCTATGTGCTGCTGCGTTCCACCGCGATGCGCGAGAAGAAGAAAATCGGCGAGATCGCGCAGTCGATCATCACCGCGTCGGAGATGCTGAAATGACTGCTACCCTCCGCATCGGGTTCATTCCGCTGGTCGATGCCGCCGCCCTGATCGTCGCAGTCGACAAGGGCTTTGCCGCCACTGAGGGGCTCGATGTCGAGCTGGTACGCGAGGTCTCCTGGTCGAACGTTCGCGACAAGCTCAATATCGGCCTGTTCGACGCCGCGCATCTGCTCGCGCCCGTCGCGATCGCGTCCTCGCTCGGGCTTGGCCACGTCAAGGTGCCGATCGCCGCGCCCTTCAATCTCGGCATCAACGGCAATGCCATCACGGTGTCGCCGGCGCTTCATGCCGCGCTGATGGAGGAGATCGACGGCGACCGTTTCGATCCGATGGCGACGGCGAAAGCGCTGGCGAGGGTGGTCGCCAAGCGGCGCAAGGCAGGGGCCGAGCCGCTGACCTTCGGCATGACCTTCCCGTTCTCGACCCACAATTACCAATTGCGGTTCTGGATGGCGGCGGCCGGCGTCGATCCCGACGAGGACGTGCGCCTCGTGGTGCTGCCGCCGCCCTACATGGTCGACAGCCTCAAGAACGGCCACGTCGATGCGTTCTGCGTCGGCGCGCCCTGGAACTCGGTCGCAGTCGATCTCGGCATCGGCCACATCCTGCATTTCGTCGCCGACATCCTGGTCCGTGCGGCGGAGAAGGTGCTGGCGGTCCGGCAGACCTGGGCCGACAAGAACCCGGATGTGGTCGCAGCCCTGGTGCGGGCAGCTGCAAAGGCCGCCGAGTTCATCGAGCATCCCGAGAACCGGACCGAGGCGGCGCAAATCCTGGCGCAACCGGAGCGGATCGGCGTCGACGCCGAGGTCATCCAGCGCACCCTCACCGGGCGCCTGAAGATCTCGCCCGATGGCACCTTCCGCGAAAGCGGCCGCTACCTGCTGGTCGGACGCGAAGGGGCAGGGCGGCCCGATCCGGTCCAGGCCGCCTGGCTCTATGCGCAGATGGTGCGCTGGGGCCAGACGGCGCTCACTCCTGACGGCGTCAAGACGGCGATGGCGGTGTTCAGGCCCGATCTCTACGACGCGGCGCTCGGCAACAGGGCGCCGACCCAGGCTCCCGCAGCGTTCGGCGCCTTCGCCGGGCCGACCTTCGACCCCGCCGATATCCGCGGACATCTCGAGGCCTTCGGGGTCGGGCGCTGGAAGGCCTGATTCGGAGCTGCTTTGTTCTTGAGCACGTCAGTTGGTTGGCTAATGTTTGAGCGCACTGCTCGAATTTCGGGAGAGTTCCCAGACCGGGATCCTCTGGGCTTCGTTATAACTACCTGAAAATGCACGAGTTTCTATTTTCGTCAAGCTGGCACGCAACTTGAATGTTGCACTGCGGCCAGCTTGTCATAGGTGCCTGCTGAGCCAAGTCCCACAGCAACGAAGCTGATCGGACCGTGGGTGACGAAGCCGGCTCCTGAGCCAGCCTGGAGTCCCTCGCGGGTCGCGCAATCCGTCGGAGCCACTTTGGTGGCCGCAGGAGCTTCGTTACCGACCATGAAAATCGATACGCTCTCAGTCGAATTTACCGACGAGCAGAAACGCTATCTCGAAGGCTTCACGACCGGCCTGCAGATCAGCCGCGTCGGCCGCGGCCTTGGTGGCGGCAGCGGCAAGGCGAATGCCGAGCCTGTTGGTCCCGACGCCGTCCATATCAAGGCGCAGGACAAGGTGATCGCGTCGGGCAAGAAGCTCGCCGACCAGGAGAAGTTCAAGCGGGACGAGCACCCCTTCGACGCCTATCCGCGGATGCGCCAGCAGGCGCTCGACAACACCCCGCCGAGCCCGGCGGACAATTTCCGCTGGCGCTATTACGGCATCTTCTACGTCGCGCCGACGCAGGATTCCTACATGTGCCGCCTGCGCATCCCGAACGGCATCATGAAGCATTGGCAGCTGTCGGGCCTTGCCGATCTCGCCGACGAGCTCTGCGGCCCCTACAGCCACGTCACCACGCGCGCCAATCTCCAGCTGCGCGAGATCCCGCCGAAGCACGCGATCAGAATGATCGAGGGCATCCAGGAGCTCGGCCTGTGCTCGCGCGGCTCCGGCGCCGACAACATCCGCAACGTGACGGGAACGCCGACCGCGGGTATCGATCCGCAGGAGATCATCGACACGCGGCCCTATGCGCGCGAGTGGCACTACCACATCCTCAACGATCGCTCGCTCTACGGCCTGCCGCGCAAGTTCAACGTCGCCTTCGACGGCGCCGGCAGGATCGCGGTGCTGGAGGAGACCAACGATATCGCCTTCACCGCCTACGAGGTGAAGGACGGTTTCGGCGTCGAGCCGGGCGTCTGGTTCCGGCTCGGCCTCGGCGGCATCACCGGCCACAAGGACTTTGCGAAATATTCCGGCATCATCGTCAGGCCGGAGCAGGCGACCGCGGTTGCCGACGCCATCGTGCGCGTGTTCATCGAGCACGGCGACCGCACCAACCGCAACAAGGCGCGGCTGAAATACGTGCTCGACGCCATGGGCCACGACGGCTTTCTCAAGCTGGTCGAGGAGCGGTTGAAGACGCCGTTCATGCGCGTGCCGGAAGAGGCGTTCGCGCCGCGCCCCGCGGCGGATCGCATGGCCCATATCGGCGTTCACAAGCAGAAGCAGGACGGCCTCAACTGGATCGGCGTATCGCTGACGCTCGGCAAGCTCAGCTCCGATCAGATGCGGGGCCTCGCCAAGGTTGCGCAGGATCTCGGTGACGGCGAGATCCGGCTCACCGTCTGGCAGAACCTCTTGATCCCGGGCGTGCGCGACGAGAATGTCGAGCTCGCCGTTGCCGCCATCAAGCGGATCGGGCTCGCGGTCGAGGCCTCGCATATCCGCGCCGGCCTGATCGCCTGCACGGGCAATGCCGGCTGCCGCTTCGCAGCGTCCAACACCAAGCGCAATGCTGCGGAGATCGGTGACTGGTGCGAACCACGCGTCGCCATGGACAAGCCGGTGAACATCCATCTGACCGGCTGCCATCATTCCTGCGCGCAGCACTACATCAGCGACATCGGCCTGATCGGCGCGCGCGTGCCAGTGAACGAGGAGGACACGGTCGAGGGCTATCACCTCTTCACCGGTGGCGGGTTCGGTCCCGACGCCGATGTCGGGCAGGAGGTCTATCACGACCTCAAGGCCGAGGACGCGCCGAAGACGGTCGAGGCGCTGCTCAAGGCCTATCTCGCCCACCGCGCCTCGCCTAATGAAACCTTCCTCTCCTTTGCGCGCCGCCACGACGGCGAAACGCTGCGCAAGCTTGCCGATGCACAGGTGTCCGCATGAACCAGATCACGCCTCCGCCGAAACTCGACATCATTCCCGCCAGCGCGCCGTTCTCGGAAGCGCAGCGCTCCTGGCTGAACGGCTTCTTTGCCGGACTGCTCTCGCCTGACGTCGCAACGCCGTTGTCGGCGGAGCAGGGCGCCTCGGTCATGCCGGCTGGCGACGGCGACGACGGCGAAGCGCCGTGGCACGACCAGACCATGCCGATCGCCGAGCGGATGAAGCTTGCCGAAGGCCGTCCCCTGCGCCGCAAGATGATGGCGGCGATGGCGCAGCAGGATTGCGGCCAGTGCGGCTACAATTGCCACGATTATTCGGAAGCGATCGCGAGCCGCAGCGAAGCACGACTCAATCTCTGCGTCCCCGGCGGCAAGGAAACCGCGCGGATGCTGAAGTCGCTGTACGAGGAGCTCGACAAGGCGCCCGCGGCCAAGATCGGCGACAAGACCGCCGACAAGCCCGACGCTCCGGCGCCGGCCGTGACAGTGACGATCGCAGAGCCCGGCCGCTCGCGCGACAATCCGATCGAGGCGACGTTCCTGTCGCGCCGCCTTCTCAACAAAGGCAAGTCGGAGAAGGAAACCTATCACATCGAGTTCGATCTCTCCGAGAGCAAGCTCGACTATGTCGTTGGCGACAGTTTTGGCGTCTTCCCGCGCAACGACGTCGGCCTCGTCGACCAGATCATCGCGCTGCTCGGCGCCTCCCACACCACCAAAGTCAACGGCAAGACGCTGCGCGAGGTGCTGATCGACGATGTCTCGCTGTCGCCGGCGCCCGATACGCTGTTTGAGCTGATCTCCTTCATTACCGGCGGCGCGCAACGCGAGAAGGCGCGGTCGCTGGCGCAGGGCGAGGATCCTGATGGCGATGCCGCGACCCTCGACGTGATGGCGGCGCTGCAGAAGTTTTCCGGCACGCGGCCGCATCCGGAAGCCTTCGTCGAGGCGCTGGAGCCGCTGCAGCCGCGGCTCTACTCGATCTCGTCCTCGCACAATGCGACGCCGGGAAAGCTGTCACTGACGGTCGACTCCGTGCGCTACGTCATCGGCAAGCGCAAGCGGCTCGGCGTCGCCTCGACCTTCCTCGGCGAGCGGATCAACGAGGGCGAGAAGCTCAAGGTCTATGTGCAGAAGGCGCACAATTTCGGTCTGCCGCAGGATCCGAAGACGCCGATCATCATGGTCGGTCCCGGCACCGGCATCGCGCCGTTCCGCGCCTTCCTGTTCGACCGCAAGGCGACCGGCGCGCCCGGCAAGAACTGGCTGTTCTTCGGCCATCAGCGCAGCGATTGCGACTTCTTCTACCAGGACGAGCTCAACGCGATGAAGACCTCCGGGCTTCTGACGCGCCTGTCGCTGGCCTGGTCGCGCGACGGCGAGAAGAAGTTCTACGTGCAGGACCGCATGCGCGAGGTCGGCCGTGAGCTGTGGACCTGGCTCGCCGAGGGCGCACATCTCTACATCTGCGGCGATGCCAAGCGCATGGCCAAGGATGTCGAGCGCGCGCTGGTCGACATCGTCGCCCAGTTCGGGGCACGTTCGACCGATGAGGCCGTCAGTTTCGTCGCCGAGCTCAAGAAGACCGGGCGCTTCCAGGCTGACGTGTACTAGGCCTGCTGTCACTCCACCGTCATCCGGGCCGGTTCCAACTGGCTCGGATTTGAACGAATAAGATTCTCGGAACCCGGCGGTAAAGAGAATTTTGCGCCTGCGATGTGGGGCCTCCAGAGGACCTTCATCGCTATTTCCGCCACCATCTTGCCTCCCGCCCTGGTTGATCCTTCATACTCCCGCAAATGGGGCGTTGGAGATCGACCATGCGCGAACTATCGGCCGAAGCCAGGCTGCACTTCTACGCGCGCTCGCTCTCGCGCCGGACCGGGGCGAGCATGCACCACGTTGCGATGTACAGCGCGTTTGCGGTCATCGCGGCGATCGTGTTCGGGACGCTCTCGGCGCATCCGTTTTGAGGTGTCGTTCCGGGGCGGCGAAGCCGAACCCGGAACCTCGAGATTCCGGGTTCGGCTTCGCCGCCCCGGAATGAAGGCAGAACTCACGCCCCGCGCTTGAACGGCGCCACCTCAATCCCCGCAGCCTTCAACGCCTGACGCAACGTCCGCGCGATCTCGACCGCGCCGGGCGTATCGCCGTGGATGCAGACCGTGTCCGTGCGCATCTTGATGACCTTGCCGGTGACCGACACCACCGCGCCGTCCTGCACCATGCGCACCACGCGGTCGGCGATCGCCTTGGCATCGTGCAGCACCGCGCCCGGCTTCTTGCGCGAGACGAGGTTGCCGTCGTCCTCATAGGCGCGGTCGGCGAACACCTCGTGCACCATCGGCAGGTTGGCCGCTTCGCCGGCCTTCACCAGCTTCGAATTGGCGAGCACGACGAAGATCAGGCTGGGATCCACCGCCTTGATGCCGGCGGCGATCGCCTTCGCCGTCATGTCGTCCTCGCAGGCGACGTTGGAGAGCGCGCCGTGCGCCTTCACATGCGTGACCTTGTGGCCGGCCGCGGTCGCGATCGCCTGCAGCGCGCCGATCTGGTAGGCGACGAGGTTCTCGATCTCGGAGGCCTTGAGCCCTGCGATCGGATGCCGGCCGAAGCCGTGCAGGTCGCGATAGCCGGGATGCGCGCCGACCGAGACGCCGCGCGCTTTCGCAAGCTCCACCGTCCGTCGCATGATGTCGGGGTCGCCGGCATGGAAGCCGCAGGCGACGTTGACCGAGCTTGCGAGCTCGATCATGGCGGCGTCGTTGCCCATCTCCCAGGCGCCAAAACCTTCGCCGAGGTCGCAATTGAGATCAACGGTTGTAATCATGACGATTTCCTTCGGAGTAATCCAATCGCATTTAGCGCTCGGAGTTTACAAATTCGGACGCATCTAGCTGCGAGCAACCCGCTAAAAGAGTTCCCTGTGAAACTGCGAAACATAGCGATACGGATTAGTTCGCGCTTTCAGACCCTGCCAACCAAGATCCCCAGTAATCTTCAAGGACGATAAGGCCGTTGCGCCAGTTAGGGCCGCCGCAAGAGCCGATGTAGCTCCTAGAGCAACTGCTCCCGCATAGGCGACTAGACCGTCCCTAAGCATCGAAAGCGGCTTGAGGTCGAACGATGCCTTCAAGTTCGACAATCTAACAGGAAACTGCCACTCTGAAGCTACTCTGATAGCTGCTTTACACTTTTCGTCGATGTGTCGACGACAGTTCTCCAATTCGGTTGGCGGATCTTTACTAGCGCTTATTTTCTCAACGAGTCCGTCGATTTCGAGTCTTAGTCCCTGGAGCTCATCATAGCGCTTCAGACGAAATTCCAGCACTTCGTTGAGTGGGACCCCCTTATCCGGAACAGGGATGGCGTCGTAGAGCTCTAGAGCTACACCGTTAGCTTGGCTTAGAATCCCATCTCTTACGAGAATAGAGTTCTCTCCCTGAGAAAGTGCCCAAACGCCGGGTTCTCTTGTGTCGAGATTGAGGAGCGTTTCTGCTTGGGCCCTAATCAAGGCTGCCGCACCGCTTCCCGCGAATCTGTACGTTGGGCGTATGAGAACCTTTGCCTGTTCCAAAAACTCGATGTCTGGACCGCCACCTATAAAGATCGAATTGTTCGTGGGCCACGCCAACTTATCCCAGTAGAGCAGCGAGGCTCGCAATTCCTGTAGGTCTGGGCTTCCTGAATTGATGAGGACAGAGTCTCCTGTGATTTCAACTGGCGCACTGATGATTAGACCACGCTTCGGCTTTCCGAAGGTGGGATCGGCCGCCGCGCGTCGCCTCGCTTCTCCCATCGCACTCCTCCCATTTGGCGTCAGCCGGTGACTCCAGACCCTACCTGCCATGTTGCCGCGTCGACGGCGTTGACGGCGTGACCCGCGACATTGGCATCGCTGAGCGCCTCGATGTTGAGCGCGACGGTGTCGGAGGAGCGCAGGCGATCGGGCAGGCTCTGGATCAGTTGCGCGAACTTGCGCGCCTCGTCCTGCGCCTCGGCCATGCTGACCGCCTTGAAGCGGAACGCGGTTCCTGCCGAGGTCTGGGCGAGGCGGCCGATATCGGCCGTGATCACGGTGGCGATCTTCGGATAGCCGCCGGAGGTGCCGCGATCCATCATCAGCGCGATCGGCGCGCCGTTGCCGGGCACCTGGATGCTGCCGTTGACGGTGCCGTCGGAGACGATGTTGTGGCCGTGCAGATGCCTGATCGCGGGGCCCTCGAGCCGGTAGCCCATACGGTCCGAGGTTGCCGAGATCTTCCACTCGCTATCCAGGAACAGCGCCTTGTTGGCGTCGTCGAATTCGTCGTCCTGCGGTCCGAGCAGCACGCGGATTGGACCTGCCGCCGGCTTCGGCAGCTCGATCCGCAGCTCCTCGGCACCGCTCGCGGCATCGACAGTGAATTCGTCGCCGGCCTGGAGTGGGCGCGGGTAGGGGCTGCCGAGGCCGGCGCGGGCGTTCACCGCGAGGCTGCCGAACACCTTCTCGCCCTTGATGGCGCCTTCGATCGCGAGATAGGTGAAGGCGCCGCCGCGCGCAAAGCCGAGCGTCAGCGTCTGGCCGTCCTTCAACGTCACCGAGGTGTCCATCGCGACCGGGCTGCCGGCGACGTCCGCATTGCGCGGCGCGCCGGATATCGCCACGCGGACGGCGCCGTCGCGGGCGATGAAGGAGGCGCCGAACGGGCCGATCTCGATAGCGGCCGCGAACGGTGCGTTGCCGACCAGAGTGTTCGCAGCCGCAAGCGACAGCCGGTCCATCGCTCCGCTCACCGTCAAGCCGTAGCGCTGGGCGCCATGGCGGCCGCCGTCCTGGACTGAGCTGGCAGGGCCGATGCTGGCAACGACGAGCCGGCTCATGCGTCCACCTGCTCGGCGACGATCTCACCGGCTTCCGCGGCGCGGTCCATGTCCTCGAATGTCTTGTGGTCGATGGCGTAGAACGTCACGCGGTCACCGGGCTCGGTGAGGAAGGTCGGATTGCGGTGGAGCTGATAGGTTCGCACCGGGGTGCGGCCGAGCAGGTGCCAGCCGCTCGGGGCGGCCAGGCACTGGATGCCGGCCTGGACGCCGCCGATCGAGATCGTGCCGGCCGGCGTCAGCAGCCGCGGTGATTGCCGTCGCGACATGTGCAGGAATTTGTCGAGGCCGCTGAGATAGGACCAGCCCGGCGTGAAGCCGATCATGGCAACCTTATAGTCGCCGCCCGAATGCCGGGCCACGATGTCATCTGGCGTGGTGCCCAGCGTCTTGGCGACGTCCTCGAGGTCGATGCCGTGCTCGCCGCCATAGGCGACCGGAACGCGCCAGCGGCGCGCCCTGGTGACCGGCGGCAGCGGCCGGGTGGCGATCGGGAGGATCTTTTCGCCCAGCGCATCGAAGCCGATCTTGCCGGGATCGTAATGGACCAGCAGCGAGCGATAGGTCGGCACGGTCTCGGTGACGCCGTCGATGGGCGCAGCTAGCAGCGCCTTGTCGAGCGCCAGCACGCGCTGGTTGGCATCGTCGTCGATGGTGCGGCTGAACTCGACCGTGACGGCACTGTCGCCACTGGGCAGAAGGCGGGGCGGGGGAAGCGTCGCGGCCATTGAGCTGTCAGAGCGCTGTCGAAATCGGGCTTCTTGGGAACGCGGGCTCGACCTTGAGTTCCGCTTGTCCCTGCTTCGCGTAAATGCGCCCGCAAGTCCAATAAATTAATCCAAGGGCCCGCGATAAACCCTTGTTATCGCGTCGCATAACAGCTCGGCGGCCCTGCGTAATTGCTAGCCTCTTGGCCCTTGACGCAGGGCCTGCGGCTCGCAAGATGCGCGCGTTCTTTCCCGCA
Organism: Bradyrhizobium sp. CB1015; assembly: GCF_025200925.1. GTDB lineage: Bacteria > Pseudomonadota > Alphaproteobacteria > Rhizobiales > Xanthobacteraceae > Bradyrhizobium. The sequence goes on along the minus strand of NZ_CP104174.1, from coordinate 4,997,748 downwards.
CCTTGGAGCTCGTTCTCGTCCATGTCGCTGTCCCCCGAAGCCCGCAAGACCCTTGCCGGCATCACCACCGCCACCATCACCACGGTCCTGCTGAAGAAGGGCCTGCGCAATGTGTGGATGCGCGGCGCGCGTCCGCTGCGCCCCGGTTTGCCGCGGCTGGTGGGACCGGCCTTCACGCTGCGCTTCGTGCCGGCGCGCGAGGATCTGGCGACGCCGGAATCCTGGTCGTCGCCGATCTCGACCCGTACCGCGATCGAGGCGATGCCGGAGGGCTGCATCGCTGTCGTCGATGCCATGGGCATCACCGATGCCGGCATCTTCGGCGACATCCTGTGCGCGCGCATGGTCAAGCGCGGCGTCACCGCGCTCGTCACCGACGGCGTGGTGCGTGACGTCGAGGGCGTGCTCGGCACCAATCTTCCAGTGTGGTGCGACGGCTATGCCGCGCCACCGTCGGTTGCGGGCCTCACCTTCGTCGGCTGGGGCGAGCCGATCGGTTGCGGCGGCGTTGCCGTCTTCCCGAACGACATCGTGGTCGCCGACCAGGACGGCTGCGTGCTGATTCCGCAGGCGATGCTCGATCACGTCCTCGCCGAAGGCGTCGAGCAGGAGCGGATGGAAGCCTGGATCGTGGGCGAGGTGAACAACGGCGCGGTGCTGCCCGGCCTCTATCCCATGAACGCCGAAACCAAGGCGCGCTACGCCGCCAGCAAGAAGTAACGGATAAGGAACGAGGACCCTCATGGACATCACGCTCGCCGGCACGCGGCCGACCCGCCGCGCGCCGAAGGAACATTTCACCGGCACCGTATGGCAGGACCCCATCAACATGGCCCCTGCGCCTGCGCGGCTGAACGTCTCGCGCGTCGCGTTCGAGCCGGGCGCGCGCACCAACTGGCACCATCATCCGCTGGGTCAGACGCTCTACGTGATCTCGGGCGTCGGCCGCGTCCAGACCAAGGGCGGCCCGGTCCAGGAAATCCGTCCCGGCGACACCGTCTGGATTCCGCCGGGTGAAGTGCACTGGCACGGCGCCTCGCCGACCAACGGCATGTGCCACATCGCCATGCAGGAAGCGCTCGACGGCGTCTATTCGACCTGGCTGGAGCCGGTCACGGACGCGGAGTACGGGGCGGCGTTGGGCTGACGCTCTCGTGTCCCGGACAAGACGCATCGCCCAAGGCGATGCGTCGCCGATCCGGGACCCAGAGTCTTCGCACCACTGAGAGCACTGGGTCCCGGCTCTGCGCAGCAACGCTCCGCGTTGCCGCTTGTCCGGGACACGGAAGCTTACATCCGTTCCGCCGTCCACGTGCCCGTGCACATCGCGCCGCGCCAGGTGCCGGAGCCGGACGCGCCGCTGAGCCGGCCGAAGCCGACGGCACGCTTGATGCCGGTGCTCAAGGTGACGTTGACGTTGCCGGCCTCGGCGACCCGGCCCGACGCCGTCACTGCGGCGCTGCTCGAGGCGATCTGACCGTTGTTGATCCCGATCGCAACAGTCGCACCGTTGCCGCAAGCCTGGCTCGAAGAGGCAATGCGGACATTCCATGCGCCGTCGAAGCTGCTCGTCGCAGCGCCTGCCTGTGTCAGCGGGAAGGCGATGGCGACAATGATGGCGAAAAGGCCCTTGCGAAATCCAGTCATGACACGCCCCTGCGGTTGAAGATGCGGGGATCGTGACATCGACGAGGAAGCGGCGATGTGAGGGCTGTCACGTGCGCAGCAGGCTCTGTGAGAAAGCGCACGCATTTTCTGCCGTCATTCCGGGGCGGCTCGTAGAGCCGAACTACGGTGCGCAATTGCGCACCAGAGCTCACGCTTCGCGTGCCCCGGAATGACTCGGAATGAAACGGCTTGGGCGAGCTTAGTTCGCCCGCGTCCAGGTCTGGCCGCCGCAGAACATGCCGCCGAAGGCGCAGCCCTGCACGCGCAGCCGGTCGGTGCCCTTCATGGCAATCGTCGAATCGTAGGTCGAGCCCGAGTTGGGATCGAGGATGCGGCCTGACCATTTCTGGTCCTTGCCGGGCTTCATGTTGATCAGCACCTGCTCGCCGTTCTGGTTCGACTTGCTGTCGACCGAATAGCCGCAGAGGTTGGTGCCGCATTGCTCGATGCGGACCTTGCCTTCCTTCTCCTCGGTGAGCCAGACGCCGACCGGCGAATTGAGATCGCGCGTGGGCGCAGCCGCCGGAGCAGGGGGCGCGACGGCAGCCTGAACGGGAGCGGGGGCAGGCGCCGCGGCGGGCGGCGGAGGTGGCGCCGGCGGAGCGGCAGCCACGGTCGGGGCGGGCGGCGGCGCCACGGCGGGCGCAGCCTGCTGCTCGATGGGAGCAGGAGCCGGAGGCGGCGCAGGCGGCGGCACAACGGCCGTTTGGGCCGGCGTGGTGGCAGCGGTCGTGGCCGCCGGGGGAGCCGCCGGCGGCGGTGCGGGTGGCGGAGTTGGAGGCGGTGCGACGGCGGCAGCCGCGGGCGCCTGCACGGCTGCGGGCGGCGCAGCAGGAGCGGGAGCGGGAGCTGGAGCCGGAGCAGCCGGTGCTTGCGGGTCGACCGTGGCCTGCTGCGGCGCCGTTTCGTTCTTCTTGGCCTTCTTCTGCTTGCTCTGGCCAGTGTTGTCGTAGACGCCGGGGATCTGCACCGTGCCGCGGTCGGGATCGATGCGGATGGTGCGCCCGCCATATTCGAAGGTGTACTGTGCCTGCGCGGCGGTGCTCGCCAAAAGGAATGCGGCCGTGGCCAACAGCTTCCTCATTTCCGTCTCCTGAACAGGTGGTCCCCGCACCAACGCTTACGCGCCGGCTCGACTGCAAAAAGTGATCTAGATCACTGTTGTTGCTGTGAGTCGTCTTCCGGCGGTTCCGGGTTCAATAGGCCCGGAGCGGGTCCAAAGTTTGACCGGGCAAGCGACAGGAGGACGCGGCCTAGTCGAACCAGGCCGCGTAGATCTTCCTGTAGGTGCCGTCTTCCATCGTTATGTGCAGCCATTGGTCGACGAAGGCCTTCAGCGCCATGTCGCGCTGGATCCAATAGGCCTTCTCCGAAAAATCGAACGGCTTTTCCGGATGCACCGCGCAGAGCACGCCGGCGTGCTGCTTCTGCTGGTAGCGAGTCTCGGAGGCGTCCGTCATCATCAGATCGGCATTGCCCTTGGCGATCTCGTCGAAGATCACGGTGTTGTCGGGGAAGACGGTGATCTCGGCCTCCTTGATGTTGGCGCGGGCGAAGCGCTCGTTGGTGCCGCCGGGATTGACGATGATGCGGGTGCCTTTCTTGTCGATGTCGGGCAGCGTCTGGTACTTGCCGACGTCGGCGCAGCGCGCGATCGGCGTCTTGCCCTCACGCATGATCGGTGTGGAGAAAAGGCCTTTCTTCTGGCGATCGAGCGTCACCGACACGCCGCCCATGGCGATGTCGAACTGATCGGCTTCGAAATCCTTCATCAGCTTCGGCCAGGCCGTCGGAACGAATTCGACCTTGACCCCGAGCGCCTTGCCGAGCGCTTCCGCCATGTCGACGTCGAAGCCAGAGAACTGCTGCGTGGTCTTGTCGAGATAAGTGAACGGCTTGTAGTCGCCGGTCATGCCGACGCGCAAGCTGCCGCGCTTCATGATCTCGTCGAGGCGCGAGGGCGCCGCCTGCTGGGCGTGGGCCGAAAGGTTCATCAGCAGCGCCACGGCCAAAGCCGCTAAAACTCGAACGGTCATCTCTTTTCCACCCATGCCCGAGCTGTCATTGTACAGCTCCTCTGACCTGGATTTAGACCAGATGCCCGTCGCTGGCGAGGCAGAATTGAAAGGAAGCTTGGGGTGACGATCTCGATGTACGAGGCCTCCGTTGATCTCTTCATGCCCTATTTGCGCAACCTGTCGGCGCTGCTCGACAAGGGCGTCGCTTATGCGCAAGGCCGGAAATTCGACCCGGCGATTCTGCTCGGCATGCGCCTTGCGCCGAACATGTATGACCTCGCCCAGCAGGTCGGCAAGGCCTGTCGCCATGCCACGGTCGCGCCGGCCCTGCTGGCGCGGTGCGAGCCGGTGGCGCTGCCGGCGCTGGAGCACGACATGGCCGGGCTGCAGGCGCGCATCGCGACGTCCATCGAGTTCATCGAGAGCCTGCCGCGCGGGGAGATCGATGCGGCGGCAGAACGGAATGTCTTCTTCAGATTGAAGAACGGCACCGAGCTGCCCTTTACCGGGCGGACGCTGCTGCTGACGTTCAGCGTCCCGCAGTTCTTCTTTCACGTCACCACCGCCTACGACGTTTTGCGGCACGCCGGCGTCGAGCTGGTGAAGAAGGATTATCTGGGGAGGAAGTGAGGCCTACGCTTCGCCCTTGCGCTCGTAGTCGGCAAGCGAGCTGCGGCCGGCGATCTCGCTGCGCAGCAGCTCGAAGCGCCGCTGCGCCTCGTCTTCCTGGGTGTCGACGAAGCGCACCGCGGCCTCGCTCGTCATCGGGCCGCTGACCACGGGTGCGGACTGCTCGCCGATGGTCTCGTGGACGTAGTACTGGCCGTCATCGCCGCGATGCACCGTCCACTTCAGACGGATCGCGACCATGGGTCCCGGACCGACCTTGCTGTAGCCCTCGGCATCGGTGTGCTCGGGCACCAGCGGCTGCTCCTCGACTACGGGATGCTCGTCGATCACCGGATGCTCGTCCACGATCGGCGGCTCGTCCGACGCGATGTGCTCACGCTCTCCGGCGACCACGATTTCGGTCTCGGTCTGGCGAATGACGAGAACGGGCTCGGGATGCTCCAGAATGCTGGCGATGGTCGCCAGCGCGTGGTCGGTCGGGTCGATCTCTGACAAGGGTCCATCCTCCAGCTCGCCGCGCCGGCCAGTCTGTCCCACCGCCGTCGCGTTTCAAGCCCATTACGCGCGTTTGATTAAGGCTGAGTTGGGGCCCGATCTGCACCAAAATGGGACGCTTTCTGGCGTTCCGAAGGCGGGCGGACGAGCCGACGATCGCCCTGATGTCAGCCCAGCACGTCCTGGTTGATGACGTTCTGGCGGATGGGGTCGCCGTCCAGCACGCTCAGGATATTGCGCGCGGTCTGCTCGCTCATGCGGCTCACCGCCTCGACCGTGACGCCGGCCACATGCGGGGCCATGATGACGTTGGGCAGCGCGAACAGCGCGTTGCTGACCGGCGGCGGCTCCACCTCGAACACGTCGATGCCGGCGCCGGCGAGCTTTCCGGAGGTCAGTGCGTCATAGAGCGCCGCTTCCTTCACGATGCCGCCGCGCGCGGTGTTGATGAGGTAGGATCTCGGCTTCATGCGGCCGATCCTGTCAGCATCGAACAGGCCGACGGTCTGCGGCGTCTTCGGGCAGTGGATGGTGACGAAGTCGGCGTGAGGCAGCGCGGCGTCGAGGTCGGTGACCGGCTCGCATCCGGCCGCCTTGATGTCGGCGGCGTCCTTGTAGGGATCGTAGACCTGCACCTTCATCTCGAACGCCAGGCAGCGCTTGGCGGTGCGGCTGCCGATGCGGCCGAAGCCGATGATCAGCACGGTCTTGCCGTAGAGGTCGAACGGCAGCATGCCGAGGCGGTCGGCCCAGGTGCCCTCCTTGACGCAGGAATGCAGCTCCTGCGCGCGCTTGGCCAGCGTCAGCATCATGAACAGCGCCGCTTCCGCAACCGACGGCGAGTTGGCGCTGCCGGCGACCATCAGCGGCACCTTGCGGCGGGAGAGGGCGGGCACGTCGACGGCGTCGTAGCCGACGCCGATGCGGGTCACCACCTTCATGTCGCGGGCAGCCTCGAGCTCGGTCTCGCCGAAGGCGGTGGCGCCCAGCGCCACGCCATGGACCGGCGCATGGCTCTTCAACAAGGCCTCGAAATCCTTCGCCGAGATCAGGTTCGGAAACTCGACGAGCTCGATATCGTCCCGCTCGGTGAGGAGGGCACGTGCCCCTTGCGACAAAGTTTGTGTAACGAAAATCTTCTTCTTGTTGGTCGCCATCGCTCCCCTGCCTGCGCTTTTCTTGGATCGCGGCGTCACAACACGACGCCGGTCTCCTCATTTAGCAGGTGCATGTTGTTGAGGTCCATCGCCAGGCGCATGGGTGCCCCGTCCTTGGCGCCGGCATTGGGATTGACGCGGCCGCAGACCGGCGTGCCGTCGAGCCCGAAATAGACCAGCGTCTCCATGCCCATCGGCTCGGTGACGTCGAGCACGGTGTCGAAGGTCTCGACGCCGGGCTCCAGATGCGCGTGCGACTCGGTGAGATGCTCGGGCCGGAGGCCGAGCAGAAGCTTGTCGGTGCGCGATACCGCGTTGTAGCGCGCGGCACGGGCCGGCGGCAGCGGGAAGGCGATGCGGTCGGTGAGGCGGAGCTGGAGCGAGCCGCCGACATCCTCGAGCCGGCACGGGATGAAGTTCATCGCGGGCGAGCCGATGAAGCCCGCCACGAAGCGCGTCGCCGGCTTGTGATAGAGTTCGTTCGGCGTGCCGATCTGCTCGATGCGGCCCTTGTTCATCACCACCACGCGGTCGGCCAGCGTCATCGCCTCGACCTGGTCGTGGGTGACGTAGACCGTGGTGGTGCGCACCTTCTGGTGCACCTTCTTGATCTCGATTCGCATCTGCACGCGGAGCTTGGCGTCGAGATTGGACAGCGGCTCGTCGAACAAAAATACCTTGGGGTTGCGCACGATGGCGCGGCCCATGGCGACGCGCTGACGCTGGCCGCCGGAGAGCTGCTTCGGCTTGCGGTCGATCAGGTCGGTGATGTCGAGGAGGCGGGCGGCTTCCGTTACCCGCGCCTTGATCTCGGCCTTGGGATAGTGCTTCAGGCGCAGCCCGAACGACATGTTCTCGGCGACCGTCATGTGCGGGTAGAGCGCATAGTTCTGGAACACCATGGCGATGTCGCGGTCCTTCGGCGGCACGTCATTGACGACGTCGCCGCCGATCATGATGTCGCCGTCGCTGATGTCCTCGAGGCCCGCGATCATGCGCAGCGTGGTCGACTTGCCGCAGCCGGAGGGGCCGACCAGCACGATGAACTCGTGGTCGGCGATGTCGAGGTCGATGCCGCGCACGGCTTCGACATCGTCGTAACGCTTGACAACCTTCCGCAAAGCAACGTCAGCCATTGAACTTCAGCTCCTCGTCATCAACCCTTTGTCGCGCCGGCGGTCAGGCCGGCAATGTAGTAGTCCATCAGGAATGCGTAGATGATCAGCGGCGGCGCAGCGCCGAGCAGCGCGCCGGTCATGATCTGCCCCCAGTTGAACACGTCGCCCTTGATCAGCGTGGTGGTGATGCCCACGGGCAGCACGAGCTGGTCGACCGACGTCGTGAACACCAGGGGATAGAGGAACTGCGCCCAGGACACCGTGAAGGCGAAGATGGTCGCGGCGATCAGCCCGGGCAGCGCGACCGGGATGAAGATGCGTGTCAGGGTCTGCAGCCAGGAGGCGCCGTCGATGAGCGCGGCTTCATCAAGCTCCTTCGGGATCGAGGCGAAATAGCCGATCATGATCCAGGTGCAGAACGGCACCGTCAGGGTCGGATAGATGAACAACAGCACGTACCATCTGTTGAGCAGCGTGATGCCGGTGTAGTCCTGGACCAACGCCAGCATCTTGAACAACGGAATGAACAACAGGCTGTCCGGGATGAGGTAGGTGAGGAAGACGCCCGTCGCCAGCGTCGTCGAGCCCCAGAACTTCATGCGTGCCAGCGCGAATGCCGCGGGAACGCTGATCAGCATGGTCACGAGGACGACCGCGAGCGAGACGATCGACGAGTTCCAGAAGAAGCGCAGGAACTGATTGGAGGTCAGGAGCTCGACATAGTTCGACAACGTAGGGTGAAACACCCACCAGGGATTGGTCGCCGCCGATATCTCCGCGCTGCTCTTGAGCGAGGTGATCAGCATGTAGATCGGCGGCGTCAGGAAGAAGATCGCGAACAGCACCAGGAAGAAATAGGACCAGCGCAGCGCCCAGGCGCGATCCCGGCTCATGCTGCCATACTTGACCTTGCGCGACGGTCCGGCCTTGTCGATTGCAAGCGTGCTCATCAGGCTTCATTCCCGCGTTTGGAGACATCGCGCAGGATAAAGATCGCTGCGATGGCGAGGATCGGCACCATGAACAGCGAGACGCTGGCGCCGAGCGGAATGTCGCTGCCTTCGATGCCGACCTTGAAGGCCCAGGTGGCGAAGATATGCGTCTGGTCGAGCGGGCCGCCCGAGGTCAGGATGCGAACGATGTCGAAATTGGCGAAGGTCACGATCAGCGAGAACAGCGCCGTGATCGCGATGATGTTCCGCATCATCGGCAGCGTGACGTACCAGATCTTCTGCCACCAATTGGCGCCGTCGATCGCCGCGGCCTCGTAGAGCTGGTCCGGCACCGATTTCAGCGCGGCCAGATACATGATCATGAAGAACGGCGCGCCGTACCAGATGTTGACGAGGATGACGGAAAAGCGCGCCCAAACATTGTCGCCGAGCCAATTGATCGGGCCGATGCCGAAGAATGAGAGCGTGTAGTTGAAGGCGCTATAGGAGGGATCGAACAGCCACAGCCAGGCCAGCGTGCTCATTGCGGGCGGGATCACCCAGGGCACCAGCAGCATGCCGCGCCATTTGCGCTGCCCCTTGGCCGGAATGTTGTGCACGAAGTGGGCGACGATGAATCCGATCAGCGCCTTGAAGAACACGGCCGTGACGGCGAAGATGCAGGATTGCTTCACCACCATCCAGAAGGTGTCGCGCTTGAACAGGAACAGGAAGTTGCCGAAGCCGACGAACTTCTGCATCGACTTGTTCAGCGTCGCGAGATGGACGGAGTAGACGGCGGGATAGAGCACCAGCAGCGCTATCAGCAGGATCAGCGGCAGCGTCAGGAAGAACGCGACCGTCGATTTTCGTCCCAGGACGTTGCGGAGGCTCTTCGGCTTGCGCGCGCGGGCCGCACGGACCGCTTGACCTTGCTCAACGACGACATCGGCCATGGTGTAGCTTTCTCGGAAATTGTCGACTGGCGAAGCCGGCCCGATCGGCCGGCTTCCTCGATTGGCGGCACGCGATGCGTGGCGGCTCACACCTCGAGCGTGAACCGCCTGGCACACGCCCGGCATCAACTCCGCATGAAGCCCTCGCACTCGCCTTCGGCCCAGGCGAGCGTGGCCTCCATCTTTTCGCCCTGCGAATAGCGCAGCGCCATCTTGGTCAACGTCGCCTGGAAGTAGATCTGCTGTGCGATCTTGGGCGGCGCCGGAGACGCCGCGATCGACAGCGTCTGATGGTTGTTGGGGTTCGGATAGTGATACAGCGTCCCCTTCGGCGGCCCTTCCTCCGCCCAGGTCTTCAGCGTCGTCATGTTGGCGTAGGCGGGCAGATCGTAGCCGCCGCTCGCCGCGACGAACTTTTCGATCGAGGACGGCTGCGACAGGTAAGTGAGGAGGCTCTTGGCCGCTTCCTTGTTCTTGCTGAAGCTCCAGAGACCCCAGAAGTACGGCAGATAAGGTGCGAAGCGGCCCTTGGGCCCGGACGGCATGCCGTGCGTCCAGCACTGCTCGGCGATCTGCGGCGCGTCGCGCCTGGCAACCGCCCAGGCGCTCGGCGGATTCAGGATCATGGCGCCGCGGCCCGAGATCAGCCATTTGTTGTTCGAGGCATCGTCCCAGGACGGAGCGTCCGGCGGCAGGAAGGCGATCAGCTTCTTGTAATATTCGAGCGCCTGACGAACGGCATCGGTCTTCACCGTGACGTCGCCCTTGGCATTGACGAGCTCGGCACCGAACGACTGGAAGATCGCGCCTGCCGTGTCGACGCTGTCGGTGGTTTCGCCGAGGCCGATCCCGAACGGCACGCCGCCCTTGTGGCAGGCTTCGGCCGCCTTCAGGAAGGTCTCCAATGTCCAATTGTCCGCCTTTGCGGGCGCGCCGGCCGGATACATCTCCTGCACGTCGATGCCGGCATGCTTCTTCATCAGATCGATGCGGGAGCAGGGACCCTTGATCTGGCTGCCGGGGATTGCGGGAACGGCGAGCCACTTGCCGCCGGCCTGGCCGAGATATTTGACGGTGCCGTTGACCTCGCCGTTCTGCTTGATGAGCGGCTCCATGACGTCGTTCACCGGCTCGAGGCTTTCGGCGTAGGCGTGCGGCCACCAGGTCGGCATCTGCAGGATGTCGTGGCCGGATTTCGCCTGCGCCTCGGCTGCGACCGTGAGCTGGATCTTGTTGTTGTTGCTGGTGATGTAGTCGATCGAGACTTCGACCTTCTCCTTTTCGCCCCATGCTTTGACCATGGCGGTGGAGGCGTCGTTGGCACCCGGCACCCAATGGTCCCAGAAGCCGATCGAGAGCTTGCCGGCGGCGTAAGCGCCCCGGACATAGGGCGCCGAGATCAGCGCCGCGGAGGACATTGCAGTGGCAGCCACAAATTGACGTCGCGTCAGTGTCTTGCGTGACATCTCGTTTCCTCGCTTGGGTGTTGTTGTTGGAGTTTCCTCTGAGACTTCTTTCTTGAGTTCTTGTTGCTCGGTTTTCTTATTGGTGCCGTCAGCCCGCGTGGGCAATTCACGCCTGCCGCAGCAAATTGGTAGCGCGATCAGATCATGATTGATCGCGTCTGTCGAGAAAGCCGAATGGCTTCGCGTCTAAAACTAATGGTGTGTCCGGAAACGTCGCAACGTGTGGCGAGGCGGTGCGACGCAGGCGCGGAGCACGGTGTTTTTTGCGACGCACACTTTGCGCCAAACGGCCTCAAACGCTGCCGTGCGCATTTACGCCGCAGTTTCGCATGAACCTGGATAAACGCTTCGCATGAAAGACTTTTCGGGCGTGGACAGCAATCGGCCGCGTCTGGACCTCGAAGCGGCGGAAACGATAGAGTTGCGCCTAGCGGCTGACTCCCGCTGATAGGCCAGATCGATGATGGAGACGAGAATGATCAAACCGGCGCCACCAGCGCGGCTTCACCTGCGTCGATGCCTGGCGCTGGGGTCTGTGCTCGCGCTGTTGCTCGGGGCCGCCGCGGTGGCGAATGCTCAAGGTCTCGTCAAGGGCGTTCAGGAAGGCGCGGCCGCCGGAAACAAGGCGGCAGGTCCGGTCGGTGGCGTGCTCGGTGGCGCCATCGGTGGCGTGGTCGGCGTCTTCACCGGCGTGCTCGGCGTCGGCAACAGCGGCAATCAGGCGCCGCCGCCCAAGGAGGCCGGCAAGGAGGCCGGCAAGGACGCGGCGAAGGATTCCAAGCAGCAGGTCGGGGCCAAAGACAAGGACAAGGATGCCAAGAGCGCCAAGGGCAAGGGCGCCAAGGCGACCAAGGAGGCGAAGAACGCGCCGCAGGACAACAAGGGTAGGGACAATAAGGAAGTCACAGTTCTGACTCAGCCCGGCGCGCCGCAGCTGACCGCCGAGCAGATCGTCGCCAACAGCGATTCCTACATCGAGCGGATCAAGAGCGAGCTGAACCTCACGCCGGATCAGGAGAAGCACTGGTATGGCTTCTCGAGCGCGATGCACTACCTCGGGCATAATGGCGCAGAGCGGCTCAACCTGCGGATTGCACGCGCCAAGCGCGATCCGCCCGACGACATCATCGAGCAGATGCGCAACGAGGCCCAGTTCCTGATCGATCGCGCCGCCGATCAGCGCAACGTCGCCGATGCCGCCGAGCCGCTGTTTTCGAGCCTCGACGACAAGCAGAAGCAGGTGTTCATCCAGGAGATGGTGCGCCTCAGCCACGAGCGTGCCCTGGATTGATCAAGTTGAATCGGTTCGGGCGCGTGTGAATTAACGGCGCCCGCCACGAATTCGTGTATCTACAGCGCAATTCGGTTATGCTTAGCTTCGCAAGGCTGATTGCGGGGTTGATATGGCGGACGGACTCTCCGTTTTCCTGGTCGAAGACGAGGCGTTGATCCGGATGATGATCGCCGACATGGTGGAGGAACTCGGCCACCACGTCGTTGCGGAAGCAGACAATGTGCGCGACGCCAGCGCCTTTGCGATGACCGCGCAGTACGATCTGGCCATCCTCGACATCAATCTGATGGGCGTCTATGTCGACCCTGTCGCCGACCTGATCGAGCGTCGCGGAAAACCGTTTCTGTTCGCCACAGGCTACGGTCCGGAACTGCTGCCGTCCTTGCTCCGGCGCAGGCCGATCCTGCGCAAGCCGATCGCGATGGATCAGCTCAAGGCGATGATCGATTCGATGTTTCCCGAGCCGTCAGCCACCATCCCGAGCTGACCGATTGCGCTTTTGGCGCGAGGCTGAAGAGGGGATCAACCGGCAGGGTTGCGGCCGTTCCTCAGCACCGTGGCAATGGTGTGAGCCGTCATGGCCGCGCGGTCCGAAGCGCGCTGGGCAGCCAGCTGGTCGCGGGCCTTTTCCTCGATCAGGAGCTCGATGAGCGCCAGCCGCTTGTCTTCGCTGTCCGCTTCGCGCAGCAGCCGGTGATAGCGGTGATAGTCGAAACCCGAATCTTGCTTACGCATGTCACGCCCCCGCAACTACGCCACACACACGAGTAGATTGTTTCCCATCGGGAACACGCAGGCAAGCACGGACCTGCGTGGAACCGCAGGCGCGCTGCAATCATCAGTTGTGCATGACGGGCACTCGCCGCGCGGAGGTCGCCCTAGCCAGGATTGTGCTCGGCAAACATCGTCAGGCCGAGGAAGCTCGCGTCCGGCTTGATCACGAGCCTGGTCGGGATGTTGCGCAGATAGTCCTGAAACCGTCCCTTGGCTTCGAAGCGCGCCCGGAACGCCGAGGCGGCGAGGAACTCGCGGAAGCGCGGCACGATTCCGCCGGCGACATAGACGCCGCCGCGGGCGCCGAAGGTCACCGCGAGATTGCCGGCGACCGAGCCGAGAATGGCGCAAAACATCTCCAGCGTCGCGCGGCTCACCGGACAGCTGTTCTCCAGCGCAGCCTTGGTGATCGCGGCGGCATCGCGATGCGGCACCTGAACGCCGTCGATCTCGGCCAGCGCCTCGTAGAGGTTCTGCAGCCCGGAACCTGAGAGGGCGCCGCGCTCGATCGAGACATGGCCGAGGCGCTGCCGCAAGCAGGCGATCACGCGCTCCTCGCGCTCGTTCTCCGCCGGCAGGGTCGCATGTCCAGCCTCCGTGACGACGGCCAGCCGCGAACCATGGCGGTCGACCAGGCAGGAGACACCAAATCCGGTTCCGGGACCAACGACCAGCAACGGCTCGCCAGGCAAGCCGTCGCCGCCGCCGAGCGGGACCAGGTCGGCAGGCTCCAAGGCGGGCAGGGACCAGGCCACCACCTCGAAATCATTCAGCACATGGACGCTGTCGAAGCCGAGCGCGGGCTGCAGCTCGTTGCCGTCGATGACCCAGGGGCTGTTGGTCATGACACAGCGATTGTTGGTGACGGGACCGGCCACGGCCAGCACCGCGCGATGGGGCTGCTCGCCGTTCGACCGGCGCGCCAGCACGTCCGCGATGGCTTCGCGGACGGTCGGGAAGTCCGCGACCTTGACATAGTCGATCGGTCCGGTCTGACCGCTCGGGCTCAGCGCGAAGCGCGCATTGGTGCCGCCGATATCGGCGAGAAGAATTTTTCCGGTCTTGCCGATATTCATGGCCTCATCGCCGCCACGACCTTCAGGCCCTGGCAGCCCTGTCCTCCGCTCCTTCGACCCGATCCGCCTGGAGCGGGCGATGCGAGAATCTGCCCTTGAGTGCGCCTAGTCAACACGAACGAGCTCAAACCGTTGCATCGTGGCGGCCTACGGTGACCAATTCGCGCAGCTGGCGCGCGCGCCAGGTGGTTGCGAAGCAGCGCGGGAAGGCCGACACTGAGGTGGCTCGCCCGGCGACCTCGCGCCCGGCAGATCGAAAGGGACGGCGATGAAGATTTCCGACCGCGACGTGCTGCTGGTGATCGACGTGCAGAACGACTTCTGCACCGGCGGGGCGCTGGCGGTGCCAGGCGGCGAGAAAGTCGTGCCCGCCATCAATCGCATCGCCCAAAAATTCGCCAATGTGGTGCTGACGCAGGACTGGCATCCGAGCGACCACGCCTCGTTCGCCCCGAACCATCCCGGCAGGCAGCCGTTCCAGACCATCGAGCTCGACTACGGACCGCAGGTGCTCTGGCCGACGCATTGCGTGCAAGGCACGGCCGGCGCGGAATTTCATCGCGATCTCGATGTGACGCAAGCGAGCCTCGTGCTGCGCAAGGGCTTTCGCCGCGGCATCGATTCCTATTCGGCGTTGTTCGAGAACGACCATCGGACCTCGACCGGATTGCTTGGATATTTGCGCGAACGCGAGCTGAAGACCGTCTTTGTCGCCGGTCTGGCGCTGGACTTCTGCGTCCGCTTCTCGGCGGAAGATGCGCGCAAGGCGGGACTGGAGGTGGCGGTCATCGAGGATGCCTGTCGCGGCATCGATCTCGACGGCTCGGTCGCGGCGACCCATCGGAGTTTTCGGGACCTCGGCATTGCTGTCGTGAGCCTCGAGGCGTTTTTGTGAGGATGTCGAGGTAGCCATGGTGGACAAGACCGCCAAACCGCCACGCGCGCCAGGGCAGGCTCCTGATGATCCGCGGCTCTGGCCGTTTGCGGCGGCGCAGCTCGCCATGGATGCCTGCTTCTGGTGGCTGGAGCGGGCACCCGAGAAACAGGGTGACAGCAGCCTGCCATGGACGACGCCGAGCCGCGTTGCGCTGGAGCTCGCAACGATGCGGCTGCGCGATTGCTCGCAGACCCGGTCCGGCCAGCCGGCGCTGGTCTGCGCGCCCTATGCGCTGCACCGGGCCCTGATCGCCGATTTCGCCCCAGGCCACAGCGTGGTGCAGTCGCTGCAAAATGGCGGCATCGACCGGGTCTATCTCACCGACTGGCGGTCGGCGACGCCGGACATGCGCTATCTCTCGATCGACAGCTATCTCGGCGATCTCAACGTCGCCATCGACGAGATCGGCGCGCCGGTCGATCTGGTCGGGCTCTGCCAGGGCGGATGGCTGTCGCTGCTCTATGCCGCGCGCTTTCCAGCCAAGGTGCGGCGCCTGGTCCTGGTCGGTGCTCCGGTGGACCTGTCGATCGAGTCCTCGCTGTCCCGGCTCGCCCGTAACGCGCCCGAGCTGGTCTATGACCAGCTCGTCGCGCGCGGCGGCGGCAATGTCAGCGGCGAGGAGATGCTGCGCTTCTGGTCCAAAGCGCCTGACGACGACGATATCGTGGCGGCATTGCAGCGGGATCTCTCGGATGAGCAGGGCACCGAGCTGCTCGCGCGCTTCGACCGGTGGAACGCCGAGACGCTCAACCTGCCGGGCACTTATTATCTCGAGATCGTCAACGCGATTTTCCGGGAGAACCGGATCGCCGAAGGCAGTTTCGTCGCGCTCGGCCGCCCGATCAATCTGAAGGACGTCAAGGCGCCGATCTTCCTGCTCGCCGGGCTCGACGACGATGTGGTGCCGGCGACGCAAGCGCTCGCCACCGCCGGGCTCGTCGGCACGCCACCCGCGTTCATCGCGGCGGCATCCGAGCCCAGCGACCATCTCGGCCTTTTCATGGGCGCGCGCACCCATGCGCATGCCTGGCCCCGGATCGCCGGGTGGCTGCGCGGCGATCTGCCCGGCGTGCTGGCCCGCAGCGCCTGAGCTCGCCGGCACTGGACCGGCCGGGGCGCAAATCCGTTATGGATGATGGCGGATGGCCTGCACGGGGCCAGATCGATGGGCTACATATGACCGGAGCCGACGGCGGCGGCCGCCGGCAAGAGACTTAAGGGTACTGCGCTCGATGACTTTCCACTCGATTTACGCCCACGGATTTGCGCGCGTGGCGGCCTGCGTGACCACCTCTCACGTTGCCGATCCCACGGCCAACGCGAAGGCCGTCCTGGCGGCGGCCAATGCCTGCCATGAGCAGTCGGTCGCGGTCGCGGTGTTTCCCGAGCTGTGCCTGTCCGGATATGCGATCGAGGACCTGGTGAAGCAGGATCCGCTGCTCGATGCGGTCGAGCGCGGGCTCGCAGGGATCGTTGCGGCCTCCGCGGGACTGATGACGGTCCTGATCGTCGGGGCGCCACTGCGCTTTGGCAATCGCATCTACAATTGTGCTGTCGTCATTCATCGCGGCAACGTGCTCGGCGTCGTGCCGAAGTCTTACTTGCCGACCTACCGGGAGTTCTACGAGGGGCGGCATTTCGCCTCCGGTGCCGGCATCGCCGGTGAAACCATCGCCTTTGGTGGGCTGCACGCGCCGTTCGGCGTCGATCTCTTGTTCGCGGCCGAGGACGTTCCAGGCCTCACCATCGGCGTCGAGATCTGCGAGGACATGTGGATCCCGGTAACGCCGGCCTCGGAGCTTGCGCTCGCGGGCGCGAGCGTGCTGATCAACCTCTCGGGCAGTCCGATCACGATCGGCCGGGCGCGCTCGCGCGCACTGCTGTGCCAATCGACCTCGGCGCGCTGCCTCGCGGCTTACGTCTATTCCGCAGCCGGGGCCGGGGAATCCACCACCGATCTCGCCTGGGACGGCCAGACTTCGATCTACGAGAACGGCGTGCTGCTGGCCGAGGGCGAGCGGTTCCGCCAGGGCGGCCAGATCACGCTGGCCGATGTCGATCTCGACCTGCTCAGGCAGGAACGCGCGCTGATGGGAACGTTCGACGACAACAGGCGGCAGCGCGAGGCATTTTTCCGCAAGGTGACATTTGCCCTGAAGCCGCCGGCAGCCGATATCGGCTTCCTGCGCAAGGTCGAGCGCTTTCCGTTCGTGCCGAGCGATGAGAGCCTGCTCGAGCAGGACTGCTACGAGGCCTACAACATCCAGGTTGCCGGCCTCGTGCAGCGCATGCGCGCCACCGGCACCAAGCGCGTCGTCATCGGCGTCTCGGGAGGGCTCGATTCCACCCATGCCCTGATCGTCGCCGCCAAGGCGGTCGATCTGCTCGGCCTGCCGCGCGAGAACATCCTGGCCTACACCATGCCGGGCTTTGCCACCGGCAGCGAGAGCAAGACCAACGCGCTCGCGCTGATGAAGGCGTTGCAGACGAGCTGGCAGGAGCTCGACATCCGCACCACGGCGACGCAGATGCTGAAGGACATCGGCCATCCCTTCGGCAAGGGCGAGAAGGTCTACGACGTCACCTTCGAGAACGTCCAGGCAGGCCTGCGCACGGATTATTTGTTCCGGCTCGCCAACCATCACGGCGGCATCGTGATCGGGACCGGCGATCTCTCCGAGCTTGCGCTCGGCTGGTGCACCTATGGTGTCGGCGACCAGATGGCGCATTACAACGTCAATGCCGGCGTGCCGAAGACACTGATCCAGCATCTGATCCGCTGGGTGATCTCCTCGAAACAGTTCAGCGACGACGTCAACCGGACGCTCGGCTCGATCCTGGTCGCCGAAATCTCACCCGAGCTCGTGCCGGTCGAGGCCGGCGAGAAGCCGCAGAGCACGGAAGCGTCCGTCGGACCTTACGAGCTGCAGGATTTCAACCTGTTCTATACGCTACGCTTCGGCATGCGGCCGTCCAAGATCGCCTTCATGGCGCTGCAGGCGTGGAAGGACGTTGCCAAGGGCGAATGGCCGCCGGCATTCCCGACCGACCGGCGCAGAGCCTATGATCTGCCTGAGATCCGCCGCTGGCTGGAGGTGTTCCTGCGCCGCTTCTTCGCCTTCAGCCAGTTCAAGCGCTCGGCCATGCCGAACGGGCCGAAGGTCTCGGCCGGCGGCTCATTGTCGCCACGCGGCGACTGGCGCGCGCCCTCGGATTCGAGTGCGGCGGCATGGCTCGAGGATCTCGAGCGGAACGTACCGAACTGATCGGAGCAGCGGATCGGTGGGGGATGATCGGATGTCGGCTGGCGATGAGGCGGAAGCGGGTGAGGAGGCCAGGGTCGTCAACGGCCTCTACATCTTCGACATCGAGATGCGGGACGGCAAGCGCGGGCAGGCCAGGGGCGTGGTCGTGCTCTGCGACGGGCGCATCATGGGCGGCGACAGCTATTTCTACTACACCGGCAGCTACACCTTCCGGAACGGCAAGTGGCGGGGCGACATGATCGTCAATCAGCATACCGAGGCGGTCGGCAGGACGCTCGCATTCGGTGGCAGGGAGGTTACCTGCGGCTTTTCCGGAAGCTATTTCCCCGGCGGTGCGGAAGTCGAAGGCATGGCGCTGGTCGGCAAGACCAGCGTGACGTTCACGGCGCGACTGACGCTGAAGGATGCGATGATGGCGACTTGATCGGCTCGCTCCACGACTGCGTTCCTGCTCAGGAACCTTCGCACGGACAGAACGTTCGCGTTTGTTGTTGCGAATTGTCGAGGAGAGGGACCATGCGTCAACATTTGATGTTATCGACTGCGGCCATCGGACTCATGCTGGCGTCCGGTCTTGCCTACGCCCAGGCGCCCGGCGAGCGCAGGGATGAGCCGAAGCGGACCGAGGAACCGGCCAAGGGCGCTGCGCCGCAGCGCGGTGGTGCGGCTCAAGACCGCACTCAAGACCGCGCGCAGGGCGCCCAGGAGCGGCTCCAGGGTGCCGGTCGCGAAGACAGGGGCGGCGCAGCCAAGCACGAGGCGAACGACGACAAGCGCCAGCCGGCGACGGCTTCGGAGCGCGATCAACCGAAGGCAAGGGATCAGGCACAAGAGTCGCGCGAGCCTTCGCGCGATCGCAATCGGGAGGCCGAGAGTGCGAAGCCCGGGCGCGATGCCGGCAAGAGCAGTGCGGAAACCAAGCAGGACAAGGCAGCGCCGCAGAAATCAACCGCCGAATCCGAGAAATCCAAGACGGGCCCGACGACTGGCCGGGCTGGTCAGCAGAACGAGCGCACGGGAGCTACGGCCAACCAGAACGAGCGCAACCAGGCCCAGCCGCCGCGCAATGCCGCCGAGCAGCAGCCGCCGGCACAACAGAACAACAGGCCGGCCACCGCGACGGATACCAACCGCACGCCTCCGACCAGCAATGCACAGACCGCGCCCGGATCCACGGGCACGCAATCAAATCAGGCCAACCAGACCACGCAGACCAACACGCAGGTCAATCAGCAGGCCCAGGTGACGACCGAGAGGCAGGTGCGGATCTCCGAAACGGTAAGCCGCGCGCGCCTCGCGCAGCCGGAGCGCAATCTGAACATCTCGATCCGGGTTGGCGAGACCATTCCCTCGCGCGTGCGTCTCCACCGGCTGCCGCCCGAGATCGTCTCGATCGAGCCGCAATACCGCGGCTACGAATACTTTGCCACGGATGACGACGTCGTCATCGTGGAGCCGCGCACGCATCGCATCGTCAGCCAGGTGCCGCGCGATCCGTCGCGCGCCCGCGCGCAGATGGGCGGCGGCGCGTCGTCGAGCATGGCGGCGGCCGGCGGAAGCAATGTGAACTGCCAGATCATGCGGCGTGACGCCTCGGGCAATGTCGCCCAGGCGGAACCTTCGACCGTTGGCTCGACCGCGCGCACCGACTCCCTCAGCGTGACGGTTCAGATGCCCGGCGGCGGCTCGTCGGCGCCGATTGCGCTCAGCGCTCCCGCGGGCAACATCGTGGTCGCGACCCAAGGGCAGGGCGACTGCACGGTGACGATCGAGCCGCAGACGCGCTGAGTGCGCAAGACGACACAAAAACGTCAACGCGCCGCCCGGCTGATTCAGCCGGACGGCGCGTGATCACGTTCGATGTCGAAAGTTTCGAGGTCCGGAGTGCCTAGGAGTCCGGACCTCGTCACCTTGCCCCAGCCTTCAATCCCCCGCCCCATGTGGTCCCCCAACCCCATGTAGCGCGATCAGAGAGTGATGCCCGTGGAAGTGGCCGCCGATCGATGTCCCGCGATGTACGCGAAGGTCGGCTAGGATTCCATTCCGGATCACTACGGACACGATAGCGCTTGCCATGTGCCCGTTCGGCATCGCTATCGAGCGATCGCTGCTGCGTTACTCGCAGCGCGCGCGGGCAGGATGTCCACATCTCGTCCGCGCTGCGTAAGACGCATTTCACGGGCCTGTCATTGAACTGGTCTAGCGCTGCTCTCCGTCATCGCTGACGACGAAGGAGCATGCCATGTCGAAACCGGTGCTGGGCGCCGCATTGTCCATCAAGTCGATTCCTGCGCATCGCGACTGGCTTCTCGAAAAGCAGCGCGATCTGGAAATCCAGGACTTCTTCCGCGCCGATCTGCTCGACAGCGACTGGCGCGCAACCGCCGGCGAGATCAAGCAGATGCTTTCCGGTCACACCGGCCGGCTCGGCATCCATGGTCCGTTCTGGGGTTTCAAGATCGACAGCCACGATCCGATGATCCGCCAGGCCGTGACCAAGCGCCTGCTCCAAGGCCTTGAGGCCGCCGAGTTCCTCGGCGCGACGCAGATGGTGATCCATTCGCCGTTCACGACCTGGGACCACAACAATCTCGACCTCTATCCTGACAACCGCGCCAATATCGTCGAGCGCGTCAAGGCGACGCTGGCCGAGGTGATCGCGCGTGCCGAGACGATCGGCTGCGAGATCGTCATCGAGAACATCGAGGACAAGGATCCGCGCGATCGCGTGCGCCTCGCCAAGGCGCTGGAAAGCAGCAAGGTCCGCGTCTCGCTCGACACCGGACACGCCAATTACGCCCACATCTCCACCGGCGCGCCGCCGGTCGACTATTACGTCGAGACCGCAGGCGACATGCTGACGCATGTGCACCTGCAGGACACCGATGGCTTCGTCGACCGGCACTGGGCGCCGGGCGAGGGCAATATTCCCTGGGTCGCCGTGTTCCGCGCGCTTGGCCGGCTGACGTCGAACCCAAGGCTGATCCTCGAACTCCGCAATCACGACGACGTCCGCAAGGGCGCGGCGCATCTCGCCGCCCTCGGTCTCGCCGAATAACCGCAATCATAAAGGGCAGGGTCACCATCATGAGCAAGCTCACCCGACGCACCATCCTGAAATCCGGCGGCGCTGCCGCAAGCACCTTGCTGCTGCCGCGTTTTGCCATCGCGCAAGCCGACAACCGTCCGTCGGTGACCATCGCGGTCCAGAAGGTCACCAATGCCAACGTGCTCGACGTGCTGCGCGAGCAGTCGAATGTGGGCGAGCGCGTGTTCTTCTCCTCGATCTGGGAAGGCCTGATCTCGAAGAACTGGCGCGGCAGCCTCGAAGCCGTGCCGGGCCTTGCCACCGAATGGCGCCGCATCGACGATCAGACCGTCGAGGTGAAGCTGCGCCAGGGCGTCAAGTTCCACAATGGCGACGAGCTGACGGCGGAAGACGTCGTCTTCACCTTCAGCCGCGAGCGCATGTTCGGCGAGACCGAGGCCAAGAACCGCTCCACCATCAAGGCGTTCGAGAAGATCCCGACGCCGCGCCCGGGCAAGGAGCTTCCGCCGGACGTTCCCGCGGTCGCCCGCCGCATCTGGCCGGACCTGGTGCGCGTCGATGCCGTCGACAAGTACACGGTGCGCTTCTACAACGCGACGCCCGACGTCACGATCGAGGGCCGGCTGTCGCGCTACGGCTCCGACATCATGAACCGCCGCGCCTGGGAAGAGTCCACCAGCTATCTCGACTGGGCGCGCAAACCCGTTACCACCGGTCCGTACAAGGTCGTCGAGCTCAAGCCCGACGTCTCGCTGACTCTGGAAGCCCACGACGAATATTGGGGCGGTCGTCCACCGCTCAAGCGCATCCGTTTCCTCGAAGTGCCTGAGGTCGCGAGCCGCATCAACGGCCTGCTCTCGGGCGAATACCAGTTCGCCTGCGACATCCCGCCGGACCAGATCGCCGGCATCGAGAAGAATGCCGCGTTCGAGGTGCAGGGCGGCACGATTCAGAATCACCGCCTCACCGTGTTCGACAAGAACCATGCCGTGCTCGCCAATCCGCTGGTCAGGCGCGCCTTCACCCATGCGATCGATCGCCAGGCGATCGTCGACAGCCTGTGGGCCGGGCGCACCCGCGTGCCGAAGGGGCTGCAATGGGAGTTCTACGGCGACATGTTCAACGCCGACTGGAGCGTGCCGGCCTATGATCCCAAGCTCGCGCAGGATCTGCTCAAGCAGGCCAATTACAAGGGCGACCCGATCCCGTACCGCCTGCTCAACAATTATTACACCAACCAGGTCGCCACCGCGCAGATCCTGGTCGAGATGTGGAAGTCGGTCGGCCTCAACGTGCAGATCGAGACCAAGGAGAACTGGTCGCAGATCATGGAGCGCGGGCCGACCCGCGCGGTGCGCGACTGGTCGAACTCGGCCGCCTTCAACGATCCGGTGTCGTCGCTGGTCGCCCAGCACGGCCCTAACGGCCAGCAGCAGCAGATCGGCGAATGGACCAATGTCGAGCTGAATACGCTCTCCGAATTCCTGGAGACGTCGACCGACCGCGCGGCGCGCAAGAAGGCGTTCCGCCGCATGCTGGAGATCGCCGAGCGCGAAGATCCCGCCTACACGGTGCTGCACCAGAACGCGACCTTCACGGCCAAGCCGAAATCGATCAAGTGGAAGGCGGCCCCCGCCTTCGCGATGGATTTCCGCGCCGGCAATTTCGAGGTCTGAAGGTGCCGCCGCTGGTCAGCATCGAGGGCTTGCACGTCGCCTTTGGCGGCGTGCCGGTCCTGCGCGGGGTCGATATTGCCTTGCAGAAGGGCGAGGCCGTCGGCCTCGTCGGCGAGTCCGGCTCCGGCAAGTCGGTGACGTGGCTCGCCGCACTCGGCCTGTTGCCGAGGCATGCGAAGGTCTCGGGCTCGGTGCGGCTCGACGGGCGCGAACTGCTGGGCGCGCCGGCCATCGAGCTCGATCAGGTCAGGGGCGGGCGCATCGCCATGATCTTCCAGGATCCGGCGAGCGCGCTCAACCCGGTGCTGACCATCCGCAAGCAGCTCTGCGAAGCGCTGGCGCTGCACCGCGATCTCCAAGGCAACGCCGTGAAGGCGGAGGCGCGGCGGCTGCTCGATCTCGTCGGCATCCCCGACGCAGGCCGGCGCCTCGAGGCCTATCCGCACGAATTCTCCGGCGGCCAGGTCCAGCGCATCATGATCGCGATGGCGCTGGCCGGGAATCCCGATCTCTTGATCGCGGACGAGCCGACCACCGCGCTCGATGCCACCATCCAGGCCCAGATCCTGGAGCTGCTCTCCACGGTCCGCCGCGAGCTCGGCATGGCGATGGTGCTGATCAGCCACGATCTCGGCGTCGTCGCGGAGAATTGCGACCGTGTTGCGGTGATGTATGCCGGCCGCATCGTCGAGCAGGCCCCGAGCAACCAGCTGTTCGCCGATCCCGTGCATCCCTATGCGCAAGGATTGATCGGCGCGCTGCCGCCGCTCGATGGTCCGCGCCGGCGCCTCACCGCCATCCCCGGCACGGTGCCGGATCCCGCGCACATGCCCGGCGGCTGCGCCTTCGCGCCGCGGTGCGCGCTGGTTGCTGAAGCATGCGTCCTTGCGGCGCCGAGCCTCGCGCCGATCGCCGATGATCGCAGCGTCGCCTGCGTCCGCGCCGAGGCCTCGCGCCGCGCGCTGCTCGGGATTGCCGCCGAATGAGTCCGCCGCTCGTCGAGGTCTCCGCGATCTCGCGCACCTATGCGATGCGCTCTGGAATGTTCGGGCGAGCTGCGGCCGTCCATGCCGTCGACGGCGTGTCGCTCACGATTGCCAGAGGCCAGACGCTGGGTCTCGTCGGCGAGTCCGGGTCGGGTAAATCCACCACGGGCCGCATCGTGCTCGGCCTCGAACAGCCTGATAGCGGCGAGGTGCGGTTCGACGGCAAGCCGATGGCCGCGCTTGGGACGACGGCGTGGCGTGCGCAGCGCGCGCGGATGCAGATGATCTTCCAGGATCCGCTGGGTGCGCTCGACCGCCGGCTGCCGGTCGCGACGCAGATCCGCGAGCCGCTCGACATTCACGGCCTCGGCACGCCCGCGATGCGCGAGGAGCGCGTCCGCGAGCTGCTGCGCGCCGTCGAGCTCACGCCGGCGCATGGCGCGCGCTATCCCGGCGCGCTCTCCGGCGGCCAGCGGCAGCGCATCGTGCTGGCGCGGGCGCTCGCCACGAAGCCGGATTTCCTGGTCTGCGACGAGCCGGTCAGCGCGCTCGACGTCTCGATCCAGGCGCAGGTGGTGAACCTGCTTTGCGATCTCCAGGCGCAGCTGTCGCTGACGCTGCTGTTCATCAGCCACGATCTGCGCGTCGTCCGGCAGATCAGCAACGTCGTCGCCGTGATGTATCTCGGCCGCATCGTCGAGATCGGCAGCGCCGACGATCTGTTCGCGCGGCCCGAGCATCCCTACACCCAGGCGCTGGTCTCGGCCTCGCCCGCGCCGGGCCGCCGCAGCGCCGGCCGCATCGTGCTGTCAGGCGATCCGCCGAACCCGGCCGCGCGCCCCACGGGCTGCGCCTTCCATCCGCGCTGCCCGCGCGCCATTGCGCGCTGTGCGAGCGAGGTGCCGGTGCTGTCCGCCGTCGGCGGCGACAGGCAGGTCGCCTGCCATCTCGTCACCGGCGCTGCGACACGGGACGCCGCGTGATGGGACGTTATTTCGCCATTCGGATCGGACGCGCCGCGCTCACGATCGTGCTCGTCGTCACCTTCGCCTTCGTCGTGTTGCGGCTGTCAGGCGATCCCGCGCTGATGATCCTGGGGCCCGAGGCGCCGCCGGAGGTGCTGGCGGCATTCCGCAAGGCGTGGGGCCTCGATGATCCCATTTGGGCTCAATATTTCGACTATTTCGGCGCCATCGCCAAGGGCGAGCTCGGCCGCTCCATGCGCGACGGCCGGCCCGCGATCGAGCTGGTGCTGGAACGCATTCCGGCGACGCTGGCGCTGACCCTGCCGGCCTTCTTCTTCAAGGTCGCGCTCGGCATTCCAGCCGGGATCTACGCCGCACTGCACCGCGGCTCGGCAATCGACCGCGCCGTGATGATGACGGCGGTCGCCGGCTTTACGGTCCCGAGCTTCGTGCTTGCACTTATCCTGGTGCTCGTCTTCGCCGTGCAGCTCGGCTGGCTGCCTTCGGGCGGGCAGGACAGCTGGCGCCATGCCATCCTGCCGATCGCAACGCTCAGCCTCGGCGGCGCGGCGGTGCTGGCGCGCTTCACCCGCAGCGCCATGCTGGAGGTGCTCGGCCAACCTTACATCCGCACCGCATCCGCAAAAGGCGTGCCCTGGCGCAAGGTGGTGACGTCGCATGCGCTGCCGAACGCGGCGATCCCGACCGTGACCATTCTCGGCTTCATGGTGGGCACGCTGATCGCCGGTGCCGTCGTGGTCGAGAGCGTGTTCGCCTGGCCGGGAGTAGGGCGTCTTCTTGTCGTTGCGGTTGCCAATCGCGACCTTGCGGTCGTGCAATGCATCCTGCTGCTGGTTGCGATGACCATGGTGACGTCGAACCTAGTCGTCGATTTCCTCTACGGCTTCCTCGACCCGCGCCTGCGCAGCAAGGGAGCGCACGCATGACCGACGCCACGCTGAAGGAAGCCAAAGCGTTTTCACGCCGCATCAGCCTGCCGGCGATTCCGGTCTCGGTCGCGCTGGCGGTCACCTGGATCGTCGCGATGCTGCTGATCGCGGCCTTTGCGGAGAAGATCGCGCCTTACGGCTTCACCCAGCTCGACCTGCGCAACCGGCTGGCTGCGCCCGGCAATGCCGCGCACTGGCTCGGCACCGACGAGCTCGGCCGGGACGTGCTGTCGCGGCTGCTCGTTTCCATCCGCATCTCGCTGCTGATCGCGTTCGGCGCCACAGCGATCTCGGCCGTGGTCGGCACCACGCTCGGCTTCCTCGCCGCGCACTTCCGCGGCGCCGTGGAGCAGCTCGTGCTGATGCTGTCCGACTTCCAGGCCAGCATGCCGTTCCTGATCATGGCGCTGGCCGTGCTCGCCTTCTTCGGCAACTCGCTGCCGCTTTTGGTCGGCCTGATGGGCCTGTTCGGCTGGGAACGCTATGCCCGCATCGCGCGGGGCCTAGCCATCTCCGCCAACGCGCAAGGCTACGCCGCCGCGGTCCGCCAGTTAGGGGCGACGCCGTCGCGGATTTACCTCCGGCACATCCTGCCCAACATCGCCTCGACCCTGATCGTCTCGACCACGCTGGTCTTCCCCGAGGTGATCCTGATGGAATCCGGCCTGTCCTTCCTCGGCCTCGGCGTGCAGCCGCCGATGACCAGCCTCGGCAATATGGTCGGCTATGGCCGCGAATATCTGACCCGGGCCCCGTGGATCATGCTGGCGCCGGCCACCACCATCGTCGTCACCACGCTGGCCGTCTCCGTGATCGGCGACTGGCTGCGCGACCGGCTCGATCCGACGCTGCAATAGGGGGCAGGTCTCGTGTCCCGGACGCGCGTAGCGCGAGCCGGGACCCAGGAGGCCACAGCCCTCGCTGCCACATGGGCCCCGGCTCTGCAGCGCACCGTCGCGCCGGACGATGCTTCGCATCGCCGGGCTAACGCTGCGCTGCGTCCGGGGCACGTGCGAGCCTCCGCGCCGGGAGCAGGGGAGCCCTGTCCGCCCCAAGTTCCCGTTGCGCCCGCCGGGTCGGTGCGCTATCCGGCCCGAAAGGCCTGGGGCGGCTCCATATTTTCCCGCCCGGCCCCCAAACCCGAGGACGGAAACCGCCATGCCAGCCTATCGCTCCCGCACCACCACGCACGGCCGCAACATGGCGGGCGCCCGCGGCCTCTGGCGCGCGACCGGCATGAAGGATGCCGATTTCGGCAAGCCGATCATCGCGGTGGTCAACTCCTTCACCCAGTTCGTGCCCGGCCACGTCCATCTGAAGGACCTCGGCCAGCTCGTGGCACGCGAGATCGAGCAGGCCGGCGGTGTCGCCAAGGAGTTCAACACCATCGCCGTCGACGACGGCATCGCCATGGGCCATGACGGCATGCTCTACAGCCTGCCGTCGCGCGAGCTGATCGCCGACAGCGTCGAGTACATGGCCAACGCACATTGCGCCGACGGCCTCGTCTGCATCTCCAACTGCGACAAGATCACGCCCGGCATGCTGATGGCAGCGCTCAGGCTCAACATCCCCGCCGTGTTCGTCTCGGGCGGGCCGATGGAGGCCGGCAAGGTCAAGCTGGCCGGCAAGACCAAGGCGGTCGACCTCATCGACGCCATGGTCGCCGCGGCCGATAGCAAGGTCAGCGACGACGACGTCAAGGTGATCGAGCGCTCGGCGTGCCCGACCTGCGGCTCCTGCTCGGGCATGTTCACCGCCAATTCCATGAACTGCCTGACCGAGGCGCTGGGCCTCGCGCTGCCCGGCAACGGCTCGGTGGTCGCAACCCACGCCGACCGCAAGCGCCTGTTCGTCGAGGCCGGCCACACGATCGTCGATCTGGTCCGCCGCTATTACGAGCAGGACGACGCGAGCGTGCTCCCGCGCAACATCGCAAACTTCAAGGCGTTCGAGAACGCGATGACGCTCGACATCGCCATGGGCGGCTCGACCAACACCGTGCTGCATCTGCTCGCCGCCGCCCATGAAGGGCAGGTCGAGTTCACCATGCGCGACATCGACCGGCTCTCGCGCCGCGTGCCCGTGCTCTGCAAGGTCGCGCCGTCGGTTGCCGACGTGCATGTCGAGGACGTGCATCGCGCCGGCGGCATCATGGGCATCCTCGGCGAGCTCGATCGCGCCGGCCTGATCGACACCTCGGTCTCGACCGTGCACGCGCCGACCATGAACGAGGCGCTGGAGCGCTGGGACATCAAGCGCACCAAGAGCGAGACGGTGCGCACCTTCTATCGCGCCTCGCCCGGCGGCATCCCGACGCAAGTCGCCTTCAGCCAGGAGCGCCGCTATGACGAGCTCGATGCCGACCGCGAGAAGGGCGTCGTGCGCGATCTTGAGCACGCCTTCAGCAAGGACGGCGGCCTCGCCGTGCTCTACGGCAATCTCGCGCAGGACGGCTGTATCGTTAAGACCGCCGGTGTCGATGCCTCGATCCTGAAATTCTCCGGCCCCGCGCGCGTGTTCGAAAGCCAGGACGCGGCGGTCGAAGGCATTCTGGGCGGCAAGGTCGTCGCCGGCGAGGTCGTCGTGGTGCGCTATGAAGGCCCGCGCGGCGGCCCCGGCATGCAGGAGATGCTGTATCCGACCAGCTATTTGAAATCGATGGGCCTCGGCAAGGCCTGCGCGCTCGTCACCGACGGCCGCTTCTCCGGCGGCTCGTCGGGCCTGTCGATCGGCCATCTGTCGCCGGAAGCCGCCGAAGGCGGCAACATCGGTCTCGTGCGCGACGGCGACCGCATTGCCATCGACATCCCGAACCGCAGCATCAGCCTCGAAGTCTCAGACGAGGAGCTCGCCAAGCGCCGCGCTGCGGAGGAGGCGAAGGGCGATGCCTCCTGGCAGCCGGCCAATCGCAAGCGCAACGTCTCCACCGCGCTGCAGGCCTACGCCGCGCTCACCACCAGCGCCGCGCGCGGCGCGGTGCGCGAGGTGAAGCGGCGCGCGAAGTAGGCGCCTGATCGGCACCACAAGGCTGGATCGACGATCTTCGGAACGACGCGCGGCTCCGCGCGAGCGCGCGGATGCGCCGTTGCAGGAAACGCGAAGCCGAAACGGAGATTCGGAAAGAACGGCTCCCGCCTCCCCGGGGGGCGTGGGCTGGTTGGGGTGGGGAGCGGGAGCCGTTTGCGAAGTGGGCACCCGACGCGCGGGCTCGCCCGCCAGGCACCATCAACCTAGTGCATTTATCCACATTTCGCTATTTAATTTTTAATTTTGTTTTTATTTTTTATTTAATCGTGCCATCCTAAGAAAATCGTCGAAATCCCTCTTTTCCGAATTCGGCCGAGGCGGTCGCCGTATCGAGATCCGTCCGCACAAGTCCGGATTTCAAG
The DNA here is from genome assembly GCF_025200925.1 of Bradyrhizobium sp. CB1015. Classification (GTDB taxonomy): domain Bacteria; phylum Pseudomonadota; class Alphaproteobacteria; order Rhizobiales; family Xanthobacteraceae; genus Bradyrhizobium. The sequence continues at coordinate 4,968,943 of NZ_CP104174.1, read as the reverse complement.
TAGCGGAGTTAGCCATGAGTCATTCTCCATCGCTCGTGCCGCAAATCACGACAGACCGGGACGTCTATCTCGTGCTCGACGACTTCGGCCGCCGGCTGGGCAGGGCCTGGTGCGAGACGGCCGAGGAGGACGCCAATCGCGCGACCCTGCTCAGACATCTCGCCGAAGGGCAGTATCTCCATCCCACACGTATCGTGGCCTTCAATACCGCGGAGGGATGGTCGCGGGATGCTACCGCCGAAATTGCCGATGAGCTGCGCCGCCGCTTCGTCGAGTTCGAGGAGACTGATCCCTCGCTGCTGGAGTTCCTGGAAAGAGCAGCGAGGCGTTGAAGCTCGACTGTCGAAGGCGGATGAACGCTGCAAATTGTGCTCGAACCAGTACCGCGTCGATGTCCGATATTGCACTCGCTGTTATGCGTATCCCGGCGCAAACATCCCGCGCGTTAATGCGCGTGGTCAATGAGTTCTTACCGCTCCGCCGCGATCGGCCGTTCGCATTAAGGATGCCCCGACGAAGTTCGGCAAAGCAAGGTTTTGCGGCGTATACTTCCGCGACCTTCGCAAATCCATTTCGGGCAACTGGGGCGCCACCGCAATGTCTCGTACTCTCGCTGTTGTCTTCTCCACGGCCGTCGCCGCGATTTCCATGACGGGCACAGCCTCCGCCGGCTGCTACAATTGCTACACGCCGCCGCCGTGCACGACCTGCTATCAGCAGCAATACGTGCCGCCGCAATACCGCACCATCGATGAGACCGTGATGGTCTCGCCTGGCTCCGTCGTCGCGCATCGCACGCCGGCGCAGTACCGCACCGTGATGGTGCCGCAGACAGTGATGGTGGCGCCGCCGAGCGTCCAGTACGAGCGCATCCCGCCGCAATACGCCACCCGTCAGCGCGTCGAGATGGTCTCGCCCGGCTATTCCTATTACGCCCCCGTGCAGATGAACTGCGCGTCCTGCGGCTACTGACGCCAGGCAAGAGAACCGGCTTCGAGCGGCGTTCCCCACGGAGCGCCGTTTGCTTTTGGGGAAGCGCAAACGAGGCCCGGGTATGGAGACCAATCCAGCCGGGCCTCGCAACCAGCGACGCCCCTGGGAGATGTCGCCAGTGTCCGGGATTTGCGAAGGGCACAGCCTAAGCGAACAGGCTGACGCTTGCCTGACAAACAAGCTTGAGGCGAGGGCGGGCCAACTTCGCGTTGCCTTGCGCGGGCGACTGGGTTAAGCGACAGCCATTCCAGGCTCAGGAAGGGTGGCCGAGTGGTTTAAGGCACCGGTCTTGAAAACCGGCGTGCCCGCAAGGGTACCGTGGGTTCGAATCCCACCCCTTCCGCCAGTATATTGTTCGCCACTGTTCGTGGTCGTTCGAACTCCACAGCAAAATCAGTGACTTGTACCGAAAGACTGTACTTCGCAGTTCCTCGGTGTTCTTCCTAATCGGGTCACTGACCGTAGCTTAAGACCGTGGGTTCGGAGGACGTTTCTCTGGGAGGAACAATGGCTGGACGGCTCAAACCACTGGACGTAGAGCGCCTCATACAGCCCGGCAAATATGCAGACGGCGGCGGCCTCTACTTGATCGTCACGGGACCAACGTCGAAAAGCTGGTCGTATAGATATTGGAAAGACGGCAAAGAGCGGTGGCACGGTCTCGGTTCGTTGAAGGAGGTATCGCTAAAGGACGCGCGGCTTGCCCGGGATGCGGCTCGGCTGCGCGTCAAAGGTGATCGCAGCACGGCCGGTGTCGACATCGTCCAGGAACGGCGAAAAGCACGCGAAGAGACGAAAGCCGTCGTGGCCAAGGTGCTGTTGCCGACTTTCGAAGAATGCGCGGAAGCCTACATTCGGGCGAACTGGTCGACCTGGAGTGAGAAGCATCGCGACCAGTGGCCGTCCTCACTCAAGCGCTATGCCTACGCCACCATTGGCAAGCTGACGATCCCGGAGATTAAACCAAGCCACATCTACGATCTGCTGGAGCCAATCTGGGTGGAGAAGCGGGAGACTGCGAACCGCGTCCGCGGCCGGATCGAAACGATCATCGCAAAGAACGTCGATATCGATGATCCGGAGTTCCGCAATCCAGCCGAACTTACACGGCAAATGCGCGAGAAACTACCAAAGCGCTCCAAGCGAGTCGTCCGGCATCATCCCGCTTTGCCCTATGCCGAGGCACCGGCATTTTTGACGCTTCTTGCTGGCGCTCCGGGCCGAGCTGCTGCCATGTTGCGCTTCCTAATCTTCACGGCTTGCCGCACCAACGAGGCAGTCGAGGGGCGTTGGTCTGAGATCGATCGGCCAAACTCGACCTGGAAAATCCCGGGCGAGCGAATGAAGATGGACCAGGACCATTACGTTCCCTTGTCCGAACCCGCATTGGCGGTGCTTGACGAGCTGCGCGATGGACGCCAAGGCGAACTGATCTTCACTAGTTCTGATGGCGGAGCATTCTCCGAAAACGCAATGCTCGCAGTGCTTGATCGCCTAGGCTACGGACACGTGACGGTGCATGGCTTCCGCTCGACGTTTGCAACCTGGGCCGAGGAATGCACTGATTATCCTGACGGCGTTCGCGAGGCCGCTCTAGCCCACAAGTACAAGAGCGAGACTACCGCCGCCTATCAGCGGGGCCAAAAGCTGGAGAAGCGGCGGGGTTTGATGAAGGATTGGGCTGCATTCCTATCCGGCAGCAATGTGCTTCAAATAGCTGACCGGAGGGCAGGGTAATCCGACAAGATACCGGGTTTGCTTGCGTCGAGGCCCCGCTTTGGCGGGGTTTAAGCGGAATGTCCGAGTTGGTCACAAGCAGCGGTCGAAGTGAGCACGGCCCCGGGTCCGGTCTGCCGCCGATAGTCGACAATACAATGGTTTCAGCGTTGTTCGGCTGAGGGCTAAGACGTGCGCGTCGAGGTTGGAGTGGTGACCAGCCCTATTCCTTGGCGGGCAGGCTTTTTTGCTTCCCAATAAACGTCGAGGGAACGCTCTGTTGCAGTAGTGCTTCGGATTTTGCGAGCGCTTCTCTAGCCCGCGCGAGCAATTCGGCTTCCGGCGCTGCCATACGAAGATGGCGAGTGAGCAATTCTAATGTTTTGGAGAACTCGGACATAGCCGCTCCCTCAATGTCCAGGCGGGAGCGCTCTCGGTCTCTCAGCCACCGACGCCTACAGGGCAGAGCCTTGGCCGGTGATATCCGTAAACTACCACAAGCCGCTTTGGTTCAAAGGTGAACGTAGATTGGCCGCTTGATCGGGACCGTCCGAAGAATAACTCGTCTTTCTCATTTGGCGCAAAGCAAGACTTCTGCCGCTAGCCTAAGAATACTACAAGATCGGCGGGGTCTGCCCCGGCGAACGAAGCCACTCGTCCCAAAGAGCAGCGGTATCGGCCCCGCGCGCTCTCTTGAGGAGTTCTTCTCTTTCTGGACCGGGAGGATACGCACGAGCTTCCTCGCGGAGTTCACAAGCGAAATCGCTCAACCGATCTTGCAGAGAAGTGGTCTGCTTGAAACGCCGACGCCTCTTGCTCATTTGGTGTCTCCGTTTGACAAAATTATCGCGCAGAGCAAATGGCCCTGCGATAACTTTAGTTAATCGGAAAAGCGCATGTGGGCGCGCTTTGGCTCAATACCGGGCCTTGAGTTCAGCGGCGCCCGCGTCTGTTTTGGCTAAAGTGACAACAGCTCCGCCACCCGTATTTTTCCCGAGTGTTCGCCGGCCCGGCTTCGGATATGCGCTTGATCACTATGAAAGGGCTCAACAACGCCATTGCACCTCCTGCTTGCGACAGGTGCACCCGCGAAATGGTGCCGGTCGGCGCCTTGCGCGCAATCGCAGATCGGCTGGCTGTAAAGGTCTACAAGTGCCTTCCTTGCCAGCGGATCATCTCGGCGCCTGTGCGGGGAATAAGCGGCGCGCTTAACGGCGTCAAAGGGCCCCTCGGACCAGCCTGCCCTCCTACGAGGGCTGGAGGGGACAATAGGGGCAGGCGGTCCGACGGCTGGCGCGACAAGAAATGCGCCATGCAATTGGGATGCTACTCCACTTCTGTGATTTCACTGTGTTCACTTGTGAGCTGGAACGAGTATTTGTAATGTTCCCACAAGGGAACATCGAGGCCGCAAATGAAAGACATGCAGGCCCAGCTGGAGAAGCTTCGGCGAGACGCCGCTGAGTGCGCCCTTAGTCGAGATTTGGCAACCGACTCAAAAAAGCGCGAGTTGCTCGCCAGATTGGCCGAGCATCTTGCTGTGCTCGCATCGGCGGTGGAGCAAGCTATCGGTGAGCGCACGGGGAGCGAAATCGCTGCTGATCTGCCGCCAAGGCCGTAGAGCAGGCCGCAGCTTTCGACTTGCTCCATCCCGCATTCAGGCCGCGAATGCCTATTTTTCCCGAATGCGTACATTTGAGTTTTGCCTGCCGACCAAGGGCACTACGGTCCCGGACGGCGCCGATTGGCTGCATGAAGTAAAGTATGATGGTTATCGCCTCCGCTTGGAGCGAGATGGCGACCGCGTGCGTCTGATCACGCGCGGCGGCTACAATTGGGCCAGCCGTTATCCATGGATCGTGGAAGCCGCTCGTAAGGTCCGTCAGAAGCAATTCGTGCGCGACGGCGAAGCCGTCGTGCTGGGCGTCGATGGCATCTCAGATTTTAACGCGCTTCACTCGCGCAGGCACGATCACGAGGTGCAGTTCTGCGCCTTCGATATTCTTGCCGAAGGTGGTGACGACCTCCGCATGCTCCCCTTGTCGATGCGCAAGGCGAACTTGGAGCGCCTGTTGGCGCGGCGCCCTGAAGGCGTCTTCGTCAATCCCTTCGAGCGTGGCGAGCTTGGGCCTGACCTGTTTCGCGCTGCTTGCAAGCTAGGACTTGAAGGGCTGGTATCGAAGCGGCGGGACCGGCCGTATCAGGGCGGCAGGACCAAGCACTGGATCAAGGTGAAGAACCGGCAGCATCCGGCGATGGAGCGCGAGCTGTGAGCAGAGCGGCAGGTCCGATCTGCAACTAACAGCGGACCTCAACGGCCGATTGGACCACTTCGCCTTGGGGCCAGTCAGCGACGCAGGGAGATTCTCCCTAATGTCTCATCATAGTCCGAGCAAACTCAGTCAGCGCGGCTGACGTTTATGCTAGGCGATAGTAACCGTCAGCAGCATTTGGATGGACGTCGCACGATTGGCTCTGCCGTGCGATCCGTCGTACAAATGAGAGGCTGGAGTGCGGACCATGGTGCAGGAGCGAGCAGTCCGGGTCGAGCGCAGATTATCGGCGATATTGGCCGCGGATGTGGCCGGCTATTCGCGGCTCATGCACAATGACGAAGAGGCTACACATGCCAATTTGACGGCGCTTTTAGCGGACGCGGTTGCGCCGGCCATTGCCGAACACGATGGTCGTATCGTCAAAAATACCGGCGACGGCTTTCTGGCTGAATTTCCGAGCGCAGTCGAAGCGGTTCGAGCCGCGATACAATTCCAGACCGGGGTGAGGAAAGTTACAGGCGATGATCCAGAAGCCAAGCGCATTGCATTTCGTGTGGGAATTAACATCGGGGATGTAATTGTTGAGCCGAATGACATCTTTGGCGACGGCGTGAATATTGCGGCGCGGCTTGAGGGCATCGCGAAGCCCGGCGGCATCTGCATATCTTCCGCCGCCTACGATCAAGTCCGAGGCAAGGTCGGGGTTGGGTTCGCCGATCTGGGCGAGCAGAACCTCAAGAACATCGCCGTCCCAGTCCGCGCCTATGCTCTGCACCTCTCCGATACACCGCCCGCCGTTTCCTTCCTGAACATAGCTGGCGGCTTCCTGTTTGGTCTGCGGTCTGCGCGTGGGCTGCGGAAAGCTTGGATGACCCTACCAATAGCGCTTCTCCTGCTCATGGTTGGCGCTCTAGGTTATTGGTACATCCGTTGGGGCGAACCGCAGCGGTTGAACCATCGCCTATCGATTGTCGTGCTGCCGTTCACCAATTTGAGCAACGAAGCCGAACAAGAATACTTTGCGGAAGGTGTTGCTGACGATCTAAGCGCCGCTCTCTCTCGCATTGAGGACAGCTTCGTGATTGCGCCGAGTACAGCCCGCGCGTACAAGAACGTTGAACCAAAGCGCGCTGGCCGCGAACTCGGCGTCCGCTATGTCCTCGACGGTAGCTTGCGCAGAACGCAGTCAACTGTCCGGATCAATGCCCGGCTGATCGATACGCGGACCGGTGCACAGATCTGGTCGGAGAGCGTCGATGGTCAGTGGTCTAAATCGCTGCAGCTTCAGGACGTCATCACGGGTGGACTGGCGCGGCGACTTGATCTCGAACTGACCAACCAAGAAAGCCGCGACGCCGAGGTTGCGCGGCCCAACAATCCTGATGCGGTCGATCTTACCATGCGCGGCTGGGCCGTGCTCAATCGGCCATATTCGCGCGAACAGTTGCTCCAGTCCAATGCCCTCTTCGAGCGCGCACTCCAGATCGATCCCGCCTACCCTAAGGCCCTTGTAGGACTGGCGGATACTCTGGCGATGGCAGTCAACTATCGTTGGATCGATGCGCCTGCAGATAAGCTGCGGCGCGCCGAGAGTGCGGTAGACCAGGTTCTGTCCCAGTTTCCCAGTGACGCGATGGCACACTATGTAAAGGGCGAGATCCAACGGGCGAAGGGGAGGAACCTCGACGCTGCGGTCGGCGAGTACATGGCAGCAATCGGGATAAATCCCAGTCTCGCTCCGGCTCATGGCGCGCTCGGCGCTGCCAAGATACGCGTCGGCCGCTCTGCGGAGGCATTTGCCCCCCTCGATATGGCCATCCAGCTAAGCCCCCGGGATCCGCTCCTAAGCACGTGGTACTTCTACGTCTGCCATGCGCACAGTCATCTCGCCCAATATGATGAGGCGAAAGACTGGTGCAGTCGCTCGATCGCGGTGAATCCCTTTTGGATCGCCTACGCAGATCTTGCTGCCGCTAACGCACTGACGGGACATGAGCAAGAAGCCCACGCCGCCATCGCTGAACTTCGTCGGCTCAAGCCGAACTACACCCTCGCCCGTTGGTTGCAGGATGGATCTGAGTGGTCCGATAACGTCGTTTTCCTTGCCGAATTCCAGCGCATCGCCGAGGGTTTGCGTAAAGCAGGGCTTCCGGAGTGAAAGGAAGCACGGGCAAAGGACGAGCCTAGTCCTTTCGCGCCCCGCGTGCCGGATGAAGGCTCGCCGGGCCCCCGCTCCAGCCATGTTGGAAACAGCTGCGGAGTCTGGAATGGGTCAAAACGCGAAGAACTCAGATTGAGCAAATCTGGTCTGCTATAACCTGATTAGCGGACTGCGGCAGAGGAGGCGCAACTTCGCAGATGGGTCTTGGTTGTGTGGAAACGCATGGGTCGGACGCGGCGTGGTCGCCAAGTATTGCGCGCGGCCGGTGTTTGCGTGTCGGAGCGTCCAATAACCCGCCAAATTAGGTATCGCGACCGGGGATGCAATTTTGGACGCACTTCCCGCCGTCAGGCGGCGCGGATGGCTGCAATCAGGCTCGGTTTGCCGAGGACGTTCATCACCCGTGTGAGGTTATAGGCGAGAACATGCAGCGCCATCTCAGCAGCGACATTGCGCAGGCGCTTCATCAGGAAGTGGGTCGCACCCATACGGGCCTTGATCGTGCCGAAGGGATGCTCGACCGTCTCGCGCCGCGTCCGCATGGCGTCGGGATTGGAATCGAGCCGTCTCTGAACCTCCTCGACCACATGCTCATGCTCCCACCGCGTGATGCGGCGCTCCTTGGACGGCGTACATTGGCTCTTGATCGCGCAGCCCTGGCACGCCGCTGTCGACCAGTAACGGCGCAGCGTCATCCCATGCTCGATGTTGGTGTAGTGATAGGGCAGCAGCTGGCCCGATGGGCAGCGGTAGACGTCCTCATCAGGCAGGTACGCAAAGTCCTGTTTGCCGAACCGGCCCTCCGCCTTGGCGTTCGACGTCATAGGCTTGGGCAAGGTGACTGCAACGCCAGCCTCTTCGCAGGCTAATATCTCCTCTCCGTCGAAGTAGCCACGGTCAGCGACCGCCTCGAGTTTGTCTACTTCGAGCACTTCTTTGGCTTGCTTCGACATCCGGGCAAGCTGCCCACGATCGTTGCCGACGTTTATGACCTCGTGCGTAACAATCAGATGGTGTTCGGTGTCCACCGCGACCTAGACATTGTAGCCGACCACGCCCGATCCGCGTCCGCTGGTGGCCATCGAACGGGCATCCGGATCGGTGAGTGATATCTGTTGATCCGCCGTGTTGCGCATCCGCGCATCAAGCACTTCCAGGCGGCTCATCTCCTGCTTCAGCCGAGCGATCTTTTCCTTGATCCTCGTCGTCTTGATGCTGATCGCTTCCGATGGCTCCTGCCGATCGGCGCTATCGAGTTGACGCAGATATCGACCGACACTTTCCTCGATCTGCGCCATCCGCCTCGCCATCTTGGCGTGCGTGAAGTTACGGTCGCGGTTGTTAACCGCCTTGAACTTGCTGCCGTCGATTGCGACGCTTGGGGTCTGCAACAGGCCCATTTGCCGGCATAGTGCAATGAACTTCGCACAAACCTTCCGAAGCGCCGCTCCATTGTCCTTCCGGAAATCGGCGATCGTCTTATGATCGGGAGCCAGGCGGCCGATCAGCCACATAACTTCGACATTGCGGCACGCCTCACGTTCCAGTCGGCGGCTGGACTGCACCCGATTGAGATAACCGTAAATGTAAAGCTTCAGAAGGACTGCCGGATGATAGGAAGGCCGGCCCGTCTCCTTGGCGATCACACGCTCAAACCCCAGTCCATGCAGGTCGAGCGCCTCGACAAACACATCGATCACATGGACCGCGTTGTCCTCGCTTACCCAATCCTCCAAACATTCCGGCAAGAGCGTTAGCTGGGATCTGTCAGGGCCTTCAACGAAGCGTCCCATCCGTATCCCCCATCAGGAAACGGAGAAATCGTAGCTGACTCGTGGCTTTTCACACAGCCAGGGTCACAAGCAGCGGTCGAAGTGAGCACGGGACCCGGGTCCGGTCTGCCGCCGATAGCCGACAATACACTGGTTTCAGCGTTGTTCGGCTGAGGGCCATAGGCAGACATGAACCGATGCCTGCGGACACCCGGTTATTGCTCAAGTCCCTTTAGGCAGCAAGAACCGATAAGCAAGCCGGTGCGATTATTCAGCGCGCGCCAAAACTGGCGCGAGGCGAATTTGTATCATCAATTTGAGTGCCGCCGAAGCGCTTCGAGCGTGAAGCAGATGCCACGCGTGAGCTATCGCAAGGCGCAACAATGGCGGCGAGATCGCGACCTCGAAGGTACATCATTTTTGTCGTCAACCCGCCGCGCCGTGCGATCCAAGCGCGCACCGGAGCCGGATAGGTCGTCATTAGTTCTTGCGTCCCGGATGCGCTGACGACGCGTTTGCCGGAGTCATCGAACATCCATGCCGCATGAAAACCAAGCACCGCATCAGGGGTGGCGCAGACTCGGTCGCTCGGGACTAATCCGAGCACCATGGTGCAGGCCGAAACGCATTTGCCCGTAATGACGACGGACTCACCGGAGTCGCGCACATGTCGGAAGTGCGTCGCATAGTCCCGCATCTTACCGCCGATGTCGGCGCTGATAATTACGGTCGCGGAAGCCGATGTAACGCTTAGCGCCATCAAAACAACAGCAGCAATCAGGTGCGCTCGCATGTCCTTTTCCTCGGCAGTAGCGGATCAATCCCGCGCCATGCGTCGCAAGTCGCGTGCCACCAGCCGATGCCGTTTAGAAGGTCACCTAAAGGCGTGATCTGAATTAGTTTTCTTTTGAAGAGCGCCCCGCTTTCACAAGGGCAGGCAGGTAAGACGGTTCGCTGAGGCTAAAAAATAGGCACGCTCACAGCTCTTTGATGAAGATGAGTGCAGCAGGGGTGTAACCTGCCAGCAACACTTTGGAGTAAGTGCCGGAGGAAAATCATGACTATCAAATACGTCCTTGCCGTCGCACTCGTCACGCCATTCTTGACTGTGTCCAGCATGGCTCAGCAGTACCAAGGCGGCCCCAAATCGTCTGCCCCAATGACGCGGCAAAGCGGTGGCGATATCTATGCGCAAGGAATTGATGTTTACGCGCCGCGAAGCGACATCTACGCGCAGGGCGTCAGAACCGAAAAATCCCACGCTTATCGCGGTGGCCCAAAGACTGTCGTTCCGCACGGTAAATGAGAGGACTGCGCTTCGGGATCACGCTCTCTATGAGCGAGAGTGACGCGCCATGATGCAAGACATGATGGGCGGCGCCGGTATGTGGGGCATGGGCTTGATCGGCCTTTTGCTGGTGATCGTGCTGATCCTCGCGGCTGCCGCTCTTATTAAGTATCTGTTCAAGGAATAAGGCATCTCTGGATAGATTTCGGCGCTCGCCAGGACAAGCATTGCCCCTGGCCCGCGCCCGCAGCTTTCTAAGAAATTTGCGCTGCTCAAGAATGTTCTGGCGCACCATCGCTCGAAGCTCGTTGGCTCGCTTTTGCTTCGGAGCAGGAGCGTCTTCTCATTTGTGGGGAGGCTTTGTTGTTTTCCCAACAAACGTCGAGGGGGCGCTCTGTTGAAGCAGTGCTTCGGAGTTTTCGAGGGCCTCTCTCGCCCGGGCGATCAATTCGGCTTCCCGTGCTGCTATGCGAGAATGGCGGGCGAGCAGTTCTAACGTTTTGGAAAACTCGGACATAAGCCGCTCCCCTTGTTATGCAGGCGGGAGCGCAATCGGTCTCTCAGCCACCGGCGCCTACGGGCAGAGCCTTGGCCGGTGATATCGGTAAACTACCGCAAGTCGTTTTAGTTCAAAAGTGAACGTAGATCAGCGGCTGGCGTCGGACCACCCAAGGAATAACTCACCTTACTAATTTGGTGTGAAGTGAGAAACTTCTGATGCTGCGCATACGCGCGGGCGCTGTCTAAGTCTGCAATGGGTCAAAATGGGACGAACTCAGTCTGAGCAAATCCAGTCGCCTATGCGCCACTAACCGCAGGGCTAACCATGGATGCTTCGGCTCCACTCAGCGAAACGACGAGGCTCGGGAGTCGAAGCCGGCCGCATCAGGCGGCTCAAGGAAGCAGGGGCGGTCGTCATCCCAGCCGACTATCGCATCAGTCGCTGGCCTACGCGCCCGAGGCCATCACGATGGTCACCGCCGACCTCTACATGCCCACCAAGGGCGTGATCGACTCGGCCCGCGCCCAGTACGATGGCATTTCGATGCGATCGATCTCGGCCTATCTGCCGGGCTCCGACCAGGCCATCAACCGCGACGATGCGTCGTGTCGGGGATTGCATCGTTGATGGACCTCGATGAGGGGTGCCGCCACTTCGCTGATCCGCCAGAAGCGGGGGTGCCACGATCTCTGCTTTTGCGTCACTCGTGTCGCAGCAACAAGCGTCAAGCCGTGACCACCGGAGCGAAGGCGCCAGCCGATGCTTTGCGGCCAATCAAGAACCACGTCTGCATTTCGCCTTTTCCCTTGATATCGATTGGGCCGCGCCTCTCGAAGCTGAAGTCGTCCTTTAGGCCCTCGTATGCTTTGTCGGTAACTTGAATCTGGCCGGGAATACCCGTTGACTCCATACGCGAGGCCACGTTCACGGCATCGCCCCAAACGTCGTAGAAGAACTTTCGCGTACCAACCACGCCCGCTACAACAGGACCTGTGGCAACACCAATCCGCACCGGCACCGCACGACCCTTTCCATCAACGAGACCTGCCAAAGCCTCGCGCATATCGAGTGCTAACCCGGCGAGCGCGTGAAGGTGATCAGGTCTCCGTGCGGGCACTCCGCCAACAACCATGTAGGCGTCGCCGGAGGTCTTGATCTTTTCCAGCTCGTGCTGTTCGACCAGACCATCGAGTTGGGAAAATACGCGGTTCAAGAAGCTCACAAGGTCTTCCGGCGTTGTGTCGGCTGTACGGAGCGTGAAGCTTGCCATGTCGGCAAATAGGATGGACGCTTCGGCATAAGAGTCGGCGATGATCGTGCCCGGCCGTTCCTTCAATCGATCTGCGACCTTGGCTGGAAGAATGTTAGCCAGCAAGGCATCGGAGCGCTTACGCTCCCGTTCCGCAGCCTCTTCGGCTCGTTCCATTTGCCACACGGCATAAAAGATAATGCCGTAGAGGAGGGCTGAATTGAGAACGATGCTCGCGCTGAAATTTGTGAGAAAGAGCATCGAAGGCGAAACGAAGCCGGTATCGCGCGGCAAGCTTATTTCTACAAGCAAGATCAAAGCGACTGAGACGATCCCGAGTATGATGCTAATAAAATAACGCTCGGTCCCGATGATTAAGATACTCAGCGCGGTTGCAGTGAAATAGCCAATTTGCGTTGCTCCGCTCGTGCCAACCAGTGAAGTGACCCAGAGAATAACCGCATATGAGACGGCCACAAACGCGAGCGGTGCTGTAATCGGTCCATATCGATGAAGTTGGGGCATTGAAGCGTACGTTGTTGCCACGAGAATATCCGCGACACCGACCTTCCACTTCCCATCGACGAAGCGGACGAATGCCATGCTCGCTGGAATTAACGACGCAAGCCACACTGCGATGTTGAATCCGCGCAGCCGGCGAGCGACCTTTTCGGGATATCTTTCGGTGCCGTACCGAATGTTGGGGTGCCATGCCATTGCCGGTTGCTTTCATTATTGCGCCGCAACGTCATCCGGCAGTAGTTTACCTCATTGCGCGCATATCATCGAGACGGATGGCGCTTGCGGAAGCGGCGATCTCGAAACGAGGTTCGCGATGACCTCCAGGTGCTCGATCAGGCGGCTCGGCGCGCTGCTCTTCGCTTTTTTTCTGACCATCTGGCCGTTGGTTCCTCCGGTACGTGCTATTGAGGGCGCTGCGAAGGTTGGCGTAGTGTCCTTTGGCCTGTATGGGGATCAAAGCGTGTTTAGATCCGAGGCGACCGGCGCGGCTCAGGTCGTGGCCGACCGTTTCGAGACTGGACCGATCAACGTGGAGTACAATTCCAAGAAAGGCGGAAGCGCAACGATCGAAGCTCTGACCAAGTCGTTGCAGACGGCAGCCAACCGCTTGGATCCCGAGAAAGATGTTCTCTTTTTGATTCTCACCTCGCATGGCTCTCCTGATGGCCTTGCAATCAAGGCGGGGCGGCTGACAGAAACGCTTACACCATCTCGTCTCCGCGACATGCTCGCGAAGACAGGTGTGCGACACAAGGTGGTGGTCATCTCGGCTTGTTATTCGGGGGTTTTTATTCCGCGCCTGGCGACTCCCGATGTGCTGGTCATCACCGCGGCCGATGACAAGCATCCGTCGTTCGGCTGCCAGGACAAGGCCAAGTGGACCTATTTTGGGGACGCTTTTTTCAATGTCGCGCTCCGGAAAGCCGTCAGCCTGAAGGATGCGTTTCTCGATGCGCGCTCACTCGTCCGGAAGCGAGAATTGCGAGAACATTTCGAGCCGTCGAATCCCCTCATGGCGGGCGGTGCAGACGTGCTGCCATTGCTTGTCGGACGCCCTTGAACAACGGGCCGTGAGCGCAGAGGCTATTGCTCGCGGGCGCATCGCCGTTTCCGGTCGCCCCCGATAAGCAGACTATTTGGCTACCCGCTTAGACTTCGCATTCGGGCCCATGAGCCGACATCGCTCCAATCAGGCGGCGATACTTGTCAGGCTCCTTAGCGGCCGTAGGGGAAGCAGCGGTTGCGATCGAGTGTGAGACCGAAATGCGCTCCCAGTGCAGCGATGGCCGCGTCCTGCTGCGGGTAAGGATCGGCATTGGATGCGGCAACGATGATGGTCCGGAACCCGCCGCGATCCTTGCCACCCGGTGGCAGCATCGCTGTAGTCAGTGCATTGCCCTCCCTGTCGCGCAGCGTGAGGAAAAGCGGCATCTCTCGCTGTACATGGGCCTCGAGGCCGATGTCGCGCTCGATCGCGTTGGGCCGCTCGGGACGCCAGGACTGGACTGCCTTCTCCCGCTCGCGGCGGAAATATTTCTCAACTGTGTGGCCCATCAGGCGCGACTCATGCATCGCTTCACCTTCCGTCTCGATACGGAACCAGGTCTTGCCCTTCGGCGCGTCGCAAACATACTGCATTTCGCCCGTCCTGCGATCGCCGCAATTCTAGGGCGGCGGGCCTGCAAAGCCAATATGAGACTCGCCCCACTGTATAGCGCTGCACGATCAGAGGGGCCAAGAGTTCTTGATTGGACGTTGAAGTTCTAGGGAGCCCAAACAATACTAGGTCGACTGGAATAATCCTCTTCAAGGAGCGTCCCGATGCCTGACGTAAGGGAAAAGCAACGCGAAGCCCGCCGGAAGATCATTCGCCAATGGGCGAAGCTTCCGAAGGATAAACGGCAGTCTATGGACGGGATTTCTGAATTCGCCAGGACCGCCGCTCAGCAGAACGAGAACGCATTCGTCCGCAGTCGTCGCGATCCGTATCAGAAGATCATGGGATGGCTATTGCCGCGTGCTCATCTCTGAACGACTGAGTCCTCTGCATGTCCTTCGAAGGCGACACCGAAATTTCGGCAAAGTCATCGAATGTCCCGCCGTGTCCGACCCCCCCGGCAGGGCCGTCACAAAGCGACGAGATAACTGTGAAGCTGAAAGCAACCATCATCGTCGCAGCGCTGCTAGCTGCAACGGCTGCACATGCCGAGACGATCGATCTGAAATGCTGGGCGCGGGGCCTTACGGGTGGCGAGCGCAACTCGGTCTACATAAGCGGGGAACAGGTTACCGTTAATCTGGACGAGGGGACGATGCACTCTCGGACACTCGGAAGCAATTTGGCCGTCCACGTCACGGATACGCACTTGTTCTTTGAGACGGCGCTTACCCTCGGCAACATTTGGCAACATCTGTTCGACCCGACCGCTGTCTGGCAAGGTTTCATCAACCGCGTCGACGGCACGCTTAAGGCGCATAAACGCGACGGCACTGTCATCAGCGGGCACTGCCAGCTGGTCGGCTGAACCTGCCCATATTGCGAGGCAATGAATCCGCGGGAAATCTGCGGGCACCGCAAATTCCTCCGCCCGTACTCCAAGGATTCGAGGACCCGGACTCCGCCAGCGTCAATAAGCGATTCAGGGGCTGGCGTTCTCAGACCTTGGTCCGCTCCCGGCCGGAAACCGAAAGAATTCGGACTGAATCCTTCCTCTGACTAACATTGGGCTCGCCATGAGCGTCTCGCCAAAGCAACTTGCCGATGCGCTAGGCGGTGAGGTTAGAGGGGAAAACGTTCTCGCGCCCGGACCGGGGCATTCCCCGCACGATCGGTCGTTATCGGTCAAAATCGATCCGACTGCCCCTGGTGGGTTCGTGACGCACAGCTTTGCTGACGATGATCCGCTCAAGTGCAAAGATCACGTTCGCAAGATGGCGGGGCTTCCCGGGTGGGAACCAAGGCGCCGGCTGCAGACGGAGGAAGAGATCAACCGGTCCCACAAAGCGATTGCGGTACAGTCTAGCGTTACCGCTCACACGAGTTCGACGTCTTATTCTTACCGTCAGGCGGACGGGACGCCCTATCTCCGTGTCTATCGCACTGCGTCGAAGCGCTTCTGGCAAGAGCACTGGGATGGCGCTGCCTGGCAGAAGGGAGCTCCGAATGGTCCAAAGCTTCCTTACCGTCTCCCAGAGCTGCTCGAAGCTACGCACGAACCAGTGCTCATTGTCGAAGGTGAAAAAGACGCCGACGCGCTTAGCGCAATGGGGGTGGCGGCGACCACAAACGCAGGTGGCGCGGGAAATTGGGCCGCAGAGCTAAACCAATACTTCAAGGGCCGCGACGTCTTCATCTTGCCTGATAACGACGAAGCGGGCGAACGTCACGCGCAAAAGGTAGCAGCAGGTTTGGAGGGGGTGGCTCGAAAGATCCGGATCGTTCGCCTTCCGAATCTTCCCCCGAAAGGGGATGTCTCCGACTGGATTGATGCGGGTGGCACTGTCGAAGAGCTCAGGAGCATCATGGGATCGACGCCTCCGATTGCCCGCCAGACGCGGTTTCTGGTGTCGAGCTCTGAGTTCGTCGCCGGCTTCGTGCCGCCAGACTACGTTGTCGATCATGTGTTGCAGCGAAGATTTGTGTATTCGCTACGAGGCGAATCGAACCCTGGCGGCAACGGGCGAGTTCGAGTAGTGCGTCATGCGTGTCAGTGGCACCCGGTTTACGCCACTTTGGCCGTAACGCTTGCGCCAATGCCTTACGAACGGCGAGGCGCTGGCCCGGGATGCGGCGTTCCAAGAGATCCAGGGTGGTGTCGAATTGACCACGATCGTAAGCATCCTGCTCGATGTCCAAACGCGATGTGCCGGCAAGTCGATAGATATCGTCGACCAAACCGCGAAAACCCGGGAGTCCGGCGGGGTAGGAAATGCCCGCGCCGCAGAAGAATACCACGCGGCCTTCTTCGTGTGCTTGCAGAAGGGAATCGGGAATGTCCGGGCCGTTGGCTACAAATTGCATAGATGAAACGAACTATTGTGAACTGCGAATGCTCAGGGTGATTTGCGCGGTCACCATAGCCGGCGATGTCCGCCGTCTGTCAAGAGTTGAGTTGACGGCCGCAGGTATCACAGAGAGCGAGCTTTACTCGCGAGCTTGGACAATTCTATGAGCAGCGATCCGACCCGGATAGCAGGTAATTTACCATCACGGAGGCCGAAGACGCACGAGCGTAGGCGGGCTGTGCTCCGTTGTTTGCAACCCGCCTGCGACAGGCTCGGGAAGAAGCAGGGGCGTAGCTACTTCGACTGGGACGGTTGATGTCCAACCACGAAGTTTACGAATTCAACGCCTGTTTTCGCGCGACAAAATTCGGAAAACGTCACGTTATCGGAGCCATCATAAATTGCACACTGATCCGCGACCAGTGCGGCCTCGGGACTGTAGAACAGGTAACCTTGATTAGCATGCGGGTAATAGAACGCGCACGCATTAGTGCCTGTTTCCATCGGAGTTACAACGCTGAATTTGTAGTCCAAGCTCTCGCCGGAAGTTGGCGTTATGGGGTTTCCGTGAGGATCGCTGTCAAAAAAGAAGCTTGCGAGATCGACATACCTGAACTCGGAACCAACGCTCGCCATGACTGAGTAGAAGTCGCCTGCACTGTCGATATCCGCGTCGCGCAAGGTCTGCACAAATGAGGATAGCAGTTTAGAGAAGGATCGACGCCTCTCCCGCGGTATGAGTTGATGGGACCAAGTCGTTGCCTCCCAAAGGTCGGGGCCTAATCTTTCGTTTGTTTGGTATTCCCGGAAGCGATGATACGCCTCGAAATCACCGAGCCAACTTTGTTGACCAATCGACTTCTCAGCCTTCCCAGCCACGATTTTCACTGCGCGAAGAGGCGCCAAAAACGCCAAAAAGTACTGATTGTCCGTGTTCCGACTTGAGATCTCGAAGAAATCAACCGCCTCACGAAATGTAAAGTCACTTTGATACTGATCTCGGAAGGCTCGGATGTCTCGCGCTGCCAATTCAGGGGAATTTGAAAACGAAATCGAGGCTTGAGGTGACAGCAATGTCGTCTTGATGACCCCTCGGTCCCGCGGCAGTCTTACATGGTGTTCAGTCACTCTCGTATCAGCCAGGATGATGAGTTGCGGGCCGATCGTTCTGGAAACGACAAGGGTCATTGCGAATGCCTGAGGATTTCTTCTGATCAATCACGAGCGCGCTGCGATGGCAACCAAGCCAGATGAGGCGCCAGCATTATTGTGCCAGCTTCAGGGCACGGACCGGCCTTCCGGAGCTGAGTAGCGTCCGAACGTGGCGTCGACAACCTAAAGGAACTGAGAGTGTCGTCGGTAGCCTATGCTGGCCGCAGCACGCGAGACGTACCTTGCGATAATCCGCAATTATCGAGACTCAGAGGATATCCACTCCTCTACAGTCTTCACACAAGTAGTTTGAGCTGAACAGCTTTTGGCTTAGTGTCTGACACTACGCATAGATTTCTACGGTGCCTTGCTACAAGTTGCTCAACGACGCGCTGCGCGGCAGCAGGCACCCCTTCGGTTGATCGTCCAGCACTACTCCGGCGCGTGTCCCCGAGATCGCAATGTAGATACTAGGTCGACCCTAGACGAAGCTGAGGCGATCGTCAGGGACGTCGGACACGCAATTAAATCGTTCCGCACTCATGGTGCGGAGCGATAGAAGGTGTCTCACTCGCGCTTGCGTTAGTTTGGAACGAGCGCTGGCATTCCACATTGCTTGTGAGGTGCAATCGGGAGTCTCAGCATGGCAGTGCAAATCGTGATGGATCACAGCGGCGACAGCCGGCACTTCTTCGACAACTCCAATGCAGAAGCTTTGGTAGAGGCGGAGAGGCTTTTTCTGCAATTTACGAACAAGGGATATACCGCCGCGGTGCGGAAGGGGCCCGGTGAGGTAACCAGGATCACCGCGTTCGATCCGACCGCCGAAGAGACATTGTTTTTCCCGCGGCTCGTGGGCGGGTGAGCGCCAGTGAAGAGAAGGTTCGGTCGTATCGGCCCTTGGACGCTCCGGAGCCTGGCTGTTGGTGGACTTTATCAAGCGGCAAGGGAGGAGAAAACCGTCCAGGCTCGAGCGCTGCGACTGCTGCGTTCTTGGCTTTCGCTCCAGCAAGGGCTCGAGTTCGAGAGGAAGGGGTACTTCGACGTTGTGGGGTGCGATACCGGGAAGCGGTACCGCATCCGGCGGGGCACGTCCGGCAACGTCAACGAGATCGACGAATACGGGCGACTCGGCACAGGGTGGTGCTTTGTCCCGGTGGGTGGCTTGGTCGAGGGCGATGTCATGCTAGCCCAAAAAATAGCTCTCGAGACCGACGAGGAACACGCTTTGAGCATCGCCAATAGCTTTCCGGGGCCGATCCGATGGCGCCGACCCGGTAGTCGTCCATCAGGGGGAGAATTGCGGTCGGGCCTCTTCATTCCAGCTAGAGGCACCGGGTGGTCGAATGGGCTGAACTCGCCCTCGCTGCCGAACGCGAGCGGCACATTGATAGGATAGCCTGTAGCACGCTGGCGAAGCTCACCTTTGGGCCATTCGCGCTTCAACTGTTTGCCTGATCGTGCATTCACGAATTTGGACATCGGTCACGTTTTCAGCCTCGCACATCCTGCGAATGGGGAATGCATCCGAATTTTCGGTCTTCCACACGCCCGATGTGATAAGGCCGAAGATTAGAAGCACGAAAATACCGGCGCCAAAAATTGGGAAATTGCTCATCTCCTCACCTCCAATGGCAGGGCGTGCGTTTCCCGATGCTTTTACAACGCTCGTGTCGCTGCCAAGTTTTCCCAGTCTTATAAAATTCACCTCCAGCGGCGCGGCACCTGCATGCT
Source organism: Bradyrhizobium sp. CB1015 (assembly GCF_025200925.1). Classification (GTDB taxonomy): domain Bacteria; phylum Pseudomonadota; class Alphaproteobacteria; order Rhizobiales; family Xanthobacteraceae; genus Bradyrhizobium. Next base: position 4,949,573 of record NZ_CP104174.1, on the reverse strand, counting down.
CGTGAAGCGCGGGTTCAGCTACGAGCCCACGGAGCAAGGTCTGCACGGCAGAATGATGCTGGCAGGCGTCGCCGGCGCGGTGACCGTTCCTAGCGGCGGGCAGGGCATTCGAATTTGCAATGCAGCATAGTTCAACCCTCTTGCCGCACCACAAATCCGCGAATAACTTCGGCTCCCTTTGTAAATAGTTGGGTGTTCGGATGAGGGATTTTCAAGCCAAGTTAGAGCGTTATGAGAGCCTTGCTGCTGAATGCGAATTGATTGCCAAGAGGGCAAATGAGAGCAATCGGGGCTTTTATTTGCGCGCGAGCGAGCACTACCGCCAATTGGCGGGTGAGGTCCGTGCTCTGATTGCGACCTTCGATCTCGCAGCCTAGGTGCCCGTCACTGCTACATGAACCTCTCCGTCGGCACCTCCGAGGCCGCGGTTCGAAAGGTGGTGGAGATCGCGGCCGACATCGAGCCCGTGCAGGGCGGCTGCATCTTTCGTCGAGCGGTCAACAAGACCTTCATCGAGATGGGAAGCGCACGCAACTACGGTGGTAGATCCATGACGCGGCAAGCCCGCGTTATTTTTTCGAGGTGTTCCGGCTTGTAAACTCTGGCGAGCTTAGACGCCAGTGTGGATACCCGCAGGGCGGGCCGTGCTTTCGCGAGGCGTGCACCGATCGCCTGGGCTTCAGCGACCCTCCCAGACATTGCGTGGCATGCCGCTAAAATAAACTGCGCGTTTAAGTAGTTGGGCCGGTCCAGCACGGCCAGCTTGGCCCACGATGAGCCGTCCTCGTATTGATCCGCCAAGAAATGAGCGAATGCAATCCCGGTCTGCATCAGAAAAAGAAACGGGTCCATGGGGCTTAAGCGGCCCCCTCCATGAAACTGCTCGAGAGCCCCCTCTATGTCGCCGCGGCGAATGTGCTCCCAGCCAATCGTAATGCGTGCAACGGCCAGATTTGGGTTGAGTTCATGCGCTCGGGCGACGAGAGCCACTCCGTCCTCGATTTCGTATAGTACGACGGCAATTGCCTGCCCAGCTCTCACGAGTACAGTTGGATCATCCTTGTCGAGCTCAATTGCGCGCGTTGCCAACCAGCGCGTGTCGGTCATGTCCTGATCCACATTGACCGTCCAGCCAAAGATCTTTCGCTGCAGATAGCAATAGGCGCCAAGCGCGTATGCTGCAGCCAATCCAGAATCAAGCTCGAAGGCAAGCCGGATCAATCTAAGGGCCTCAACGTTTTGCTCCCGTGTGAATTGATAGAAGCTCCAGAGTGCACGAAGGTAGTAGTCGTACGCCTGGAGATTTTCAGTTGGTTTGCGTTTTGCGCGCTCGATCTCGGCCCGCTCCAATTGAGGAAACAGCGCGTTAATAACGCTACTCGTCACTTGATCCTGCAGATCGAAGATGTCGTTGAGTTGGCTGTCGAAGCGGTCAGCCCAAAGGTGGGCGCCAGTCGTGGCTTCGATCAACTGCCCAGAAATTCGAATTCGGTCGCCAGACTTGCGCACGCTGCCTTCGAGCACATACCGAACGCCTAGCTCGCGCCCGACTTGCCTAATATCGATAGCTTTGCCTCTGTACGTAAAAGTGGATTGTCGCGCGATGACGAACAACGATTTTGACCGTGAAAGGCCGGTTATGATGTCCTCGACCATACCGTCCGCGAAATACTCCTGCTCTGGATCGGAGCTCAAGCTGGTGAATGGGAGAACGGCGAGCGACGGCTTATCGGGAAGCGGAAGGTCAGGTTTAGCCGCCGCACTCTGGCTGTCGGTTACCGCTACGGTCGGAGCGCGGTGGGCTTGCTGCACTGTACCGACGAACCTATAGCCTCTCCTCGGCAACGTTTTGATCAAACGCTGGGTCTCCCCGGAATCGCCAATTGCGGATCGAGCGGCGTTTAACCGGGTCGTCAGCGCAGCATCCGATACACACCGCCCTTTCCAAATGGCTGTGATGAGTTCGTCCTTACCAACTACGCGCTCGCGATTGCGGATGAGATAGTCGAGCAGGTCAAAGGCTTGCGGTGCCAGGTCGACAACGCTTGCGTCGCGGTATAGCTCGCGGCGGCTGGAATCCAGTTCGTACCCTTCGAAGAGATAGCGCAAGACGGGAATTCCCTGAGGCGACCTCCGGCTCGACTGCGGCACGGCGTGAAAAGTAAAGAATAAAAAAGGAAAATGTAAGCAGCACGTAAAGCGTGCTGGGTCGAATATTGACAGCTTGTCTGGGTGGAAACAAGGCACCGAGGATGCTGCCATGAGCACGATTTTCCAGACAACGAGATTGGTCCAGACGACCGAGCCGCAGCGACCTAATGTCCGCGCTTTCAAGAATTGGTGGATGTCTTTTCAGGAGTGGCGGAAATGTGAGCGGCTGCGGCGGCATCTATGCAAGCTGAGTGACCAAGAGCTGATGGATATTGGGATTACGTATGGTGAGGTCGACTACGTGGTGTCGAACCGAAATACGGATCCTCGTGGCATACGATCGACCGATTGAGATCGGTTGTAGGTAGCGATGATGCTCCGTCGGGTTTACGGAAGCCATGTCGTTGTCCGGACATTCGACTTCCGCAATCGGTCATAACGCAAAGAACTCAGGTTGAGCAAATCTGGCCCGCTCTAGCCCGATGAGCGCCTGCGAGAGACGCGGCGCAACTTCGCAGATGGGCAAGAAGCCGACGATGCCAGTGTGAAGAGCAGCAATACCGACTTATCGCATTGATTTTGAACTAATGGTGAGGAGGTTCACATAACTCGTTCACGCCTAGGAGTAAGCTCAGTCTGGAATTTGCAGTGGGAATATCTCTAATTCAAAAGGGGAAATCCCATGAAAAGACAATTCCTGATCGTGACAGCCATCATCAGCATCGGAAGCGTCGCGATCAATCAAGCAGACGGCTGTACGTTGCAACTGCCAGCTTTCGAAATTACAGGATTCCCGATCACCCGGCATCAGGTAGCGGTACTGGGATCAGCCCAGGTAGAGGAGAGTGCGGCTGCGCCAATGCTAATGTTAGGCGAGATGCCGGCTTCTCCTAGTCAGATTGCAATTCTGACTCCGCGCACGAGAACGATAAGGATTGCTGGGGCAGCAGCGGATGATCTCAGTCTGCTCACCGTTGGTGCGGGGAGACTTGGCTTGCAAGAGGGAGCTAGGCGGGGATCGTGCGGCTCTGAGTGATCCTTGGATCAAGTAGTCTCTTGCGCTTCACGGTTCCGACGACCCACGCAAGCGGGCCGCAAACGGAGGTTTCCATGATCGCTTCCGATGGACGCCCGGCGCATCTTTATCGGTTGATTGTAGCGCGCGCGGTAAGATTGTGTACGGTTACATTTTTCGGCGTCAACACAGCCCATTCACATGACCAGATGCGACCAGAACTGAACGCTTGGTTCAAAAGTCTCAAGAACCCGGCAGGTGAGTCGTGCTGTGATGGTGGGGACGGCCAATATGCGGAGGCCGAGTGGGACGTGGCAAAAAATGGCTATAGAGTCCTTCTGAAACATCCGCATCGGCCGAACGAACCCGGGCAGTGGTTTGACGTGCCAAACTCTGTCGTGCTCAAACGCCAAAACCTCAGCGGCAGGGCGATGGTTTGGTGGTGGCCGACCTATGCCGATGGAAGAATGATCCCAATGTGGCGCTGCTTCATTCCAGGACCGGAGGGATGATTCTCCCTGCAAAGTTGCAAGCGTAAGTCCGCTTTGCGGTCACAAGCCGTAGTCGTGATAGGCGACGCTGCTGGTCCATCGCAGCCCTGAAAGCAGACCACTCGAACGAAGCCATCGTGGAGACGCCGCGGGTAGCCTTTGGACGCAAGGCGGCTTTCTTTGGTGCAGGCGCTCGAAAGTGATGGCGCTCATATGAGGCAATGATCCTGACGTATAAAACCCGATTTCGCCATGGTAGATTGCCACTTTATCCCGGTTGCTTTGAGCCGTCCTGAATAGTGCTTTTTGTACTGTGGAGGACATTTATGCGAAGCTCTCGCGCAATTCTTTATCTGCAGCGAGTTGGTGAACTTGCCTCTCAGCTCTCAGAACTGGAAGATCTTCGAAGTCTAGTCGAAGATGCAGAGCGCGTGGCCCGCGGTGCGCCTGCGTTGCGCTCTAGATGTGGAGCCTCAAGAGGTTGTCCTCGGTTAGACCGAGCCTGCTGATCGGCGTTTGAGATCTTATCCCGCCGTGGGGGCGATGCCAGTTGTATCGATGGAGCCAACGGGGCAACTCCTCGGCGCGGCGGTCGGAGGTGGGATAGGCTTGCGCATAGGCCCACTCCCTGAGCGCGGTCTGGATGAAGCGTTCGGCCTTGCCATTGGTTTTGGGCGTATAAGGCCTGGTTCGCTTGTGCTTGAGGCCGAGCTCCTGGCAGGCGTCGCGGAAGTCGAAGGCTTTGTAACAACTGCCGTTATCGGTCATGACCCGGGTGACGGTGACGCCGAGGCCTTTGTAATAATCAATGGCCGCTTTGAGGAAGGCTACGGCGCTCTCGGCTTTTTCATCGGGCAAGATCTGGGAGAAGGCGACGCGGGAGTGATCGTCAATGCAGACGTGGACGAATTCCCAGCCGACCCCTCGGTTGTTGCTCTGACCGGTGCGATCGCCGGTGATGCGGTGGCCGATCTTGTCGAAGCGGCCGAGCTTTTTGATGTCGATGTGGATCATCTCGCCCGGCGTTTCGCGCTCATAGCGGCGCACCGGCTCGGCCGGCTCCAGGTCGCGTATCCGGTTCAGTCCCAAACGACGCAGAATGCGGCTCACAGTGGCCGTCGATATCTTGAGTTCGACCGCGATCTGCTTGCCGGTGTGGCGCTGGCGCCGCAAGACCTCAACAGCGGTGCATGTGGCAGGCTCTGTTTGGCTCGGCAGTGAATGAGGTCGTGACGAGCGGTCGCGCAAGCCATCAACGCCTTCCATGCGGAAACGGCCGACCCATTTGGCAACCGTTTTCGGCGTCGTATTGAACTGGCGCGCCGCGGCTGCTTTGGACAGGCCGAAATCCACGACGGCACGAACCATCGCCTCTCGACCTTTCGGTGTCAGGGCTAGCATTCTTGTGGGTGTCCATTCGGTTCTCCGCGAATCGCTGTGGTTTGGCGACTTCAGAGTTCCCGGTCAGGGCCGAATGGACAACCTCCTGAAAGACCACATCTAGACGCCACGCTTCGCGCCGCCTCCGAGGTCGTGATCTAGGCGTCCTGTTTGTGCGTCTGCGTCGCTACACACCGCCAAGCCGAAGTGCTCTCAGGCGTGCTCATAACGACAACCAAATCGATTGGATGTTGCTTGAGCCATTTCCCGACGGATGGTGGGCTTCCCCATAAAGCGTCAACGGGCTAGTGGACAAACTGTCTCGCCCATCACGCCCCGCCGCCTACCGTCAGCTATGCGACCGCGATCACACCAAACCGTCGAGAATGACCCAAGCGGCCTACGATCTGTGCATTTAAAAAGCACGGAGATGGATCAGGAAAATCTGGCGATCAGTTCTCTGTGTCGCGAGCTGGCCAAGGTGTTTTCGGGAGAGCTCAGCCGCCGAAACCTGCGGGATTTGAGGGCAGAGCTGGTGACGCAGCTTCGCGATCTTGCCCGACGTCCGCCCGGCCGCGAGCTTCCTTAGAGGTCGCTTCTCTCGAATGTCGCCTTGTGGGCCCTAGCCGTCTTGGCAACTGATGCCGAGTCCGTCGCAGGTGAGCGCGAATGAATCCTTCGACTTGCGATCTTCAAAGCAAAACTTAGTGCCGATCTCGGCTCGGTCGGTCCACCAACTCACGTTAGCAGCTTTCGCGATGCGGGAAGCTTCGCCTCGTAACAGGTCGAGCTGTTTTCCGGCAGCACGAACAATCAGGCAATTCTCTTCGGGCATAAAAGGGTTCCCATCGAAATTTGGATACTGCAAAAGTGTCGAGACCAAAAACACGGCTAGCTGGGGCCCCCGTCTGCACGAAGGCCGCAGCCGGGTGACTGCTGCGGCCCAGCATCTCGAAAAAGCCGGGTGAAAATACGTGAGTGAAATATGCAGCCAGCCCCGGTGCGAGGATCCTATTGCCTAGCTCCTGCTTGCAATATGATCTGTTTCACATTTGTCTAATCGCAAAATGGGCGAGGGAAGGCTCGCCGGGGCTGACGGTCTGGCTGGCGGGCCCTCGACCCCGAGCACAAGGCCGCGTATGTCCATCACGGCCCGGTCCCAAACGTAATCTGACAGCTTCCGCCGTAGCGCGCTTGCAAACTGCGGGTCGGGATGTGGGGCTGAATGTCGCGGACAACGCTCCGCACGTCCTCGCGCGGACCCGGTTACGTGGTTCACAGCTCCCGTCCCATCGCGGAATGGCTCCGGTCTTTCACTTTGATCCAGTGGTTCGAGCGCGGCGAGATCGGCCCCGGCTGCTCCGAGCAGCTTGCAGGATGGACTGGAGGGCTTGGTTTCCAAGCACGCCTACCGCAGGATATGGCATATAGCTGCACCTCTCGGTCGTGCTAGCGGCTGTGGCCGAGGATGACAGCCTCGCTGTCGATCACGAAACGCTTCTGGCGGTTTTTCAGCGCCGCGGCAGCGATGCAGGGATAGCGCTTCGTTGCCGGTCAGATCCGACGTGAAGAACTCGTTGCGCAAGTGTTGCTTAACATTGTCCGGCCGACGCTCGCCTTGGGAAGCGAGCTTGAGAATGCGTGCAGCGACCTCTATTGCCGACCGCTGTTGCTGTAGCGTGAATTGGGCCGGGAAAGAACCTCATTAAGAACGTCGCGAAGCACTTGCCAGGTGGTTGGCATCGTAGCCCATAGCCGAGCCTCGAAAATAAGAGAAACTAGAAAAACAGCGGTGCCGGGAGCTCGAAATACGTGTCTCGACAGCGCCTATTTTCAAACTGAGCACTGAAATCCCAGTTGGCGATTATAAAGCAACGGCCATGCCACAATCATATGACAGGCTGGGCCGACCCGAACATCCGCTCTTCGATCCGCTGCAGTTGTCCAGCGGAGCTCCATTCAAGCGAGGCAGGCAACGATCGCAAGCACCACATCGGTGCTGAGCTCGGGTGAATAAATCCAGCAGAACAACCCGGCACCGAGGACTGCCGCAATTCCTTGAAGTGCAATCATCTGAAGTCTCCCCGTGAAAAGGTCCTGATGGGAGACTGGCTCCCGTCTGTTTCCGGGATGCTTCGATCGGAGAGGAAAGGTGTTTCATTCACCAACCTGTTATCGAGCACGGCGGTACCGCTCTGGTCCGCCCCGCCAGCTCACGCTGGCGACTTCCCGACGGCTCGGCCTTTGCTGACAATTCCCCCTTCACCGGGCGGAGCTTGACTCGTCATGCTGGAAGCCATTCTCATGCTGTTGGGAATTGGAGCCGTAGCCCTCGTGCTCATTGCATTTTGGGGACTGCACAGGCACGTGTGATGAGCCGCCGGTTGCACTTGCAGGGGGTCAGTTCGCGCTGGTGATCCTCTTCCGGAGTCCGCCTTGATAGCCACAACGGTCCAGCCTTTGATCACATCGCGTCGCATGGGGGCGAAACCGCGGCGCTCCAAGCGCTAAATCATCGCCTTAGCGCTACGACTTTCGGATATTATATATATTGATAATTAATGGAATTAAACCACATTAAATGTGGACACGATTTAAATTCGGGCTAGAATAGAATTGCTAGGCGCCGGATGAACGCGTCAAGCATCTCCGAGAAACGGCCCCGGCAACCCAGTCCCTGCTTATGCCATAGGGGCCGTTTCTTCGATTCGTGAGGCTGAACATGCTGCACTTGTCACTGGGTGACCTGTTTCTTGTCTTCGCGATGACAGGGGCGGTCTTCCTGGTTGAAATCGGACTTCTCAGTGATCTAGCGGCCGGGCGAAACATCTCAGTCAGATTGAATAATTAATACCTGATCGATTGAGTTGAGCTAATTCCCACAATGATCGAGGACACCGCGTACGCCGGTGGCGCACGTCGCCGAAACTAATCTTCTGGGGCCGCAGCATGCCGCATCAAAACGGTGCGGCAGACGTTTCGCAAATTATAGATTCCGCGCGGCTCCGAACGCGCGAGAGGTACTGCGCGTCCTGGGTGTGCAAAAGCTAATCGCAAAGCGCAATCGGCAGCGGCTGATAACGCGTCGCCGCGGCTGAAGCGGTAACCGGACATCAACCGGTGCCGCGCTAGGATCGATTATCGCGGATCGGTGACGAGTACCGCGGTACGCATGGGCAAAGAGAAACCCGCCGGCTCCCAGGTCGGTGGGTTTTTGCATGTAGATTTACAAAAATCGCTTTGCACGCTAGCTTGCCACCATTGCAATCCGAAGTTTGCGTAAGGTGGTATTATGCCGAGTGCGATTGAGTTGATTGTGGGCAGCTATGCCAAGCTCGGGGATCGTCAGTCCATGGAAAATCTGAGGACGCATCGTCGACACTTGGCAGTCGACATGAAAGCCAGAACCGGCTTCGACTGTCGAGCTTCCATTGCTGAGATCGAGCGGGACATTGCCGTCATAGAAGCGGGGATCCAGACGCTGTCCGGCCCGATCGGCGGTTGATCGCAGCCAGTCATCAAAGGCATTGGAGCACCGTGGTAATCGAAGAGCCATGCCTCGCACTACGAACCGCAACTTGCCGAGATCCGCCGATCTGTTGGTTGTCAAAGACGAGCTGCTTGGCGGTCGACGGATCGTCGTTACCGCCTCTGCGGGACCTCGGCTCAGCGGCAAGAGAGGTATCGTTCTTGGCCCGGGGGCTACGGCAAGTCAGGTCAAAGTGTTGCTTGATGGGGCAAAAGGCTACGTCACCCTACATGTTCGCTTTGTGGATCTCTGCTGAAGAACGAGTAGGTGGTGAGGAGCACCGGTTCGTGCCAGCGGGCCCCGTAATGATCTGGAGAACGACGTCGGTTAGCCGACCAGCGATCAAATGACCCAGTACACCAAGCCCACCGCAAAGGCTGCTCCGCACGGCAGAATTATGAGCGCATAGAGCGGTGCGGCCGCTGAGAGCTTCTCCATAATGCCAGTATGACCTGTTTCCGGCCGGATTGCCATTCAACCAAATGGGTCCTGCGCGAGCTTTTCAGTACAAGAGCGGTCCCTGCGGCCCTTCCGCTGGCGCCGGTTCACCCTGGCGGACTTGTTTTCTCGTAGCCTGCCGCCGCATCATCTACACCATGCACCGCGACACCAAAGAGTTACTCATCGGCTCAGCCGGCATAATCGTGTTCAGCATCCTTTTAATAAGCTCGCCGCGATCTGCCCGTTTTATAGACGAGTTTTTCTTTTCCTACGTTCGAATGGTTTGGGATCTACTGCGCTCACTAGTGACACCTTAGGGGAGCCCGCCAGCGTATCCTTCAAAGCTCCCTGCCGATCGCAGGGTGGCTTCGGTTCTTCACCTTGATCCAATGCTTCTGCCGCCCGCCCCGGTAAGGCCGATCGCGATGTTTGGAGACCAAGCCCTCTAGGCCCATCCGGCACGCCGCCCTGAAGAGGTCCGGCCCAATCTCGCCGCGCTCGAAAGGTGCCACCCTGATCCCGTCCGGCCGCCGCGCCAACAGGCGCTCGAGGTTTGTCTTGCGAAGGTGCAGAGGCAGGGCGCGCAAGTCGTCGCCGCCTATGGCAAGAATGTCGAAGGCGTAAAGCTGGACTTCGTGATCGTGCTTTCGGGAGTGCAGCGGCGGTTCCCAGGCAGAGCTCATACGCCATACGCATGGCCCGCATCTAAGCACAATCGCGGCAGAGTCGAGTCCTTAGAGCGGCAAGGGGATTTGAACGCCAATACGTGGGCCTAGCTGCGCCTCGAGGAAGTCGCGGAGCGTGGAGGAAATCTCCTGCTCGTCCGCGGCAATCCGGCGCTCCAGATTGCGAGCAATGTCCTCCGAAGCGTCGCGCGACCAACCTTCGGCCGGATTGAAAACGACCACCCGCAAGACATTCTCGTATTGGCCGGATAGCAGATCCTGGATGAGGGTCGGGTAGTCTATACCTTCGTCGGTCTCGCGAAACGCCGCGCCGCCCTGGAAGTCCTGCAAAACGATATAGAAATCTTTGTCCAGTCGATCGTTCGGAATGATCGAAGGCGAGGCCATACGCGCGAACTCCAATATCCGGAGTTGAAGGTAAGGGGCCGGACTGGCGATTGCGAATCCTTTCACCTGCTTTAATGCCAGCGGAGCCAAACGGGGTGCAGTCTGCCCGCTGACCGCGCGGACGTAGCGCCGGCCGCTGTCTCCCCTGACCCGGCTTACGCGTTCTCCGGCCCGGAATAGATTGGGATTTAAATCGACCCCGCTTTTTGCGTGTATTCACAAGCGGAACACCTAACAGTACGTCCACCTTGGCTTGGACCCCATGGTTTGGTTAGCAACCAGGCCGATAGGTGTATTGTTTTATCATCACCGGCCGAGGCTCTGCCCGTAGGCGTCGGTGGCTGAGAGGCCGATTGCGCTCCCGCCTGCATAGGAAAGGGGAGCGCCCTTATGGCTGGTCAGCGCGCGCATTGGTTTATTTATTTGTCCCTGCAAATCGCACGGGCTCAGGAGATCGTGTCCCTGAGCGTGGTGTAACTGGCGGTGGGACACCGCGTTCGCCGGCAAGAGCCGGACTGGTCAGCTGGCGATAGCCGGGAGGCTGACGGTTGGATCATCGCTCAACGGCGCGATGGTTTCCAGGGTCATGTAACGGGCGCGCTGGACGGCCCATTCATCATTCTGTTCGAGCAGGATCGCGCCGATGAGGCGGACGATAGCGTCCTCATTGGGGAAGATGCCGACGACCTCGGTCCGGCGCTTGATCTCGCCGTTGAGGCGCTCGATCGGGTTGGTCGAGTGCAGCTTGGTGCGGTGCTGCGGCGGGAACGTCATGTAGGCCAGCACATCGGTCTCGGCCTCGTCGAGGAAGCCGGCGAGCTTGGGTAGCTTGGGGCGGAGCTGATCGGCGACCTTCCGCCATTGCGCTCGTGCGGCCTCGGCATCGTCCTGGGCAAACGCAGTGGCGATGAAGGCGGAGACGACACGCCGTCCACTTTTGCCGGCATGGGCCAGCGCGTTGCGCATGAAGTGCACGCGGCAACGCTGCCAACTGGCGTTGAGCACCTTGGCGACGGTCGCCTTGATGCCCTCGTGGGCGTCGGAGACGACCAGCTTGACGCCGCGCAGGCCGCGGCGGGCGAGCTTGCGCAGGAACGCCGTCCAGAATGTCTCGGCCTCCGAGGGACCAATGTCCATGCCGAGAACTTCGCGCCGGCCATCGCTGTTGACGCCGACCGCGACGATCACCGCGACCGACACGATGCGCCCCTGCTGGCGCACCTTCACGTAGGTGGCGTCGATCCACAGATAGGGCCAATCGCCCTCGATCGGGCGAGCGAGGAACGCCTTCACCTTGTCATCGATCTCCGCGCACAGCCGCGAGACCTGGCTCTTGGAGATGCCGCTCATGCCCATCGCCTGCACCAGATCGTCGACGGAGCGGGTCGAGACGCCCTGCACATAAGCTTCCTGCACCACGGCGGTGAGCGCCTTCTCGGCCATCCGGCGCGGCTCCAGAAAGCCGGGGAAGTAGGAGCCTTTGCGCAGCTTGGGAATGCGCAGCTCGACCGTGCCGGCGCGGGTCTCCCAGGTCCGGTCGCGGTAGCCGTTGCGCTGCGCCAGACGCTCGGGGTTCTTCTCGCCGTAGGCGGCCCCGGTCTGGCCTTCCACTTCCAGCTCCATCAGGCGCTGGGCAGCAAAGCCGATCATCTCGCGCAGCAGATCCGCATCAGGGGTCTTCTCCACGAGCGTGCGGAGGTTCATCATCTCATCGGTCATCGGTGGTTCCTCGAATCAGGTTGGTGTCAGCAACCCGACCCTACCGGCGAACTGCCGGTGACCACCGCAAAGCCGCCCGCCCGCTACGGCGCCATGGGAGGGCGCGCGTGCGGACGGCTTTGCTCTACCGAGCTACACCATCACCGGGGACACGACCGGCTCAGGAAGCAGCGGCGCGATCTGCAAAATTGCTGCGGGAGGCGCCGGACACGTTCTTGGGTCGCCAAACGCGCGAGCCCCCACCTAGCGAACACCCCATGGAGCAAGCGGACAGTCAGCGGCTCCTTCGCGGCGTGTTGCGCAAGCCCGATTAGCCGCTGTCCGCATAGCCAAAGAACTCGGAACGGCGAAGGCTAGGAACGACTTCGCCCTTTCGTTCGTTCGGGCTGATGATGACGCAAGCGGAATACCTGGCAGAGGCCGAGCGCTTTGCCCGAGCTGCGGAAACCGCTGTCGACCCAATCGAGCGGTCCCAGCTTGAAGTTCTGGCTAACAGCTATTCCATCCTGGCCAGAAGCACGGCGGTTCTAGACCGCTCCGGGAAGATTCTTGAAGCCTTAGAGCGGCAGCACCCCCGGGGGGGGGCGATTAAGGCCAGCTCAGTCGGCGGTCTCGTTTACGCCCGTGATTGCCATCCGGGGATTACCTCGCTCAAAGTCGGGCCGGACATCGGCGCCGCGGGCGCCGCAGCCCTGACATACGAAGCGAGGCTCAATGTCAGAAAGCCGGACCTCGTCCGGCCACGAAGCCCCGTCCAGAGCGACGTGGTGGCCGCAGTGGCAATAGACCAGGATTCTGCTCAGGCCCATCGCCCGCATCTGGCCGAAGGTGATTTTCATCTGCCGGCCGTCGGCGTGGGTGGGAGCAGGGCGGCGAGCGGCGCGGGGCATGAACGAGCAGTGAGCGGTGGTGTATGCCTCGATTGATTCCGCGAAAAGCGGGGGGAGACAAGCCGCTAGGTCTAGAAAGGTTCTGGCTCGTTGGAGCCAAACGTTGGTCAAGGGGCTAGCGGTTGCGCAACAAATGTTTTCGAAATACCGAAATTGCTGTTGCTCCGTCGGGCAAAACAGGAGTTTATAGGGCGCTGGCTCTAACTCAACACGACCAGCTCAATGGCCGACGAACACAAGGTTGCTTCTGAAGTGTCGAAGATCGCAAAGCTCAACGGAGATTTCAAAAGGAACTACGGTCCTCTGCTTGGCGCATTCCTGTAAGTGCGCGCGTCCGCACATCGTTCCGAAGATGGCTTACCGGCGCGATCTTGATGCAGTGAAAAACATTCGCGGCGCAGTCAAAAACTACGGTTTAGATGGCTCCGAGGAGACCGTTGCAAACACCGTAGCTATTCTCCGGGGAGCAAGGAAAAATCGAGACAAATCAATGATGTTGACAAGACACCCCTTCCGCCATAAATCGCCATAAGTTCCCTTCATGGGGTGGCACGCTCCTTGCCAATTGGACTTGCCCGAGCATGGAGGCGTGCACCGATGGCACAGCGAGTTCGTATTTTAAAGCAATCCAAGTCCGGTTTGACACATATTGCCCGCGAGCTGGTGAGATTGCTGGACGCGATCGAGGAGCTCGAAGAGCTGAGAGAAAGGGTCCGGCTTGCCGAAGCCGGACGGGTGTTGCACTAGCCAGCGCTGGAAAGCCCCATCCCCCTTCTTGGGGGCCTCGGCGCGTCAGTCCCACAGCCCGGAGGAAACGGTTTCCGATCGGAGCGTCATTCCATCTCGATAGGCGCTGAAGCGCTCGAGGTCCGGATTGGCAGCGCGGTATCGCTTTAGGGATTGAGGATCAGCGATCGCTGACTGCCCTGGTGCCGCTCGGGGCATCTGACCGAGGCCGCGATTTTGGGCTGCCCGGTGACAAGCTTTGCAATAGCGTTGAATCTTTCGGCCGCGGCCCGCTGTTTGACGTCGTCGTGGCAACTCGAACCGTCTGCACCACGGTATGGGAAGGGCAAATAAAGCGCCGGTGCCGAACTGGGTGAAAGGAGCGGGCCCGCCGGTTCACGCTGGCGGGCTCAATAATAGCGATAATATCGGCGCCGCGGACCGCGATCGTAGTAGTCGCCGCCGTAATATCCCTGTCGGCCCTGCTGAAACTGCGGTGGGACCGTTCCGTTTGGATAGCATTGTCCATCTCGGATATCGACGTCGGCGCCGTGGCCGCAGGGCACCGGATATCTCCCATAGCCGTAGCCGCCCCCGCGATAATAGTACTGCCTCGCGGCCTGTTCTTGAGGAGGAAGGTACCCGTTTGGGTAGCACATGCCGTCACGGGCGCTCACGTCCCAGCCGTGGCCGCACGGTGGAGGGTGCCTGGGCACGCCATACTGGACCTGCTGCCTGGGGGGCTGAAAGTCCACCGCCGGCAAAGCCTGACCCGCGAGTAGCGCGGCGGCGAGCCCAATACTAATCATCTGACAACCTCCATAGGGCGCAGCTTGCTTCAGCGGGTATGAACCCCTCGTGAACAACATGGTCCACGCTGGCGGGCCTTTCTAGCCCGCGAACTGCGGCGGTGTGCCACTCTCGAAATCCGACCCCTCGCAAATTACCAATCCCTTGGGCCACGGAGCGCGCGCGAGCTACTGCGCATCCAGATGCGGTCCCCACCTCGTCTCTTCGGGCATGCGACTGAAGCCAGTCCTCAACTCTTGGTATCACCGCCCTTCAGCGCGTCCCAGGCGGCCTTGTTCGCCTGATCAAACGCCTTGCGGGATTCAGCGAGTGCGGCGCTCATCACCGACCAGGACTCGCTGCCCGCCTGCTTCAGCTTCTGCAGGCGTGCTTCGGCTTCGGAGGCGTCGGACTTCATCTGCTTGAGTGCGGCGTCGATGTCCACGGTGCGGGCAGCAGTGACCTTGCCTGCAGCCTCGCGGAATTTGTCTGCGGCTTCGCGCCAGGCCTTGGCCTGTGCAGCCGCAAGATCCCTGAAGGTGGCCTGCTGCTGCTCGAGCTGTTTGCCTGCGCCTTCGAAGTAGGTCTTCATCTGGGCTTCGAATCCAACCCATTGCCGTTCCAACTCGGCCTTGGCATCCGCCCACGCCGCTTCACCTTCCTTCGCCTTGGCCTTGAGCAGCGCCTGAAATTCGTCGCGGCGCTGCGTCAGATCGGACAGGAGCTGATCGGTCTTGACCTTGGACTCAGCCTTGGCCTGGCCGGCCTTGACCTCGAATGAGGCCAACGCGGCGTCCATCTCGTCGATCCGCTCCTTGGCCCAGTTGAGATAGAAATGCATGCTGCTCTGCTGTGACATGGCCGTCTCCGTTGATCTGCCGAGGTCACATTTCCAGAGGTTCGGCTTGGCTGTATTGACCTGTCTCAATGACGCCGCGGACCGAGGCGCTGCGTAATCGAGCCATGGACACGCGCAACTGCGTGGGAACGCGACTGACTCTGAGCGATTAGCCCGGCGGGACGCTTCAAAGCGGGCAACGCATGTTCTTCTTTTTTTCGAGCCGGCTGGGATGTCTCGGCTCGCTGCTGATCTACGGCCTGGTCACGGTGGCGTTGCTCTTCCTGCTCGGACTCATTCGGTTCTGATCTTCACCGCGCGGGGTCCAACCGTCATCTCTGCTGTCGCGATGGTGCTCCCTCAGGAACTTGGCCTCGGCTCGCCTGTTGTTCGCAGTCTCGACCACACGGAGAGCAGCCTTGGAAAGCACCATCATTGGAGAATTCGACACGCGCCGCGGCGCCGAGCTTGCGGTTGAGCATGTCGTGCAGGAGTGCGGCGTGCCGCGAGGCGACGTCTTCGTCCAACCCGTCGGCGATGCGAACACGGTGGGAACACGCCCGGCAGGGCCCGACGCCAAGACTGCGCCCGCACCGGAAGGACGGCAGAAGCTGGAAGGCCTGATCGAGGTTTCCGTCGATTTTCACGGCGATGCTCCTGAGAAAATTGCGGATGTGTTGAGGGGCGCCGGCGCGAAGACTGTCCGCACCAAATGACGAATTGTGCGATGGGCCCGATGAGCGCCGGACGTCCGGCATTCGCGTCGAACCGCAGCCGCTGACGGCGTGGAACCCCTTGAGCCTCCAGCGCGTTTAGACGCAAACGCGAATTGCGAGGTCCACCTGCTTCATAGCTCATCGACACTGACTCCCGGCGACACCGTCTGGCGGCGGTGCAAGGCGCGGCGCGTGGCGGTTCTGAACGATGCCGCCGCCTATTTCGCAGCCCTGCGGGAGGCCCTGCTGGATGCTCAGGATCTCGTCTACATCGTCGGATGGGATATCCATAGCAGGACGCGCCTGGTCGGAGCTTCCGGAGGTGCGGATGATGGCCTGCCTGAGGAGCTTGGTCCCTTCCTGCGCGCCTTGGTGCAGCGCCGGCCCGCCTTGCGCATCAACATTCTCGTCTGGGACTTCGTCTCGTTTTACGCCTCCGAGAGAGAGTGGAATTCCGCGGCGAAGTTCACCGCCAACACCGATGGCCGCGTCCTGTTTCATCTGGACGCCACGCTTCCGTTCGGTTCGGCGCAACACCAGAAGATCGTCTGTGTCGACCGTTCACTGGCGTTCGTCGGCGGCCTCGATCTGACGATCAGGCGCTGGGACACGAGCGACCATCGCGCCGACAACGCCATGCGCTGCGACCCTCAGCGCAAGCCGTATCCGCCGTTTCACGATGTTCAGTGCCTGGTCGACGGCGAGGCCGCGGAGCAGCTGTTCGCCCTCGTGGAGCAACGCTGGCGTGCGGCAGGCCAACAGGCCGATGAACGGCGCGCGCTGAGGAACGGTCGCTGGCCGGCGAGCGTGCCCGTCGAGGCCGAGCATTTCCCGGTCGGGATCGCCAGGACCGAGGTGGTCTGTCCGGCAGGCTCGACCATCAGGGAGGTCGAACGCTCCATGATTGCGGCGATCCGGTCGGCAACGAGCTTCGTGTACATCGAAAATCAGTTCACCAGTGCGACGAGGATGGCGAGCGAATTGGCGGAGCAGATGCGTCGCGTGCCGTCGCTTCGGGTTCTGGTCGTCGCCCCGAAACTGCATTCCTCGTGGCTGGAATCCCAGGCCATGCAGAACGGCCGTGGCGCCTTCATCGACTGCTTCAGCGCCGCTGGCGTGGCCGATCGCATCCGCTTCGTCTATCCGGTCTCCCGCAGCGGGAATAAGGAAGCCGCCGTGATGGTGCACAGCAAGCTCATGGTCGTCGACGACCTGATCTTGCGGATCGGCTCTGCCAACCTGAACAATCGTTCCATGGGCGCCGACAGCGAATGCGACCTCATCTTCGAAGCTGAATCCGAGCAGCATCGGGATTTCATCGCATCGGTCCGCCGCCGCCTCATCGCTCATTTCTGCGGTCTCGACGAACAGGCCGTCGCGCAAAACGAGCATCGACTGTTCGCTCTATTGGACCAGGTGTCGAAAACGGGTGGGGCGAAGACCCTGCGAAAAGTGGAGTCCTCGGTTCTGACCAGCACGCTGGCCACCTTGGTTCAGCCGGTGGCGGACCCTGAGCTGCCGCTTCATCTCGAGCGCGCGGCATCTCGCATGTGGAGCACGAAGAGGATCATCGGGATCGCCTCGATCGCGCTGGCGCTTCTTGGACTGGCGCTGGCATGGTCGCACACGTCCCTGAGCGATTACACCGATGCGGGCCATATCTCGTCGTTCCTGTCAGCCTATTCGCAGTCGGTCTGGGGACCGCCATTCGCGATCGCAGCCTTCGTTCTCGGCGGGTTGGTCATCTTTCCGGTTCTCGTGCTCATTGCCGCAACTGCTGCCGCTCTTGGGCCATGGCTGGGGTTCGTCACCGCCATGGCGGGCGTCTTGCTCAGCGCCCTCATCCTTTTTGCGATCGGACGGTTCCTCGGCCGAGAACGCCTTCAGCGCCTGCTGGGACGCCGTGCCGCGCGCATCCAGGAACGGGTCGTGGGCAAAGGAATTTTGGCCGTCGTCGTCATCCGGATGATTCCGATCGCACCGTTCTCGCTGGTGAACGTCGCGGCTGGCGCGAGCACGCTGCCGCTTCGCGACTTCATGGTGGGAACGCTGCTCGGCATGATGCCCGGCATTCTCGCCATGGCCGTTCTGGGCGGGCAGATCGCAGATCTGGCCAGGAATGCGTCCTGGAGCAACATCGCGCTGCTCGCACTGGCGTTCCTGGGCTGGCTCGGGATCTGCGCGGGCGCGCAGTTCGTCGCGACCTGGCTTGCCGGGAGACGTTGATGCCGGTGCGTTTCATGACGTGGAATGTGCACGGCACCTTCAATCTCAATCCGAAGTTCGATCTGGAGGGGGTTTGCTCCATCATTCGCAAATGGTCGCCGGATGTCGTCGCGCTTCAGGAGGTGGATTCCCGATCGCGGACCGATGATCCGTTTGCGAAGCTGGCGCGTGTCGTCGGCGATCATCGCGTTCATGCCAAGTCGATCGTCACGGAGGACGGTGACTACGGCCAGATGCTCTTGAGCCGATTTCCGTTCTCCGGCGTGCCGGAGATCGTCGACGTATCCTATCGGGAGCGGGAGCCGCGCAGGGCGATCGCCACGGGATTGCTGACGCCTTTCGGCGAATTCCGCGTGGTCGCCACTCATCTCGGCCTGAGCATCCACGAGCGTCATGCGCAGGCCCAGGCCCTGGTGAGTTTGGTGAAGCCCGAAAGAACCGTCGTCCTCGGCGATTTCAACGACTGGTTCTGGGTGAAATCGGTGCGGCGCGTGCTCGCGCAGGTCTGCCCGAACCGGACTCGGCTGCGAACCTTTCCGGCGCATTTGCCCTTGCTTCGGCTCGACCGCATCTATGCAACGCGGGACAGCCGGTTCGGGAAAGTCTGGACCGACGAAGAGGCGCGAGCCTATTCGGACCATTTGCCGGTGATCGCGGATATCGCGATCTAAGGGTTCCGGCGAGCGGATCGTATCGCTCGCTTCCGGCGTGCGCGAGATGCTCGCAGATGTCGCTGTCTTGCCCGAGGCGGAACGGACTCTTGCGTCGTTGAGAAAAGCGTTGTGCCATCAGGACTTAGCTACTGTGCATGGGGTTGTTTTCACAAAGCTTCATGACCCGGCCGAGCGTTCTCGAACGGCACCATGCGGAACTTTTTCCTGACGGCCACGTTCACTCCGCATGACTGAAGACCTTTCCTTCCGACGCAAACCCCTGACCCCCGAACAACGCCACGCCCGCGATGCGGCGCGCCGGATCGAGGCCGAAAAGGCCATGCGCGACCACGAAGCGGCGCAGAAGGCGTTCTACGCCAACAAGGAACGCCTGAAGGCCGAGCGGCTGGCGCGTGAAGCGGCCGCGGCGAAAGGCTGAGCGAAGCGCTTAGCCGCTCAAACTCCCAAATCACTTCTCCTGCGGCGGCTGCCCTAGTGCCGACCCGGAGGGGCGCTTGTGCCTCGATCGCCTGGCCGCGATCCGGCAATCATCAGCGAACTTCAGCAGATCACTTCGCGCCATCCGGCGCCGCGTTTGCTTATTGAATGGCAAACCTCCCAGTTTGGCCAACGTTCGCTCGCGCAGGGCTGGCGAGTGCCGTGCAGCCGCCTTCCGAGCGCTCCGGCAGGCTTGACGGCGTTCGGCTTCCGGGAGGAAGCTTCTGATGATCCTAGACTGACGTGAACCACGGAGACGTTCGCTCCCAGCAAGTCCGATCCTCATCAGCGAAGCAGAATGGAGCTGACCATGACCACGTTCGACAAGCGCGAGCAGGGCTTTGAGGCCAAATTCGCCCACGACGAGGAATTCATGTTCAAGGCCACGGCGCGGTCCAACAAGCTGCTCGGGCTGTGGGCCGCAGGCCAGCTCGGGCTCAGTGGCGATGCCGCGGCAAGCTACGCAAAGGCGCTGGTGACGGACCATCTGGAGAGCCGGACGATGGACGATGTGGTCGGCAAGGTGTCGGGCGATCTCGCCAGCAAGGGGATCGCGCGCGAGCAGGTCGCCGCGAGGCTTCAGGAATGTCTGCACCAGGCGCTGGCACAGCTCGAAGCGGATCAGCCATGAGACCGGCCGGAGCGCTTCATTCGGCGCGCTTGCGCATCCCGGACTCGCTGAGCTTGTCGACATAGGCAATACCGAGCGCCGAGACGATGAACGTGATGTGGATCAGCACCTGCCACATCACGCCGGTCTCGGTGAAGCCGGCGCGGTTGGAGCCGAGATTGCCTGCCTCGATGAAGGTGCGCAGCAGCGCGATCGAGGAGATGCCGATGATGGCCATGGCGAGCTTGATCTTCAGGACGCTCGCATTGACGTGGCCGAGCCATTCCGGCTCGTCGGGATGGCCCTGGAGGTCGAGCCGCGAGACGAACGTCTCGTAACCGCCGACGATCACCATCACGAGCAGATTGGAGATCATCACGACGTCGATCAGCGCCAGCACGCTCATCATGATCTGCTGCTCGGTAAGGTCGAGGGCGTGCCAGGAGAGGTGCCAGAGCTCCTTGAGGAACAGCGCGATGTAGACGCACTGCGCCACGATCAGTCCGAGATAGAGCGGCAGCTGCAGCCAGCGTGAGCCGAAGATGATCATCGGCAAGAGGCCGAGCTGCGGCGAGGGCGGGCGGGGACCAGTTGTTGTCTCAGGCTCAACCGACATTCGGACAGCACCCTCGCATCGCGACGATCTCGCCGTCATGTACCCCGACAAGATGGCTGGCGGAAGACGTGACGCGCGCCTGCCGCCTTCCGCGGGCCGGGCCGTTTCGTGCTAGCGTGCCGACCGTCCGTCGGGGGTCGGCGGCGAGCGGGAGGTGGGGCGTGTCTCTAAGCGGGTTTGGCAAGTGGCTCGGCGCAATCGCATGCGCTGGCGCCATGCTGGTCGGTACAGGCGGCGCCAAGGTCTCGGCGACGCCGCTGACGCCGTTTCGCTACGAGGCGCAGGCCCAGCGTCATTGCCCGCACGACAAGGTGGTCTGGCTCGACTTCAGGAAGGGCGTCTACTATCGCAAGGGGCAGAAGCGTTACGGCCAAGGTTTCGACGGCAGCTTCGTCTGCCAGAACGAGGCCCGCGGCAGCTTCTACCGCCGCTCGTTGTTGGGTCTGCGCTGAGCGGCGCGTGCCGCCGGCCAGCGGATGCGTCGGCTATTTCGGCGGTGTCGGCCTGATCGGCACGTGCGGGGAGGTGCTGATGACCCGGGGACTTCCATCCGGATAGGTGCGGTCGCCGCGGATCAGGGATTCCAGGACCAGGAAGAATTTCTCGGCAAGCATGTGCGTCACCCTCGTTGGTGATGGCCTCTTGCAATGGGTCGAGGCGCCGCACGCAATAATTCAATCAACTGAATGGGAGCGGGGGACCGGCGTGCTTGCTGCGCCGCAATGGAGCCGCGTCGGAAAGAGCGTATTGGAAAGGAGGACGTGCGGCTCAGGCAAACGCCAGCGCGACGAGACTCGAACAGAGCAGCACCAAGCCACCGGCGGTCAAGGCCAGGAAGCCATCGGATACGAGGTCATGGTTACGCATGGGACACCTGCCGCTCTCGTGTTCGATGTGCGATCGGATCTATTGAGACCGTCCGAGCGCGCCGCATTGAAAGAGGTGATGCTTGCCGCCCGCGCGAGTGCCTTCAGGCCCTCGTGCGGTAACCTTCGAACGCATGGGCCAGGAAGATCCCCGCGCTTACCAGACCCATCAGTGCCGAAACCGTCTCGATCATCGTTAAATTCCAAATCCCGCCCTTGCATCCGAGAGAACGCGTGCGGCCTTGCACAGTCAAAAGAATTTCGGCGAGCGGCGCGACAATGGGGGTGGAGTGAGGATTTGGCGCAACAGAATGTCCAGCACTGGCACATCGCGGGCGCCATCGTCCCGTATAACAACGGAAAAATGCGAACGTCCCGTTTACCATCCCGGCGTGATCGCCGTGGGCTCCCCATTTCCGCCGCGTTCGGGTTGCGTTATCCTTACCACGTCCGATGCGGTGGTGGGCCGCCTCGGAATCTGAAGGACCGGACAGCGCTCCCCGTCACCAAAGCGGGTTGGGTACGCCTCCGGCGAAGTGGTATTTGGGGCGCATGGGGATCCGTCGGTCAGATTCGGTTTTGCGGGCCGCGCGCGGTGTTGCGGCAGTCGCGACCTGCCTTGCGCTCGCCAATTGCGCCTCCTCGAACAAGTTCGCGAGCCGCGTCGATCCGAAATACGGCGTGTCCTCGAGCCCGCGCGTGGTAGCCTGGGGCGACCCGGTCCCGAAGGGCGGCGGCACCTACCGCGTCGGCAAGCCCTATGTCGTGGCAGGCAAGACCTACGTGCCGGAGGAGGACGTCAACTATCGCGCCGAGGGCATGGCGTCCTGGTACGGCGATGATTTCCACGGCCGCCTGACGGCCAACGGCGAGGTGTTCGACATGACCTCGCTGACCGCCGCGCATCCGACCCTGCCGATGCCGTCTTACGCCCGGGTCACCAACATCTCGAATGGCAAATCGCTGATCGTCCGCGTCAATGACCGCGGGCCCTATCATGGCAACCGCCTCATCGATGTCTCGAACAAGGCGGCCGAACTCCTTGAATTCAAAGGCAATGGCGTCGCCAAGGTCCGGGTCGAATATGTCGGCCGGGCGCCGCTCGAAGGCTCCGACGACCGTCAGCTTCTGGCGACCCTGCGGACCGGTGTTCCGGCGCCGTCGCCCTCGATGGTCCGGGTCGCCTCGGCCAAGCCGTTCGTGCCGGAGCTGCCGTCCTCGAGCCGCGGCGCCATTCGCGGCGACGTGCCGATGCCGGAGGGGCGGCCGTACAATCTCGGCAGCACCTCGGCCGACATGGCCTCGCTCAACGCCACCTCGGAAATGTCGGCCTCGAGCCGAAGCCGGGGCCGGACGCTCCAGAACGCCCGCGCGGTGTCCTATGACGAGGACGGCCGTTACGCCGCCGGGAGCGCGTCCGCATCGACCGACGGCGCCGCCGAGGCTCGCAGCATCCTGAGCGGCCGCGGGCTCTACTAGCCCGCACTCTCCTTCAAGAACGTCACCAGCGCCGCGTTCACCTCCTCGGGCCGCTCCTGCTGCACCCAATGGCCGGCGCCCTCGAGGATCAGCTTGCGCTTGAGGTTGGGCAGCACCCGCTCGAGCTCATTGACGCGCTTGGCCCCGATCAGGCCGGTGATCACCGCGTCCTTTGAGCCGGCGATGAAGAGGGAAGGCTGGTGGATCTGCGCGTCCTGCCAGGGCGCGGTCAGCTCCCAATTGCGGTCGATATTGCGGTACCAGTTCAGCCCGCCGCGGAAGCCGGACTTGCGGAAGCTTTCGGTGAAATAGGCGAGGTCAGCCTCGCTGAGCCAGGCAGGCAGCGGCTCCTCGGCAGCCGCGTGGCCGAGAAAGCCCTTGCCCTCCTGCACGAACATGGCCGCGGTGGGATCGGCAAGGCCCCGCCCGCCGAGGACGATGCGCATGGTGCGTGCGACGTCACGCTCGAGCTCGGCCTCGGCGACGCCGGGCGTCTGGAAATACTGCCAGTAGAAATTGGTGACACCGCCCTGGCGCAACAGGTCGAGCGGCTTGCCGCGGCCGCGGAACGGCGGCGGCACGCTCAGCCCCGCGACCGCCGTGAAGATATCCGGCCGGAACAGCGCCGCGTGCCAGGCGACCGGTGCGCCCCAATCGTGGCCAACCACCATCGCTTTGGTCTCGCCGAGCGCCTGGACGAGGCCGACCACGTCGCCGACCGTGTCGAAGATCGAATAGGCGGCAACGTCGGGCGGCGCCGCGCTCTGGCCATAGCCGCGCATATCAGGGGCGACGACGTGAAACCCGGCTTCGGCAAGCGCGGGGATCTGGTGGCGCCAGGAGTAGGACAGTTCCGGCCAGCCGTGGCACAGCACCACCAGCGGTCCCTGACCGGCTTCGCGGACGAACAGCTCGACCCCGTTGGTCTTGATCATGCGGGTTGAGGACATTCGCTTTTCCGCCTTGTTTCAGGGGTTTGGTCGAAAAACATGAGGCGCCACGATAGGGGCGCGGCGAGAATCGTGCAATCTCAGGGACAGCGTCCAACCGCGTGTTGTTCGCATCTGTTCCAGCTGTTAGAACGCCTCTCTCAGGGCTTCGCCATGGCACTTCGTCTTCCTTTGCTTCGTCGCAACCGGCTCACCGCCGGAACGCTGGCGCGCGGGCTGATCGCGACCGTTTTGGTGGCTGGCATCGGCTGGGGCGGGGCGCTCTATGCGGCCAACCAGAGCGTCCAGGGCGCCAAGAAAGCCGAAGATGCCGGCTTCGATGGCGATGCCCCGACCGCGATCCTGATCGAAGCCTCCTCGGGCAGCGTGCTGTTCGAGAAGAACGCCGACGAGCTGCGCGCGCCTTCAAGCATGATGAAGCTGATGACCGCCGAGGTGGTCTTCAACGCGATCAAAAAGGGCGACATCAAGCTGACCGACGAGTATCGGATCAGCGAGAACGCCTGGCGCAGAGGCGGGGCCCCCTCGGGCGGCTCGACCATGTTCGCCGCCATCAACAGCAAGGTCTCGGTCGACGATCTCCTGCGCGGCGCGATCATCCAAAGCGGCAACGACGCCTGCATTGCGCTTGCCGAAGCCATGGCGGGCAATGAGCGGATCTTTGCCGCCGATTTCATGACCAAGCGCGCCCGCGAGCTTGGCATGACCAAGTCGACCTTCGCCAATTCCAACGGTCTGCCCGATCCCGGCAACAAGATGACGGTGCGCGAGCTCGGCATGCTCGCCCGGCATATCATCCTGGACTTCCCGGAATTCTACAAACTGTTCGGCGAGAAGGAGTTCACCTGGAACAAGATCCGCCAGCCCAACCGCAATCCGCTGCTCAATTCGATGGAAGGCGCTGACGGTCTGAAGACCGGCTACACCAAGGAAGGCGGCTACGGCATGGTCGGCTCTGCCGTGCAGAACGGCACCCGGCTGGTCGTCGTCGTCAACGGGCTTGAAGATCCCGAGGACCGCGCCACGGAAGCCAAGAAGATGCTGGAATGGGGTTTTCGCAATTTCGAGACCCGCACCCTGATCGCGGCCGAGCAGCCCGTCGGCTACGCCAAGGTGTTCGGCGGCGAGAGCCGGTCGGTCAAGCTCGTCGCCAAGACGCCGGTGAAGGTGATGGTGCACAAGAACGGCAGCGACAAGCTGATTGCGCGCATCGTCTATAGCGGACCCGTGCGCGCGCCGGTCGAGGCCGGCCAGCAGGTCGGCGTGGTCAGGGTCTGGCGCAGCGGCAACATCGCAGTCGAGACGCCGGTCTATGCCGGCGAGGCGATCGGCACCGGCTCGACCATGCGCCGCGCGATCGACGGCGCGAGCGAGCTCGTGATCGGCATGTTCCGCGCGGGTGCCGAGAAGCTCTGATCATGAGTGAGAGCGCTGCACAGCGGCCGTCCGGACGGGGACGCTTCATCACCTTTGAAGGCGGCGAGGGCACGGGCAAGTCGACCCAGATCAAGAAGCTCGCCGACCGCCTCACGGCGGCCAAGCTTCGCATCCGGGTCACGCGTGAGCCGGGTGGCTCGCCGGGCGCCGAGATCATGCGCCATCTGGTGCTGTCGGGCATGGGCAAGCTGCTCGGGCCCGAAGCCGAGACGCTGCTGTTTGCCGCCGCGCGCGATGATCATGTCCACACCGTGATTCAGCCCGCATTGAGCCAGGGCGTCTGGGTGCTGTGCGACCGCTTCGCCGACTCGACGCGGGCCTATCAGGGCAGCCTCGGCCGCGTGCCAGATGGCCTGATCAACGCCATGCAGCGGGTCACCATCGGCGATCTCAAGCCGGACCTCACCATCATCCTCGACTTACCGGTCGAGATTGGCCTGCAACGCGCCGCCGCGCGCCGCGGCAGCGGGACGCCCGATAGGTTCGAGGCCGAGAAGCTCAGCTTCCATCAGGGCCTGCGCGAGGCCTATCGCAGGATCGCGGCGGAGGATCCGGCGCGCTGCGTGCTGATCGACGCCAATTCCGATCCGGATACGGTTGCCGCGCGCGTCTGGACTGCGCTGCGCGAGCGCCTGCTGCCAACGCCTGCGTCAGTGGTGTCGGCATGAGTCCGCGTCAGGCCGAGCGGGAAACCGCCATACCGCATCCGCGCGAGACGTCGCAGCTGTTCGGCCATCGCGAGGCGGAGGCCGCGCTGCTTGATGCTTATCGCAGCGGGCGCATTCCGCATGCCTGGCTGATCGGCGGGCCACAGGGGATCGGCAAGGCCACGCTGGCCTATCGTATGGCGCGCTTCGTGCTCGCCCATGCGCAGCCGTTGGCCCCGGCCGTGCAGCGCGCGGAGAGCCTTGCAATCGATCCCGATGACGCCGTGGCGCGGCAGGTGGCGGCCGGCTCGCATGGCGGCCTGCTGACGCTCGAGCGCACCGCCAACGAGCGTGGCGTGATGCGCACCGTGATCACCGTGGACGAGACGCGCGAAACGATCGCGTTCTTCGGCTCGACCGCGGCGGCCGAAGGCTGGCGCGTCTGCATCGTCGACACCGTGGACGAGCTCAATCCGAACGCGGCCAACGCGCTTCTGAAGATCTTGGAAGAGCCGCCGCAGCAATCGCTGTTCCTGCTGGTCAGCCACGCGCCCGCGCGGGTGCTCGCCACGATCCAGTCGCGCTGCCGCAAGCTGCGCCTGCGGCCGCTCGCCACGAACGATGTGATCGGCGCCGCGGCTTCGGCGGCCGAACTCGATCCGAACGATCCTGCGCTGCGCGAGGCGGCCGAGTCCTCCGAGGGCAGCGTCGCACGGGCGCTGACGTTGCTCGGCGGCGACGCCCTGAAGCTTCAGCAGCGCACAGCGGCGCTGCTCGCGCGCCTGCCGCAGGTCGATCCGCGCGAATTGCACACGCTCGGCGATTCGCTTGGCACCAGCGACCGCGTGGCGCTTGCGGCCTTCATCGACGGCATCGACCGCTGGATCGCGGAGCGCCTGCATGCGGATGAGGCCAATGCCAATCAGAACCTGCCGCGCCTTGCGCGGCTCGCTGAGGTATGGGAAAAGATCGTCCGCGCCGCGCGCGACACCGAAACCTACAATCTGGAGCGAAAGCCCTTGGTTTTCTCGGTGTTCGGCTGGCTGGCGGACGCAACGCGCTAAGCGCCGAGCCGTTTCCAAAATTCGAGAAGCCGGTAAAGGAATTCGTGGTGGCAACGCGAGCTAAGAAAACCGTCAAACGCAAGAGCGGCAAGAAGGCTGCGAAGAAGGCCGTCAAGAAAGCCGCAAAAAAAGCCGTGAAGGCGCGCGCGAGCAAAGCCGCGAAGAAAGTCAAAAAGACCAAGAAGGCTGCCGTCAAGAAGAGCGTGAAGAAGGGCGCAGCAAAGAAGACCGGCAAGAAGGCCGCGAAGAAGCAGGTCGTCGCCAAGAAGGCGGCAAAGAAGGCTGCCAAAAAGCCAACCAAGGCTCCGGCTAAGAAGGTCGCGGAAAAGGTGGCTGCGCCTGCCGTGACCGCCGCACCGGCGCCCGTCGTCACGCCTGTGAAGCCAAAGGAGGCGAAGCCAAAGGTCACGCGTGCGCCAAAGCCCGTCGCTTCGCCGCAAGCTGCCGCGCCCACGGCCGCCGCCGCGCGCGACAACGTTTTCTACATCACGACCGCGATCGCCTATCCCAACGGCAGCCCACATATCGGCCATGCCTATGAGGCGATCGCGACCGACGCGCTGGCGCGCTTTGCGCGTCTTGACGGCAAGGATGTGTTCTTTTTGACCGGCACCGACGAGCACGGTCAGAAGATGATTCAGACGGCGGCGAGCGAAGGCATGTCTACCGCCGCGCTCGCGACGCGTAATGCCGGCCGTTTCAAGGAGATGGACGAGCGCCTGGACGTGTCGTTCGACCGCTTCATCCGCACCACCGAGGAGCAGCATCACCGCTCCAGCCAGGAAATCTGGCGGCGCATGGAAGCGAACGGCGACATCTACGCCGACACCTATTCGGGCTGGTACTCGGTCCGCGACGAGGCCTATTACGCCGAGGACGAGACGCGCGTGAACGACGACGGCGTGCGGCTCGGGCCACAGGGCACGCCGGTGGAATGGGTCGAGGAGAAGAGCTATTTCTTCCGCCTTTCGGCCTACCAGGACAAGCTGCTCAAGCTCTATGCGGATCAGCCTGATTTCATCGGGCCGGATTCCCGCAAGAACGAGGTGGTGAGCTTCGTCAAGGGAGGCCTGCGCGATCTCTCGATCTCGCGCACCACGTTCGATTGGGGCGTGAAGGTGCCCGGCGACGAAGAGCATGTGATGTATGTCTGGGTCGACGCCCTGACCAACTACATCACCGGCGTCGGCTTTCCGGACGAGAGCGACAAGAACTGGCGCTATTGGCCGGCCGATGTGCACATCATCGGCAAGGACATCATCCGCTTCCATGCGGTGTATTGGCCGGCCTTCCTCTTGTCGGCCGGCATCCCGCTGCCTAAGCGGGTCTATGCCCACGGCTTCCTGTTCAACAGGGGCGAGAAGATGTCGAAGTCGGTCGGCAACGTCGTCGATCCCTTCAACCTGGCCGAGCAGTACGGCGTCGACCAGATGCGCTACTTCTTCCTGCGCGAGGTGCCGTTCGGCCAGGACGGCAACTACAATCACGAGGCTATCGTCGCGCGCATCAATGCCGATCTCGCCAACGATCTCGGCAATCTCGCGCAGCGCTCGCTGTCGATGATCGCAAAACAGCTGGGCGGCGTGCTGCCCGAGCCCGGCGAGTTCAGCGACAACGACAAGGCGATCCTGACGATGGCCGACGGCATGATCGCTGTGTCCCGCGAGGCGATGGCGACGCAGCAGATCCATCACTGGCTCAACGCTGTGTGGGCCGTGGTCGCGGAGGCCAACCGCTATTTTGCGGGCGAGGCGCCGTGGGCCCTCGCCAAGACCGATCCGGCCAGGCAGAAGACGGTGCTCTACGTCACCGCCGAAGTCGTGCGCCAGATCGCGATCCTGGCTCAGCCCGCGATGCCGACCGCCTCCGGCAAGCTGCTCGACAGCCTCGGCATCCCCGAAGCCGAGCGCAACTTCGCCATGCTCGGCGGCGCCAAGCGCATCGCGCCCGGTTCGACTCTGCCGGCGCCGACGCCGGCGTTCCCGCGCTACGTCGAGCCGGCGGCCTGAAGGCGTTCGCACGATGCTGGTCGACAGTCATTGCCATCTGGATTTTCCGGACTTTGCAGAAGATCTCGACGGGATCGTATCGCGGGCGCGAGCCGCCGGAATCGCCCGCATGGTCACGATCTCGACGCGGGTGCGGCGGCTGAACGACCTGCTTGCGATTGCCGAACGCTATGACGACGTCTATTGCTCGGTCGGCACCCATCCGCATCATGCGGACGAGGAGGACGGCATCGCGCCGGACGAGCTGATTGCGCTGACCCAGCATCCCAAGGTCGTCGCGCTCGGCGAAGCCGGGCTCGACTATTTCTACGACAACGGCTCGCCGGAAGCGCAGGCGAGGGGCTTTCGTGCCCACATCGCCGCCTCCCGCGCCACCGGCCTGCCGCTGGTGATCCATACCCGCGAGGCCGACGAGGACTGCGCGCGCATCCTGGAGGAGGAGGCCGCGAAGGGATCGTTTCGCGCCGTCCTGCATTGTTACACGGGCGGGCGCGAGCTGGCGCTGAAGGCGGTGTCGCTCGGGCTCTATATCGGCTTCACGGGAATCCTGACCTTCAAGAAATCGGAGGCCTTACGCGCGCTCGCAGCCGAACTGCCGTCCGACCGTATTCTGGTTGAAACAGACTCGCCTTATCTTGCGCCCGGCAAGTTTCGGGGCAAGCGCAACGAGCCGGCTTACGTGGTCGAGGTCGCAAAAGTGCTCGCCGAGACGCGCGGCGTGTCGCTCGACGAGATCGCGCGCCAGACCAGCGAAAACTTCTTCCGTCTGTTCTCCAAGGTGAAAGCTTGAAACTGGGGGCCACATGACGCTGATGCTGACGATCCTGGGCTGCGGCTCCTCCGCCGGCGTGCCGCGCCCGGCGCTCGGCTGGGGCGCCTGCGATCCCAACAATCCCAAGAACCGCCGTCGCCGCTGCTCGCTGTTGGTCGAACGGGTGTCCGAGCACGGCACGACACGCATCGTGATCGATACCTCTCCGGACCTGCGCGAGCAATTGCTCTCGACCAATGTCGACCACATCGATGCGGTGTTCCTGACACACGAGCATGCCGACCAGACTCACGGCATGGATGATCTGCGGTCGGTCGTCATGCACATGCGTCGGCGCATTCCGACCTATTTCAACCAGTCGACCGCCAAGGACATCCTGTCGCGGTTCTCGTATTGCTTCATCTCGCCGGAGGGCAGCGACTATCCGCCGATCCTGACCCGGCATTCCATTGAGGCGGGCGAGAGTCAGACGATTTTGGGGAAGGGCGGCGCCGTGACGATGACCGCCTTTCTGGTGCAGCACGGCAACATTCCCGCGCTCGGCTACCGCATCGGGGATGCGGCCTATACGCCGGACCTCAATGATATCCCGCGCGAGAGCTGGGGTGCACTGGAGAATCTCGATCTCTGGATCGTCGACGGCCTGCGCTACACCGGCCATGTCAGCCATTTCAGCATCAATGATGCGCTGTCCTGGATCGAGCGCTTCAAGCCGAAGCGCGCGGTCATCACCAACATGACCGCCGACGTCGATTACGAGGTCATCCGGCAGTCGCTGCCTCCTGGCGTGGTGCCGGCCTATGACGGGCTGCGGCTGGAGACGCACTAAACCCGCGGTGGAAATTCTCCTGCCAGCCGGCATAGACCTTGCTTGCGCTGGCCCTATCATGTTGATCTAACGTCTGAAAGACAGGCGCTGGGCAGGGCGATATTCAAAACGGGACCGGGCACCCAAGTGCAATCGGCCGGTCGAATCGCCTCGTGTGAGGATGGGGATCGCGTTGGCAGAGGACGATGTAGCGACAAGAGGACCGGTGCGACGCGCTCTGGACCTCCTCTATCTCGGCGCGGGCTATGCCGCGGGCGTCTTCCTGGTCGCGATCTTTGCAATCATGATGGTGATGTCGGTCGGACGCCAGTTTGCGCTCAACATTCCCGCCGGCGACGATTTTGCGTCCTGGTGCATGGCGGCGATGGCGTTCCTCGGCCTTGCTCACACCTTCAAGCGCGGAGAGATGATCCGGGTCGGCCTGCTGCTGGAACGTCTGCACGGGCAGACCAAGCAGATCGCGGAGGTCGTGGCACTCGGCGTTGCCTCCGCCTTCATCCTCTACTTCACCCGTCATGCGGTGCAGATGACCTACGATTCCTGGCGCTTCAACGACGTGGCGCAGGGCGTCGTCGCGCTTCCGCTCTGGATTCCCCAGCTCGGCTTCGCCGGCGGCCTCGTGATCCTCTCGATCGCGCTGATCGACGAGATGGTCAACGTCATCGGCGGCAACCGTCCGAGCTACGAGAAGGGCTCCCCTGACGAAACTCCGGAAGAGTTCGTCGAGCGCATCTCGCAGGGCGGTGGGGGCTGACCATGGCCAATCTCGGCATGATCGAGCTGTCGTTCGTCCTGCTCGGCGTCATGATCCTGCTGCTGGGAAGCGGCGTCTGGATTGCGGTCTCGCTCGGGCTGGTCGGCTTCGTGGCGATGGCGCTGACCACGAGCCTGCCGCTCGGCACCGTCCTTGCGACCACCACCTGGAGTGCGAGCTCATCCTGGACGCTGGCGGCGCTGCCATTATTCATCTGGATGGGAGAGATTCTCTTCCGCACCAAATTGTCGGAGGAAATGTTCCGCGGCCTGTCGCCCTGGGTGCAGTGGCTGCCGGGGCGCCTGACCCATGTCAACGTGATCGGCTGCGGCATCTTCGCGGCGGTGTCGGGCTCGTCGGCGGCCACCTGCGCGACAATCGGCAAGATCGCGCTGCCGGAGCTCGACAAGCGCGGCTACGACAAGGGCCTGAGCCTCGGATCGCTGGCGGGCTCGGGCACGCTCGGCCTGCTGATTCCGCCGTCGATTCCGATGGTGGTCTATGCCGTCACGGCGAACGTCTCCGTGCTTCAAGTGTTTCTCGGCGGCTTCCTGCCGGGACTGCTCGTGATCGTGCTCTATTCCGGCTACATCATCATCTGGTCGCTGCTCAACCCGAAGAAGATTCCGCCGCGCGATCCGCCGATGCCGCTCCGGCAGAAGCTCCGCGAGTCCGCCAAGCTCGCGCCCTGCCTGCTGCTGATCCTGGCGGTGTTCCTGTCGCTTGTTCTCGGCTTTGCGACGGCGACGGAATGCGCGGCCTGGGGCGTTTCCGGCGCGCTGCTGCTGGCCTGGTGGAGCGGCACGCTCACGCGCAAGAACTTCCTCGAGAGCATCATGAGCGCGACGCGCCTGACCTGCATGATCATGCTGATCCTGGCAGGTGCGGCCTACACGACGGCTGCGATGGCCTATACGGGCATTCCGGCCGCGCTCGCCACCTGGGTCCAGGGCCAGCACCTCACACCGAGCATGCTCGCGCTCTATCTGAGCATCATGTACATCATCCTGGGATGCCTGATCGACGGCATTTCGATGATCGTTCTGACCGCGGTGATCGTGCTGCCCATGGTCAAGCAGGCCGGCCTCGACCTGGTCTGGTTCGGCGTCTATCTCATCATCCACGTCGAAATGGCGCAGATCACGCCGCCGGTCGGATTCAATCTGTTCGTGCTCCAGAACATGAGCGGCCGCGATACATTCACCGTCGCGCGGGCGGCCTTCCCGTTCTTCGTGCTGTTGCTCGCTGCGGTCTTCATCATCACGGAGTATCCGCAGATCGTGATGTTCCTGCCGAAGCTCGCTTTCCCAGACTGAGCGTACCCGTTCTTCAGATCGACTGTGAGGAGAAGCCCGATGATGTCTCGTTTATTCCGCGCATCCTTGATCGCCGGCGTTGTGCTGGCGGCGACACCTGCCTTGGCTCAGACCAAATGGAATTTGCCGGCAGCGTATCCCGCGGACAACCCGCACTCCGAAAACCTGGTCGCGTTCGCCAAGGACGTCGAAGCCGCCACCTCCGGCAAGCTCCAGATCACGGTTCATCCGGGCGCCTCGCTGTTCAAGGCGCCCGACATCAAGCGCGCCGTGGTGACCGGGCAGGCGCAGATGGGTGAGGTGCTGCTCTCGATCCACGAGAACGAAGACCCGATCTTCGGCATCGACGTCGTGCCGTTCCTCGCGACCAGCTTCCCCGACGCGATGAAGCTTTATCAGGCGTCCAAGCCTGCCATCGCCAAGAAGCTCGATGCGCAAGGCCTCAAGCTGCTGTTCGTGGTGCCGTGGGCGCCGCAGGGCGTCTATGTCAACAAGCCGCTGGCGACGATCGAGGACATGAAGGGCCTGAAGTGGCGCGCCTACAACGTCGGGACCGCACGGATTGGCGAATTGGTCGGCGCGCAATCGGTCACGATCCAGGCGGCGGAACTGCCGCAGGCGTTGGCGACCGGCGTGGTGAACTCCTTCATGTCGTCGGGCGGCACCGGCTACGATTCGAAGGCCTGGGAGTCGCTCAAATATTTCTATGACGTGCAGGCCTGGATTCCCAAGGACTACACCTTCGTCAACAAGGCTGCCTTCGAGGCGCTCGACAAGCCGACCCAGGAGGCCATCCTGAAGGCCGCCGCGACCGCGGAAACGCGCGGCTGGAAGGCGTGGGAAGCGAAGGCCAATTGGTACATCGATCAGCTCAAGGCCAAGGGCATGACGGTCGAGCCGCCGAGCCCGGCACTCAAGGCCGGCTTCCAGAAGATCGGTGACCAGCTCACGGCCGACTGGCTCAAGAAGGCGGGCGCCGACGGTCAGGCAGTGGTCGACGCCTATAAGAAGATGTGAGGATGAGAGAGCTTCCGCTCGCCGTGCGCGGGCGGGCGGAAGCTCTTCAGATGCTGCTTAGGCCGAGATCGCCTTCACCGAGCCGACCTCGTTGCGCAGCAGGAATTTCTGGATCTTGCCGGTGGACGTCTTCGGGATCGGCCCGAACACGACGGCCTTCGGCGTCTTGAAGCCGCTCATGTGCGAACGGCAGAAGGCGATGATCTCGGCCTCGCTCGCGCTGGCGCCCTCCTTCAGCTCGACGAAGGCGCAGGGCACTTCGCCCCATTTCGGATCGGGTTTTGCCACCACGGCGGCGAACAGCACGGCCGGGTGCTTGTAGAGGACGTCCTCGACCTCCACCGAGGAAATGTTCTCGCCGCCGGAGATGATGATGTCCTTGGAGCGGTCCTTGATGATGACGTAGCCGTGCTCGTCGAGCACGCCGAGATCGCCGGTGTGAAACCAGCCGCCTTCGAAGGCTTCCTTGGTCGCCTTCTCGTTCTTCAGATAACCCTTCATCACGATGTTGCCGCGGAACATGACCTCGCCGATGGTCTCGCCGTCGCGCGGGACCTCCTGCATCGTTTGCGGATTGATCACGGTGACGGCTTCCTGGAGCGGGTAGGGCACGCCCTGCCGGCGCTTCATGCGGGCGCGCTCAGGCGCGGGGAGCTCGTCCCAGCCCGGCTGCTCGGCGCAGACCGAGGCGGGCCCGTAGACCTCGGTCAGGCCGTAGACGTGGGTGAGCTTGATGCCGATGCTTTCGGCGCCTTCCAGCACCGCGACCGGCGGCGCTGCACCCGCGATCAGGCCGACGACGCGGCGGGCGGCATTCCCCTTGGGCGCATCGGGGGCGTTGATCAGCGTGTTGTAGACGATCGGCGCGCCGCACATGTGGGTGACGCCGTGGCGCTTGATCAGCTCGAAGATCCTGGTCGGCTCGACCTTGCGCAGGCAGACATTGACGCCGGCGGCCGCCGCAATGGTCCACGGAAAGCACCAGCCGTTGCAGTGGAACATCGGCAGCGTCCAGAGATAGACCGGATGCTGGCCGAGATTGCCGGCGAGGATGTTGCTGACGGCGTTCAGATAGGCGCCGCGATGATGGGTGACGACGCCTTTGGGATTGCCCGTCGTGCCCGAGGTGTAGCTCAGCGCGATCGCGTCCCATTCATCGCTCGGCGTGATCGGCGCGAAACCCGGATCGCCTTGGGCGAGGGCTGCCTCATACTCGATCTCGCCGATGCGCGTGCCGCCCTTGAACGATGCGTCGTCGACGTCGACCACCAGCGGTTTGGGGCCGCTCATCTTCGCCAGCGCCTCGGCAATCACGCCTGAAAACTCGGGATCGACCAGGATGATCCTGGCGCCGCCATGGTCGAGCTGGAACGCGATCGAAGGCGCATCGAGGCGGATGTTGAGCGCATTGAGCACGGCGCCGGTTATCGGCACGGCGAAGTGCGCCTCGTTCATCGCGGGAATGTTCGGCAGCATCGCCGCGACGGTGTCGCCGACGCCGATGCCCTTGCCTGCGAGCCAGGACGCAAACCGCCTGCAGCGCTCATAGGTCTGCGCCCAGGTGAAGCTGCGGCCCTCATAGACCGTGCTGACGTGATCGGGATAGACCGCCGCGCTGCGCGCGAGGAAGCTCAGCGGGCTCAGCGGCACATAATTGGCTTGCGTCTTGTCGAGGCCGATATTGTACGGGTTCTGTCGCTCGCTCATCGACACCCTCCTTAAACCGCGTCAAAGAAATCCGATCGAGATCCAGGGGAAGATCGCGACGATGATCAATCCCACCAGAAGCGCCAGCAAATAGCCCCAGATCGGCCTGATGCCTTCGGCCGGATCGACGCGTCCGATGGCGCAGGCGGCATAATAGCCGACGCCGAAGGGCGGGGCGAATAGCCCGATACCCATGGCCAGGATGATCACCATGGCGTAGTGCACCTCGTGGACGCCGACGGCGCGGGCGATCGGGAACAGCAGCGGTCCGAACAGCACGATCGCCGGAATGCCCTCCAGCACGCTGCCGAGGATGGTGAAGGCCAGGATCGACACGGCAATGAAGGTCGCAGCCCCGCCCGGCAATCCCGTCATGGCCGCAGCCAGCGAGCGCGAGAAGCCGGATTGGGTCAGGCCCCAGGCCATGCCGGTCGCCGTGCCGATGATCAGGAGGATCGCGCCCGACAGCGCGGCGGTCTCGACCAGCATCGGAAACAGCCGCCGCCAGTCGAAGCGGCGGTAGACGAGGAGGCCGACGAGGGCGCCGTAGACGATGCCGATGGTGGAGACCTCGGTGGCGGTCGCGATGCCCTCGACCACGGCATAGCGGATCACGAAGGGCAGCGCGAGCGCGGGCAGGGCGATGACGAAGGTCCTGCCGATCTCGGATGAGGTGGCGCGGCGGACATGGCTCATGTCCTCGTGGCGATAGCGCCACCAAACCAGCATGCAGAGCGTGATCGCGAGCACGACGCCGGGCAGGAGGCCGCCGGTGAAGAGGGCGGCGATGGAGACGCCCGTCACCGAGCCGATCGTGATCAGCACGAGGCTCGGCGGAATGGTCTCGGTCTGCGCGCCCGTTGCCGCCAGCAGCGCGACGAGGTCGCCGGGCTTGGCGCCGCGCTGCTTCATCTCGGGAAACAGCACCGGCGCCACCGCGGCCATGTCGGCAGCCTTGGCGCCGGAGATGCCGGAGACGAGGTACATGGCGCCGACCAGCACGTAATGCAGGCCGCCGCGGACATGTCCGAGCAGGCTCGCCAGGAATGCCACCATGGCCCGCGCCATGCCGGTCATCTCGATCAGCAGGCCTAAGAACACGAACAGCGGCACGGAAAGCAGGATGAGGTGGCTCATGCCCTCGTCCATGCGTCCGACCAGCACCATGACCGGCGTGCGCGTGGTCAGCGCCAGATAGCCGAAGATCGCGAGGCCAAAGCCGAACGCAATGGGAACGCCGGCAAAGACGCAGAAGCCGGCGACGCCGACGAAGAATATGATGAGGTTGAGATTGCCGAGCGGCCGCAGCAACGGCTCGGTCAGCCAGAACAGGCCGATCACGACGGCGACCGACAGCACGGCGGCTGCAACCATTCGGTGGTCGGCCGCGCGCAGCAGCCGCAGCAAGGCAAAGGCCGCCATCAGGCCGATGCCGACCGGCAGCGCGGCGGCGCGCCACATGTTGGAGATCTGCAGCGCCGGCGTCGTGATGTAGCTCTCTTCGTAGGCGTAGTCGCAGGACGGCCAGACGATCAGCGCCAGGAACGCCAGCGCGGCCGAGGTCGCGACCAGATCGAGATAGGCTCGCATCGCCGGCCTGGCGCTGGCGACGATCGCGGTCATGCGCATGTGCTCGGAGCGGCGGAATGCGACCGCAGCGCCCAGCATCGCGAGCCACAGGAACAGGATCGAGGCGAGCTCGTCCGACCAGATCAACGGCCGGTGCAGGCCGTAACGTGCGACCACGCCGGCAAACAGGATCACGATCTCGGCGACGACCAGGGTCGCCGCGGGAATTGCGACGACGAGACCGAGCACGCGCTCGGCGGCAGCCAGCAGCGAAGGTCGGCGAGGGGACTGCAACGTCACCTCGCCCACCACTTCGGTCACCTCGATCCCGACGTGAGCCATCCTGATACTGACCTCGACGGCCCCAACCCGTTACGACAGCTTGCCGACGGCCTTTTCCAGGAGCTCCCAGGCCTGATCGCCATATTTGCCCTTCCATTCGGCGTAGAAGCCAGCGGAGCGCAGCTTGTCGCGGAACGGTGCCACGGCCGGCTGGTTGAAGGTCAGGCCCTTGCCCGCGAGCTCCTGCTGCAGGTTCGCGTTGAGCTTGGCGGTATCCTCACGCTCCTTGACGGCGGCGGCATTGATGTTCTTGGCGACGACGGTGCGCACGTCCTGCGGCAGCTTTTCCCAGGCTCTGCGGTTGGCCAGGAACCAGAAGCCGTCCCACATGTGATTGGTCAGCGAGCAGTACTTCTGCACCTCGTAGAGCTTGGCGGTCGAGATGATGGCCAGCGGGTTCTCCTGGCCCTCGACGATCTTGGTCTGCAGCGCGGAATAGACTTCGCTGAAATTGATCGAAGCGGGCGCGGCATCGAACGCCTTGAACATCGAGGTCCACAGCGGCGACACCGGCACGCGGATCTTGAATCCCTTGAGGTCGTCAGGCCCGGTGATCGGCTTGATCGACGACGTGGTCTGGCGGAAGCCGTTGTCCCAGATCTTGTCCATGACCTCGAGGCCGGCCTTCTTGATCTCGCCGCGGACATGGGCGCCGAGATCGCCGTCCATGGCCTTCCAGACCGTGTCGTAGTCCGGGAACGCGAAGCCGATGCCGTTGATGGAGGCCGCCGGCACCAGGGTCGACAGGATCAGGCCCGACAGCGTGAAGAACTCGACGCCGCCGGAGCGGATCTGGCTCAGCATGTCGGTGTCGGAGCCGAGCTGGTTGTTGGGGAAGATCTGCAGGTCGAACTTGCCGCCGGTCTCGGTCTTGATCGCCGCCGCCATCTCCTTGGCGCGGACGTTGAGCGGATGGGTGTCGGGCAGGTTATTGGCGTACTTGTACGTGAACTCGGCGCTCTGGGCGCGGGCCACATGGGGCGCACCGAGGCCGCCCAGGACCGCGGTCGCGGCGGAGGCCTTGAGAAGTGTGCGTCGGGAAAAGCGCGTCGAAAAGACCATGGGTCTGCTTCCTCGGAAGGTTTGTTGTTGTTCTGAGATGCAAACCTATACGGACGGTCGGCCTTAAGGTCATCTGCGATCTCGCGGAAGCCTCGCTTATTGCAGCCGGACAAGGTCACGGCAATATCGGCTTTCGGCACAGGAGACCCGATTTCAAATCTGCAAAAACAACCCCATGCACAGTAGCCGAACGGAGCTCAGGCGACCGTCGAGACGCGGGCTGCAACCAGCGCTCAAGTGGGGATGCTGTCGCAGGAGTCTCGGCTAAATTATTGATCTGATTGTAGATAAAGATATTCCATAATATACCTTATGCGAATCATGGATATGAGGGACGCGCGGTACGGTCCTGGTGAACGCGACAGCTGGCAGCTAAAGCGGCGTGATGCGCGCGTGCAGGACGGCGGCGCGCCCGTCGTCCACAGCAGCAAGGCAACGGTTGATCGCCGCATCAAGCTGGACCGGGCTGGCGACTTCCTCGCCGTAGCCGCCGAAAGCAGATGCAACATCGGCAAAGCGCCGGCGCTCACCCTGCCGGCCGGACGCAAGCCGCGACTGGAATGAATCTATCCCCCTGCGCCACACCGTCGGGATAGACGCGCTGAACCGACGCTTTGACGGCTTGCCATCCACCATTGTCCAGGACGACGGTAAAGATCGGCAATTGATAGTGCTGGGCCGTTGCGTAGACGGAATCCGGTGCGGAGAAGTGGAAGGCGCCGTCGCCGACGACCTGAACCACCCGGCGGGATGGTTGCGCCAGCCTGAGGCCGAGTGCCATGCCGCCGCTGAATCCCAGCCCGCCGCCGGCCAGACCGACATAGCTGCCCGCTTCTGTCCGCCGAAGTTGCTGTTGCAGCAGCGGCCCATTGCGGATCGCTTCATTGATGACGACGTCGCTCGGTAAAAGCGCTGCGCTCAGGCGTGCAAACAGGTAGGCGGGATTGATCGCCCCCTGAACGCCCTCCACGGCCGCAGCTGCGTGATGCCGTGCCTCGGCAGCCTGGCGCGCGGGGGCCCAGCTCGCGATCCGCGCCTGGATCTTGCTCCGATACGCCTCGTCTGCGCGTTCCTCCACAATATCCAGCACTTGCTGCAGAACGGTCGCGCAGTCGCCCTGCACGCGCATGTCGGTGGCAAAACCCCACATCGGGAAATCTGCCTTCAGCGGATCGATATCGATCTGGATCCAGCGCCCGGCTGCGGCTGCTTTCAACGATTGCGGCACGAAAGGCACGTCGACGTCGAGCAACAGCCCCAGATCCGCCTGTGGCACGACCGCGGCCGGATCAAATCCCGCAAAGCACGGTGACCCCTGAGAGATATTCAGATCGATCGAATTGAATTCAACGACCCGGATGCCGCAAGTCCTTGCCAGCCGATCGAGCACAGCGACCGCTTGCGGTTTGCGGCCAAGATAAGCGGTCACGGCAACCGGATTTTCCGCACTCATGAGGGCCTCGGCAATCATGGCCGCGCGCGCCGGCTCGACGCCCCCTGCCCGAACGCTGCCGTAGCGCGCCGGCGGATAGGCCGGCATTGCGGAATCGTCCCAGGTCTCGGCCAGAGTCTCACGCGGCAGCAACATATAAACCGGCCCCGGCGGATCGCTCTGCATGAAAGCCGCGGCGCGGGCCAACGCTTCCTTCACAACCACCCCGGACGGCAGCGAGTAGTCCCATTTCACATACGGCCGCACGATGCTGGCGGGATCGAAGCTGTCCTGGACGAAGTGGACGTAGGTGTCGCGCGATCCCAGCAGTTCGCCATGCAGAGTGAATGGCGCCCGGCCGGCGAACAGCATGACCGGAAGGCGGTAGCGAAAGACGTTCTGGATGGCCATGCAGGCGTTGGCGGTGCCGGCATCGACATGGACGAACACGGCCTGCCCGCGCCCGGTCGCGAGAGCGTAGCCCGCCGCCATGTGAACCGCGACCACTTCGTGGGGACACAGTATCACTTGCGGGTGCCGGCGCCCTTCGCTGTCCCAGCGCGCGATCTCCTCGATCAACGAGACGTGGTCGGTTCCGAGATTGGCAAAGATGTAGTCGACCCCGATATCCGTGAGGCCTTCGAGGAAGTAGTGCGCAGTGCTGCGCTTCGTCATCTCTGGATTTCTTTCCCGGACATCAGAATGCAGCCTGGGTCGCGGTGCCGGCAACGATGTACCAGGTAACTATCAGACCGCAAATCAGCGCGCCCGGCAGCGATGTGCCGGTGCGTCGCCAGGTGAACGTCGAGATGATGGCGACGATGGCAAGCAGCGGGATGAACTGGATGCCGATGATGGTGGACAACGGCACGACGGGCGAGCTCGGGACGGGATTGATCAGTTTGCCGCCCAGCCAGAGAGCCAGATACTGGCCGCCGATGAGGATCATGAAACCAAGCGAAAGCGACAGGATCATCGCGGCGTAATGACCGGGAGCCGAGGCGCCGAGGCGGCTGAAGTTGCGGTGCGCCGCATGCAACGCGACGACGAAGAACAGGGTGAACGGTGTCAGGTAGAGCAGAATGATCATCCATTGCGTCGCACTCGGCAATTTGAACGCCACGACCCAGAACCGGAAGTCGATCTTGAACAGAACATCGGCCAGCCACAGCGCAACGAAACAGATCGCGGCCGTTGCGACCGCAATCAGTATCGCGGGAGCCACGACGCCCTTTCGGATCGCGCGCTTCGGCAATAGAGGAAACAACGCCAGCGTGATCGCCGTATTGATCAGAGCCCAGACTGCGATGTTGGTGGTGAAGGATTGCGGCAGGAAGCGGGATGCGGGAAGCCAAGTGGCGCCAAGCGCAAAGGCCGGATAGTATGTGATGGCCGGCAGCAGCGCCGTGACCCAAAACGTGGTCCACCAACGCCCGTTCTGCATGGATGGTGCCGAGGTCGTCACGCCAGGGCCGGACGGCACTGCGCGGAGCGTCGAAAATGGCGCCATGCCGAGCAGAATTTCGAACGCACCGAGCAACAGCACGACAAGTCCGACAAAGGCGATCAGCGTGCCGATTTCCTTCCGGAGCCAGATCTGATCGGTCGATGGCAACGGTGTGCCGCCGGTCAGCGTCTTGCCGAACCAGTCGAGACTATAGCCGATCGCCTCGTGCGAGAAATGATCGGCGGGATGGGTGAGGGCCGGCGTGTGGAGAACCCGTGCCGTGCCCTTGGCGATATCGCCATACACCCTACCCGGTTCGATCGGTCCCGCAACACCGAATACCGCGCCAAGCTTTGCCGACTTTGGAATATCAGCAGCATACTCGCTGCCCCACATGATCAGTGAAAACTCGTCGTATTTCGAGAAAACGAGTGCGAGATTGCGTGGCCACGCCGGCGTCCCGTCGGCTGCGAATGGCTTTCCAGTCGAGGAGCCCTCGAGCACGATCGACCTGTATGCGTCAGGCATCGCTGTCGCCGCGGCCAGCACGGTCCAGCCGCCCATCGAATGCCCTTCAAGCCCGATGTTGTTCTTGTCGACATAGGGCAGGCTCCGCAAGTAAGCGAGTCCGTCGGGCCCGCCAAAGCCGTTGGCGATGGCCGGCGGATCACTGTAGCCGTGACCAGTCTGGTCGAGTGCCACGACGACATAGCCGCGACGGGCGAACTCGATCGCAAAGCCGTCCTGCGTCTCGCGCGAATTGAGATAGCCGTGGACCGCAAGGATCCCCGGTGCAGGCGTCTTCTCGGTGGCGCCAGCTGGAATATAGACAAGGGCGCTCATGGTGTTGCCCTTGGCGCCTTTGAAACGGACGTCTTCGATGCGAATTCCATTCGCGGTCTGGGTGAAGTGGGCGAGCAACCCGCCGAGAACGATCAGAACGGCGCCGATCGCTGCCAAAATTCCTTTTTGACTCATCAGGTCCCTCCCCCTTGGTAGCCCGGACAGATTGGCTTCTGCCGCGGCAGGATCAGGCC
Organism: Bradyrhizobium sp. CB1015; assembly: GCF_025200925.1. GTDB lineage: Bacteria > Pseudomonadota > Alphaproteobacteria > Rhizobiales > Xanthobacteraceae > Bradyrhizobium. The sequence continues at coordinate 4,907,476 of NZ_CP104174.1, read as the reverse complement.
CGGTCCGGCTGCGCGCAGCGCGCCTGGATTTCGTTGCGGGCCCATTCCGCTACCGAAATATCTTGCAGGTTCCGACGCTTCAGATTAGTCACAAAATTCTCATCAATTCATAAGGTGAACTCATGATCCCGACGATGCGGCAGCTCGAAGCCCTCGTTCTGGTCTATCGCCATGGCAGCCTCACCAAGGCCGCCGCCGAACTGCGCGTGAGCCAATCGGCGGTCAGCCTGCTGATCAAGCAGATCGAGGAGAACTTTCAGCTCAGATTGTTCGACCGCACGACCCGGGCGCTGCATCCGACGCTCGCGTGCAAGGATGCGGTGCCGATTGCGGAACGTATACTGGCCGGCGCCAACGGACTGGCCCGGTACATGAGCGATCTGGTCGAGGTCAAGGCAGGTCGGATTACCATTGCGGTGTCGGCCGGAGTTGCGTCTGCGTTGCTCCCCCGCGTGCTGGCCCGATTTCGAGCGGACTATCCCGACGTTCGCGTCGAGCTGTTCGATGTTGCGCCTGACGACTTGCTTGCCTTCGTCACCGCCGGAGAGGCCGAATTGGGCATCGGCAGTGTTGAAAACGCCGACACGCTCGACACCAAGATCGAGACACTTACGCAGAGCTCGCTATCTGCGATTGCGGTCAAGGACGGCCGCTTTGAGAAAGCTTCCCGGCTCACTTGGGACAACCTCGAAAATTGCGACTTGATCACAATGCGCCGCGGGACACGGATCAGGTCGCAAATCGATGAGGCCCTTGCCAGGACCGGTCGTCAGCTAAAGCCAAAGCTGGAGGTTTCTCTCATCACGACCGCACTGGCATTGACGGCGGAAGGCGCCGGAATAAGCATCTTGCCCGCGCATATGCTGCCGGAGACGCAATTCCCAACCCTGACAGCCGTTCCCTTGTCTCGCCCCGCGATCATCCGACACGTCTCTCTGGTAAGCCGGGCGGACTTCGTCCGCTCACCGGCGGCCCAACGCTTCGTGGAGACAGCGAAGCAGGTCTTGTCAGTTCGTCGTGCGGCCGACCGAAGAGGCGAGGTGCCGGCCGATTCTAAATCGAAAAGCAGGCTAGTCACTCGGAAAGCACCGTAAACCCTGAGCTGCGGCCGACGACCGACGGGCTCGCCTCAACACAGGCGTCATGAGCTGCTCGACCCGCGACCGTTTCCAATTGCTGCATTGCGGGATTCATAAGGCGACTTCATTAGTCGATGAGTATTTTGGGACTAACGCGAGACATCGGGAACCAGCAATATAATTGACCGCGCGCGTCACCTGCGACGGGGGGCACACCATGAGAAGACTCTCGAGCGCAGTGATAGCCATGGTGCTCGCGTGCCAGTGGGCCGCGGTGGGGAGCGGCAAGGCCGCGGCCGCCTATCCTGAACGTGCGATCCGCCTCGTCGTCGGCTTTCCCGCCGGCGGCAGTTCCGATGCAATCGCCCGCATCGTGCAGCCGAACGTCGAAAAACAATTGGGGCAACCGTTGGTGATTGAAAACCGTCCGGGCGCAGGTGGCGCGATCGCGCTCGGCATGGTCGCCAAAGCGCCGCCGGACGGGTACCTGATCGGATTGGGCGGTGCGGCGGGGCTGGGCGTAAGCCTCGGGGTTCAGGACAACATCACCTATGACGCGCACAAGGACCTTGCGCCGGTGACCGGCCTCGCGTCGGTGCCTTTCATTCTGGCGGCTTCGAATGCGCTGCGAGGGAAGACGCTTCGTGACATCATCGCTATGGCAAAGCAGCCGAACAAGCTTACTGTTGGTCATGGCGGCAACGGCACGCTGATGCATCTCACCAGCGAGATGTTCAACCAGATGGCGGATACCAGGCTCGAGCTGGTGCCCTATAGAGGCATGGCGCCGGTCGTGACCGACCTGATCGGCGGGCATATGGCACTCGGAATCGTCGATCCTCCGTCGGCGATGACCGCGATCGAGGGCGACCTGATCACGCCCGTGGCCGTCTCCTCGGCTCAGCGCTATCCACGTCTGCCAAACACGCCAACCTTTGCCGAACAGGGCCTCACCGGTTTTGAGGCAACGGGCTGGTTCGGCATCGTCGCACCGGCGGGAACGCCCGGCGATATCGTCGAGAAAATCAACGCGGCGTTCGTGACGGCGCTGGGCGATCCGGCGATCGCGGAGCGAATTCGCGGACTGGGCTCTGACCCGATGCCGATGACGCCGGCGGAATTTTCGCGGTTCATCGCCAGCGAGGTGAAGAAATGGGAAGCTGTTACCGCCAGGGCAGAGAAAAAATGAGCTCACAGGCCAAGACGAAGGATCAAGGCGGCGGATCTTGAGCTGGCGTTCCTAAAGCGCGATGCGATTAGGATAAATCGTCATCGCGCTTTAGGTTATTGTTTGGGCATGATCTTTCGGAAAACCGCTTCACACTTTTCCGGATCATGCTCTAAGGGAGCGGCAGTCGCTCCAACTGGCTCTGCGCCTTCTTGACGGCGGCCGCGTACCAGCTCTGGCTCGGGGCTTCCTTGGCGAAGCATGCCGTGAAGGAGGTCATCGCCTTGTCTTCGCGGGCCATGTCGCCCCGCGGGTCCTTCTTGTCGACGGGCTTTGCCATCATCTGCTTCCAGACCTTCTCACAGGCCGGGATCGGGGCGGTCTTCACGGCCTCCGTTGCCGCGAGGAAATAGACCTTGTCGCCCTGGATCGCGACGACGTCGATTTCGTTCGGCGGCCCCTTGAGGTCGCCATTGCCGCGCACGCCGAGCACAGCGGCTGCAACGCTCGCCCTCGCCGGCTTGGTGATCGGCAGCTCCGCATAGATCGCGAAGGCGGCGTCCTGGATCGCGTAATAATAGAAGCGGTCGGATTTCAAAGCTGCGCCGCTCTCCTGCGGCATGCCGTCCTCGCGATGCTCGCCGAGCCAGTGCTTGAGCAGCCCGGTCGTGGTCACCACGGCCTGCATCTTGTCGCCTTCGGAAGCAAAGCTCAGCCCGTCGAGATGGCCGAAGCCGATATCGCTCTTGAACAGCGTATCGACGTTCGACTTGCCCTCGGCCGGGAGCCCCTTGATCGCGACCGGACCGACCAGGTTGCGCAGCACGCCGGCCAGCTCCTTCACGGCCGCATCGTGCTGCTTGTAGATCTCGTCGCTCTCCTTGGCGCTGGAGAATTTTGCGATGTAGCGGTCGCGCAGGTCGAGATAGTGCTGCTCGGGCGCGGCCGCCTCGGCGGGCGTGGCCAGGACGAGCAGGCAGAGCAAGGCAGGTAATCTCATTGCAATTCCGGAAGAGAGCGATCTCCCATCTTTGTGCCGATGCCGGGTGCGAAGGTTCATCCTTTGGCGGGGCGGATGCCCTACTCTGCCGGCGTGAGTTGCTGCCGGGTCGGGCGCATCGCGGCGGTCTCGCGCACGCGAACACGGGCGCGGCGCTTGCGCCACCAGATCACGACGCCGGTGACCGAGAGTGCGGCGACCACGAGGCCCATCACCGAGATCAGGATGCGCCCGAACAATCCGACGATGCGGCCCGAATGCAGCGGAAACTGCGCCTGCACGAAGATGTCGGCGGCGGTCCCGACCCAGGGCAGCCGCTCGCCAATGGGACGTCCGTCCTCGCTGTCGTAATAGAGCTGCGCCGGGCCGACGCCGCCGGCGCCGTGATCGTCGCCGGGGTGGAAGAAGGCGGCGGCATAGACGCCATGGGCCGGGCCGTAATTGATCGACCCGACCGGGACTGTCCATCCACGTGCCTTGCCGTCGGCCGCCGCGCGCATGGCGATCTCGGCGAACGTGACCTTGGGCTCGATGGGATCGTCGAGATCGCGATACGGCCGCTGCTCATAGGGCGTCGGGGTGTAGTTCGAGACCATCTTCATCAGCGGCGAGAACACCTCGAAATAGAGGTTCAGCGAGAACGCCGTGAAGGCGATGATGAACAGCACGCCCCAGGTCCACAGGCTGAAGGCGCGGTGAATGTCGAAGTTGATCCGGTATGCGCTGCCTGAAGTCTTGATGGTCCAGGCCGGCGCCCAGCGCGCCCAGAAGCCGCGTTCGAGCTGGCGCGCGACCTCAGGCGCCCGCGCCGCCTTGGCGCGCCGGCGCGAGGGCAGCGTCAGATAGAAGCCGATGAAGCAATCGATGGTCCAGATGATGGCGATGATGCCGAGCACGCGCATGCCCCAGCGGTCGCTGCCCCAGAATTCCGGGATGTGCATCGTGTAGTGCAGCTTGTAGAGGAACGAAACGAAGTTTTCCCGCGTGACGGGCCAGACCGCCCCCCAATAGCGGCGGCCGAGCTCCGCGCCGGTGTTGGGATCGAGGAAGACCTGATTGTAGTCGAGCGGGTAGCGCTTGCCGGTCGCAGGATCGATTCGCGGCATGACGAAGAACCACAACGCGTGGCCCTGCTCCGGCGTCATGAAGAGATAGACCACGCGCGCACGCGGATCGCGCTGCTCGATCATCTTGGCGAGCTCGAGCGAGGGAATCGCCGGCCCCTTCGTCGAGACATCGAATAGATGGCTGTTCAGGACGTCGTCGATCTCGTGGTCCCAGGAGATGATCGCGCCTGTTATGCCGGAGAAGAACAGGAATCCGGCCGTGAGCAGTCCCGCCCAGCGATGCAGCCTGCCGAATATCGCTCTCATCGTCTTCCACTCTCATCCAGCGGGCCCGGCCGGGTGCCGGACCGTCTTCGATTTCACCAGCGATAAGTCAGCTTGCCGATGGCCTTGCGTCCCTCGGCATAGAAGCAGCCGGCCAGGCTGTAGCACGCAGCGACATAGCGCGTATCGGCAAGGTTGGTCACGTTCAGCGACAGCCGCCAATTGTCGTGGCTGTAGGCCAGCAGCGCGTCCAGCACGGTCGATGCGCCCACCTTGAAGGTGTTGGCGTCGTCGCCCCAGGTCGCGCCGACATGGCGGATGCCGCCGCCGAATTGCAGACCGGCGAGCGGCCCGGTCTGCAGCGTGTAGTCGCTCCACAGCGAAGCGCGGTTGAGCGGCACCGTGGTCGGCGCCTTGCCGACATTCACCGGATCCTGCGTAACCATGGCATCGACATAGGCATAGGCGGCGCGCAGGTTCCAGCCGTCGGCGAGCGACATCGTGCCTTCGAGCTCGATGCCGCGCGACTTCACCTGCCCAATCTGTTCGTAAGAGGTGGCTGCGGGCACGTATACCGCGAGGTTGTCGCGCGTCAGGTCGAAGGCGGCGAAAGTGAACAACGCGTTCCAGCCGACCGGCTGGTACTTGACGCCGACCTCGTACTGGACGCCCGACTCGGGATTGAGCATCTGTCCGCCAACCCCGGTTGCGAGCAGCGGCAGGAACGATTCCGAGTAGCTGAAATAGGGCGCGATGCCGTTGTCGAAATTGTACATGACGGCGGCGCGGCCGGTGAAGGCCGAAGCATCCTTCGCGACCGTCGTGTTGGCGAGACCGTTGTCGATCTGCGTCGTCACGAAATCCTGGCGACCGCCGAACTGGAACGAGAGCCGGCCGAGCTTGATCTGATCCTGCGCATAGAGGCCTACTTGCGACTGCTTGACGCCGGTGTTGTCGCTCATGGCGCCTATGGCGTAGTCGTAGCTGTAGTTCGGGTTGAAAACGTTGATCTCGGGGGACGAGGTCGTGACCCCAAAGGCGGTGTCGCGGAAGGACGAGTTGCGATAGTCGACGCCGACCAGCGTTGTATGGCTGAGAATGCCGGTGTTGAACTTGCCCTGGAGCTGATTATCCACGGCGAAGGAGTTGATGTAGGAGTTGCTGTAGCTGCCATAGCGTGCGAGCTGCCCTGCGGCTTCGTCGGTATAGCCCCCGCCGTAAAACACCTTCTCCTCGTTGTGCTGATAGGCGTAGCGCAGGTTCTGGCGGAACGTGAGGTAGTCGGTAAAATCGTGCGAGAGCTGGTAGCCGGCGGTCGCGATTTCGGTGTTGAACGCGTCGAAGCCCGGCACGCCCGCGAAGAACGAGACCGGAATGGTGCGGCCGTTGTTCGGCCACACCGTACCCGAGGCTGGTAGGAACTGGAGACCCCACCCTGCTCGATCGCGCTGATAGTTGGCGAGCAAGGTGATGGTGGTGTCCTCGTTCGGCTTGAAAGTGACGGCGGGCGCGATGAAGACGCGATTGTCCTTGCTGAAGTCGACCTGGGTCTCGCCGTCGCGCACGACGCCGGTCAGGCGCCACAGCACCGTGCCTTCCTTGTTGGCAGGGCCGCCCATGTCGAATTGGCCCTGATAGCGGTTGAAGCTGCCGCCGGAGATCGAGACCTCGCCGAATTGCTGCGCCGTCGGCAGCTTGGTCACGTAGTTGAGGACGCCGCCGGTGCCGCTGCCGCCGTACATGGCGGAGGATGGACCCTTGAGCACCTCGATGCGCTCGGCCCCATAGGGCTCGAGGCCATTGAAGTGCACGTAGTTGCTGGAGGGAATCCGCAAGCCGTCAACGTAGAGGCCCGGCATGGTCATGTCGAAGCCGCGGATCTGGAGGCCGCCGAAGCGGGTGTCCGAGCCGCCATTGACGTCGCCGCTGACACCGGCGGTGTAGCGCAGGGCCTCGCCGATCGAGACCGCGCCCTGATTCCTGACCTGGTCGGTGGTGATGACCGACACCGACTGCGGCGTTTCGATCAAGGGCGTATCGGTCTTGGTGGCGGTGCCGCTGCGCGTCGCCACGAAGCCGCGTACCGGACCGTTGGCGCGCTCAGCCGTGGCACCATTCGATGAGGCCGACTGCGTTGGCGCAGCCTGCTGCGCCGGGCCGCGACGATTGGCGCGTGCGGTGCGCGCCGCCGCAGCCCGCCGCGACGGCGCAATCGCCGCCGGACGTGTGCGCTGCGCCGGCGCTTCGACGGTGATCGCAGGAATCTGCGTCTGCGCCTCCGCGGCAGCGAAGGGAATGATGAGAGAGAATGTGCTGACCGCCCCGAGGAAAAGCACCTGAATCTGTCGACGACGCGTGTCGCCACGCGAAGAAAATTGAAAGTCGCTCACGTCTTTCTCGGCCCCACGCACTGCCGGCTTCGCCGGTACCGTTTTTGATGCCCCGCCCTAGCTCAGGCGGTTTTCGAGTGCGAGAGGAACCGGGTTAGAATTTCTCCAGACGTGTGCGCGGCATGTGCGGCGAATGCGCTCACGCATGCTTCGCGGTTTGGAATGTTTCCAGACACGCAGAAGCAGAATCTGCTTGGCTGCAACATCCGGAAATGATTCAGCGATGCCGCAGCCGGCGATTGACCCGGCGCGCCAGGTAATCGCCGGCGCTCTGGACGATCTGCACCAGTGCGATCAGCACGACCACGACGGCCAGCATCATCTCCGGCATGAAGCGCTGATAGCCGTAGCGGATGCCGAGGTCGCCAAGGCCGCCGCCGCCGACCGCGCCGACCATCGCGGAGTAGCCGAGCAGGCTGACGACGGCGAGCGTCAGCGCCAGCAGCAGTCCTGGCAGCGCCTCCGGGATCAGAACCTTGAACACGATCTGGAGCGGCGAAGCGCCGAACGAGGACGCAGTCTCGATCAGGCCGCCGTCGACCTCGCGGATCGCAGCTTCGACGAGGCGCGCGATGAACGGCGTCGAGGCGATCGTCAGCGGCACGATCGCCGCGGTCGAGCCGATCGAGGTGCCGGCAACGAGGCGCGTGAACGGGATGATGGCGACGACCAGGATGATGAACGGCGTCGAGCGCGTCGCGTTGACGACGATGCCGAGCACGCGATTGACGATGGGCGCCGCGAACAGCTCGCCTTTGCGGCTGGTGGCCAGGAAGACGCCGAGCGGCAGGCCGAAGGCGGTGCCGAGCAGCGCTGCGATGCCGACCATGTACAGGCTCTCGCCCGTGGCCTGGACGATCAGGTTGATGAGTTCAGGCGACATAGCCGAGACGCTCCGCCGAGAATTGATATTGAGAGAGCCAGCCGAGCGTTCGCGTCACCGCGTCCTCGCCGCCGGGAATACCGAGCGTGAGCGAGCCAACATGCTGGCCGCCGATCTCGTCGATGCGCGCCGACAGCAGCGCGACGTCGAGCCCAAGCTCGCGCGCAAGCCGGGCCACCACGGTGTCGCCGGCCCCTGCCCCGCGCACCTGGACCCGGATCACGGCCTGCCCGCCGGCAGGCCGCTCCGCAACGATCCGGCTCGCCAGCGACACCGGCAGGCTGTCGCCGATCACCTCGGCCAGGAAGGACTGCGTGATCGGATGTCTTGGATGCGTGAAGATGTCGGCGACGTGGCCGCTCTCGACGACGCGGCCTGCATCGAGCACCACCACCTCCTTGGCGAGCTGGCGCACCACGGACATCTCATGCGTGATCAGCACGATGGTCACGCCGAGTTCGCGGTTGATGCTCGCAAGCAGATCGAGGATCGCGCGCGTGGTCTGCGGATCGAGGGCCGAGGTCGCCTCATCCGACAGCAGCACGCTCGGCCGCGTCGCCAGCGCGCGGGCGATGCCGACGCGCTGCTTCTGGCCGCCGGACAGTTCGGAGGGATAACGATCGTGCTTGTCGGCGATGCCGACCAGTGCGAGCAGCTCGGCGACGCGAGCCTTGATGTCGGCCTTGGCCCAGCCGGCGATCTCCAGCGGCAGCGCGATGTTGTCGGCCGCGGTGCGCGAGGACAGCAGGTTGAAGTGCTGGAAGATCATGCCGATCGAGCGCTGCGCCAGCCGCAGCTCGCGGCCGGCGAGCGCGGAGATATCGCTGTTGTCCACGATCACGCGGCCTGTGGTCGGCTTCTCCAGCCCGTTGATGAGCCGAACCAGGCTCGATTTGCCGGCGCCGGAGCGGCCGATCACGCCAGTGATGGAGCCGCGCCGAATGGCGAAGTCGATGTCCTGCAGCGCGTTGACGCCGGGCTTGCCGCGATAGGCCGGGTAGGTCTTGGAGATGCCGGCGAAACGGACCATCGCATCCGGCTCGGCCGGCGCGGGTGAAATCGCTTCAAGCGTTTCGATCGGTCGTCCGATCGCGAGCGATTGGTGGGCATTCATGGGAGGCGGCCTTCATGCACAATAGTCGCGTTCCCGGGTGCGCGCTCGGGAACCAGGTCGATGGGGAAGAGAGACGGTGAGGATCCGGGACGAACGCGCTGCACCGCAGCACGCACCATCGCCTTTTCCGGTCTTTCTTGCAATTTCAGATATTTGGCGGGAGTTGGACGAAGATTTCCCAATCCCTCCCAGGAGCAGAATATTCCTCCGCCAACGGGAATCAGCGTCCAGACTGGCTCAGTTGACCATCAGCCCGGGCAGCACGATCAGCAGGAGCCCCGCGAAATTATAGCCGCTGCCGAAATAGATCGCGCGGGTCCCGTCGCGTAAGGCGAGATCACGCCCATCAGGCCGAGCGAATACATGCAGAGCATGGCAAGGGTCGTGACCGGCAGGTCGGCGATGCCCGAGCCGACCGCGAGCACCACCGGCAGCACAGCGGCGGCATGCGAGGGGATGCTCGAGAAGAAATAATGGATTCCTCGATTGTCGTCGCGTCGGTCCGGCCAAGCTGACCGAGCCCTTTTGTCTCTGCGCCGCGTATACGGATTGTCCTCGGTTCAATCAATGGCCGTCCGGACCATCTTTTGGGATGGCTTCGCCAGGTTGCCGGCGGCAATGTCAACGCACACCAGCGTCACGAAGACGTGGCCGGATTGCGCTGCAACGAACGCTCGACAGAAACGGACCCTTGCGCCTATCTTTGCCGCCATGAGCCACGATCACGACCACCATCATCACCACGATCACGACCATTCCGAGCTGTCCGAGACCGAGCTGCGCGTGCGTGCGCTCGAGACGATCCTGACCGAAAAGGGCTATGTCGAGCCGGCTGCGCTCGATGCCATCATCCAGGCCTATGAGACCAAGATCGGCCCGCACAATGGTGCGCGCGTTGTCGCCAAGGCCTGGACCGATCCGGCGTTCAAGACGGCGCTGCTGGAGGATGGCTCCAAGGCCATCGGCACGCTCGGCCATGTCAGCCGGGTCGGCGATCATCTCGTCGTCGTCGAGAACACGCCCGAGCGGCACAACATGGTCGTGTGCACGCTGTGCTCCTGCTATCCCTGGGAAATGCTCGGGCTGCCGCCGGTCTGGTACAAGGCCGCGCCCTACCGCTCCCGCGCGGTGAAGGACCCGCGCGGCGTGCTCGCCGATTTCGGCGTCGCGGTCCCCAAGGATACGGAGATCCGGGTGTGGGATTCCACCGCCGAGACGCGCTTCCTGGTGCTGCCGATGCGCCCCGCGGGCACGGAAGGCTGGAGCGAGGAGCAGCTCGCCGAGCTCGTGACGCGCGACTCCATGATCGGCACTGGTTTCCCCAGGACGCCGGGAGCACCGTCGTGAACGGCGTGCACGACATGGGCGGCATGGACGGGTTCGGCAAGGTCGAGCCCGAGCCGAACGAGCCGATGTTTCACGAGGAATGGGAGTCGCGCGTGCTGGCCATGGTGCGCGCGATGGGCGCGGCCGGCGCCTTCAACATCGACACCTCGCGCTTCTATCGCGAGACCTTGCCGCCGCATGTGTACCTGTCGAGCTCCTATTACAAGAAATGGTTCCTCGGGCTCGAGGAGATGCTGATCGACAAGGGCTATCTCACCCGCGAGGAAGTCGCTGCCGGCCATGCGATGCAGCCTGCAAAGGCGCTCAAGCACGGCAAGTTCGACCGCGCCAATGTCGAGCGCGTGATGGTGCGCGGCAAGTTCGACCGCCCTGCTCCGGCTCCGGCGAAATTCAAGATCGGCGATCGCGTCCGCGCCAGGAATATTCACCCTGCCACACACACGCGGCTGCCGCGCTATGTGCGCGGCCATGTCGGCGTGGTCGAGCTGAACCACGGCTGCCACGTGTTTCCGGACACGGCGGCGATGGAGCGCGGCGAGAACCCGCAATGGCTCTACACCGTCGTATTCGAAGGCCGCGATCTCTGGGGCGAGGACGGCGATCCCACGTTGAAAGTCTCGATCGACGCGTTCGAGCCCTATCTGGACCCGGCGTGATGAGCAGCGCACTTACGGCCGCGGCAACGGCGGCGATCCCGAGCATTCCGCGCGACGACGACGGCCCGGTGTTCCGCGCGCCCTGGGAGGCGCATGCGTTTGCGATGGCCTTGAGCCTGCACGAGCGGGGCGTATTCACCTGGCCGGAATGGGCCGCCGCACTCGCGGACGAGATCAAGCGCGCCCAGGCCGCCGGCGACCCTGACAGCGGCGAGACCTACTATCTGCACTGGCTCGCCACGCTGGAAGGCCTCGTGGCGCGCAAGGGCGTCGCCTCGATGGAGACGCTGCACCGCTATCGCGACGCCTGGGACCACGCCGCGGATCGCACGCCACACGGCAAGCCGATCGAGCTGCGGCCGGAGGATTTTGGCTAGCGCGTTTACGCTCGTCATTGCGAAGCTCGTGTCCCGGACAAGCTGCAACGCGTATTCGTTGCGGCGCAGAGCCGGGACCCAGACGGCGATATGATACGATACGGAAATATGGGGCCCGGCTCTGCAGCGCATCGCTGAAGAAGCGCTGCGCTGCGCCCGGGGCACGAAAGAGGGAGCACGGCGCGCCTACCGCCCCGCCACGTACTCGTTCCACCCCTTCGCCCGCAAACTGCACGCCGGGCACTCACCGCAGCCATAGCCCCATTCATGCCGCGCGCCGCGTTCGCCGAGATAGCAGGTGTGAGATTGCTCACGGATGAGGTCGACGAGCCCCTCGCCGCCGAGATCGTGCGCCAGCTTCCAGGTCGCGGCCTTGTCGATCCACATCAGTGGCGTGTGCAGCTCGAACTGGTTGGCCATGCCGAGCGAGAGCGCAGACTGCATGGCGCGGATGGTCTCGTCGCGGCAATCGGGATAGCCGGAATAGTCGGTCTCGCACATGCCGCCGACGATGTGGCTGATGCCGCGCCGATAGGCCAGGGCCGCGGCGAAGGTGAGGAACACGAGGTTGCGACCCGGCACGAAGGTGTTGGGCAGACCGTCCGCCCCCATCGCGATTGCGACGTCGCGGGTCAGCGCCGTCTCGGAGACGGCGGCAAGCGTCGGGATCGACAGCGTGTGGCTCTCGCCGAGCTTTGCGGCCCAATCGGCGCGCAGGCCCTTGATGCCGTCGAGCAGGCAGTCGCGGCAGGCCAGCTCGATGGCGTGGCGCTGGCCGTACTCGAACCCCAGCGTCTCCACACGGGCGAAGCGGCTCAGCGCCCAGGCAAGGCAGGTGGTGGAATCCTGGCCGCCGGAGAACAGCACCAGCGCGGTTTCGGAGGAAAATGCATCACTCATGGCCCGCGCTTTAGCATCGCGCGACTTGCCCGCCAATCGGTGGAAATCGGCCTGTTCCGCCGCCTTGCGCTGGGATCGGCGGCCCGCTTTTGGCATAAGGCTCTGGACCCCAGGAGACTGCCCTGCAATGACCCCTTCCCGCGATATCTCCCGCCTGATCGAGATCATGGCGGCGCTGCGCACCCCGGTGACCGGCTGCCCCTGGGACCTCGAGCAGGACTTTGCGACGATTGCGCCCTACACGATCGAGGAAGCCTATGAGGTGGTCGACGCCATCACCCGCGGCGATCTCGACGATCTCAGAGAGGAGCTCGGCGACCTCCTGCTCCAGGTCGTGTTCCACGCGCAGATGGCCTCGGAGCAGAACGCGTTCGATTTTGGTGACGTGGTCGAGGCCATCACCCGCAAGATGATCCGCCGTCATCCCCACGTCTTCGCCGACAAGGACGGCAATCTCGCCCCCTCCCACGTCAAGGAAGTCTGGGACCGCATCAAGGCCGAGGAGAAGGCCGAGCGCGCCGCACGCCGGCCGCCGGAGGCGACGCCCTCGCACAAATCGCTGCTGTCGGGCGTGAAGGCCGGCCAGCCCGCTTTGACCCGCGCGATGGAGCTGCAGCGCAAGGCCTCCACCGTCGGCTTCGACTGGAACGACCCGCGCGCGGTCCTGCAAAAGATCCGGGAAGAGGTCGACGAGATCGAGGCGGCACTCGACCGCAACGACAAGCAAGAGATTGCGGAAGAGACCGGCGACCTGATGTTCGCCCTCGTCAATCTCGTCCGCCACGTCGACGCCGATCCGGAAGCTGCACTGCGCGCGACCAACGCCAAATTCGAGCGGCGCTTCGCCTATATCGAGCGGGCGCTGGAGGCCCAGGGCCGCATGCTCGAGCAGGCCTCGCTGGCGGAGATGGACGCGCTGTGGAATGCGGCGAAGGATGAGGAGCCGGCCCAACAAGCCCGAAGCTCGTAACCCGGATGGAGCGCAGCGCAATCCGGGGCGCTTGGCACTGTGACATCCCGGATTTCGCTACGCTCCATCCGGGCTACGAAGTAGCACCGGCTTACGCGGATAGATGCGGCACGGCGTCGAACCTGTTCACCACGATATCCCGCTTGGTCTCGTCCACCCGCACGGTCATGTCGAAGCGGCCGTCGTGCAGCTCCTTCGACAGCACCTCGGCATTGCGGTGCAGCCAGCTGATGCCGGCGCCGTCGGCGGCGTCGATGGAGAGATCGAGCGTGGTGCGCTTGGCAGCCAGGCGTTGCTCGATCGCGGCGAGCAGAGCATCGATGCCCTCGCCCGACACCGCTGAGACCAGCATCGCCGGATGATCCTCCGGCCTGCGCGCGGCGATGTTGAGCAGCTCTTCGCGTTGCTCGGGGTCGAAGCGGTCGATCTTGTTCCAGACCTCGATGATGCGGCCGGAATCGTCCGGGTTGATGCCGAGCTGGCGCAGCACCGCGTCGACGTCGCTCTGCTGCGCCTCGGCGTCTTCATGCGAGATGTCGCGGACATGCAGGATGACGTCGGCCTCCAGCACCTCCTCCAGCGTGGCGCGGAAGGCGGCGACGAGCTGCGTCGGCAGGTTGGAGATGAAGCCGACGGTGTCCGACAGCATCGCCTTGCCGCCATGCGGCAGGTTGAGCGCCCGCAAGGTGGGATCGAGCGTCGCGAACAGCATGTCGGCCGCCTGCACGTCGGCGCGGGTCAGGCGATTGAACAGCGTCGACTTGCCGGCATTGGTGTAACCGACCAGCGCGACGACACGATACGGCACGCGTTGACGGCCGGCGCGATGCAGGCGCCGCGTCGCCTGCACCTTTTTCAGCTCGCTCTCCAGCTTGGAGATGCGCTCCTGGATCAGGCGGCGGTCGGCCTCGATCTGGGTCTCGCCGGGACCACCCATGAAGCCGAAACCGCCTCGCTGGCGTTCGAGATGGGTCCAGGAGCGCACCAGGCGCGAGCGCTGGTAGTTGAGATGCGCAAGCTCGACCTGCAGCGAGCCTTCCCTGGTCTTGGCGCGGCGGCCGAAGATTTCGAGAATGAGCCCGGTGCGGTCGAGCACCTTGGCGTGCCATTCCTTCTCGAGGTTGCGTTGCTGGATCGGCGACAATGCGCAATCCATCACCACGAGCTCGACCTCGAGGGTCTTGATCAGCCCGGCGATCTCCTCGACCTTGCCCTTGCCGATATAGGTCGCAGGACGGATCTGGCTGACCGGAGCGACGATGGCGTCGGCAATGACGAGATCGATCGCACGCGCGAGGCCGACGGCTTCATCAAGCCGGGCCTCGGTATCTCGCAAGGCATGGGACTCCGATTGCGCGTCGGCACTGCCCGCGCGCACGCGCAAGTAGGGGCCGATGACAAGCACCCGCCCCGTCTGCGTAGCCCCTGCCGACCGCGGGCGGTCGGCATCCCCGTCGAAATTCCGGGGTTCCAATCAGATCACTCTCAAGCCGGCTGGTCCTCGCCGCCTTCGAACAGCTGAATCGGAGCGCCCGGCATGATGGTCGAGATCGCATGCTTGTAGACGAGCTGCGAATGACCGTCGCGCCGAAGCAGCAAACAGAAATTGTCGAACCAGGTCACGATGCCCTGGAGCTTCACTCCGTTGACCAGAAAGATCGTCAGTGGCGTCTTGGTTTTGCGAACGTGATTAAGGAAGGTGTCCTGTAGGTTTTGTGCGCGGTCTGCCGCCATTGTTTTTTTCTCGCTTTGAGTTTCTTTTTATTGCGCCGGATGCGGCCCTCTTTGTGGAGTTCGGGGCCTCCTCCGGTTGCCGTCCTTCATGAGATCCCCCTCGGAAGGAACAGCGGTTCGATTAGAGGACAGGTCGGGATATTAGGCAAGCCGCTTCAAGCGGCAGGCCCCGCCCTATTGCCCCGAAAAATTACGGAAATCGATGATTTTCTTCGCCTATTTCCGAGATGCCGCCGCAGCGTCGCAGCATCAGCCGACGCCGAGCGCTTTCAACTTCCGGTGCAAGGCCGAACGTTCCATGCCAACGAACTCGGCCGTTCGAGAAATATTTCCTGAGAAACGGCTGATCTGTGCAATCAAATAGTCGCGCTCGAACACTTCGCGTGCTTCGCGCAGCGGCAGGCCCATGATGTGCTCGCCATTGTTGCTGGTCGGCATCGCCGGCACCATCGAGCCGACGTCTTGCGGCAGCATGTCGGCGGTGATGATGACCTCCGGCCCGCCGGCGGCCAGAATCATGACTCTTTCAACGTTGTTGCGGAGCTGACGCACATTGCCGGGCCAGACATGCGACTGCAGCACCGCCATCGCGTCCTGACCAATCTGCCGCTTGGGCAGGCCGCTGCCGGCCGAGATCTGCTCCATGAAATAATCGATCAATTCCGGAATGTCCTCGCGCCGCTCCGACAGTGCGGGCACGCGGATCGGCACCACCGAAAGCCGGTGGTAGAGGTCCTCGCGGAAGCGGCCGGCCGCGATCTCCTCTTCGAGATTGCGGGCAGTCGATGAGATGATGCGCACGTCGACCTGCACCTTGGCGGTGCCGCCGACGCGCTGGAACGACTGCTCCACCAGCACGCGCAGGATCTTGTTCTGGGTCTCGCGCGGCATGTCCGCGATCTCGTCGATGAACAGCGTGCCGCCATGCGCTTCTTCGAGCGCGCCGGGCTTGCGCGGCTGCTCGCCATTGGACTGCTCGACGCCGAACAGCTCGTGCTCCATCCGCTCGGGCGTGATCGCGGCGGCGTTGATGACGACGAAGGGACCGTCGGCGCGGCCCGAGGCGGCATGCAGCGTGCGCGCGGTCAGCTCCTTGCCGGCGCCGGCGGGGCCGACGATCAGGATGCGGCTGTTGGCCTTGGCCGCGCGCTCGATGGTCTGGCGCAGCTGGTTCATGCTGGGCGAGCGGCCGACCAGCTGGCTGGCGCTCGGCGCGAGCTGCTTCAGCTCCTTGACCTCGCGCTTGAGCCGCGAGTTCTCCAGCGCTCTGGTCGCGACCAGGATGAGGCGGTCGGCCTTGAACGGCTTCTCGATGAAATCGTAGGCGCCGCGCTTGATCGCGGCGACCGCGGTCTCGATGTTGCCGTGGCCGGAGATCATCACGACCGGCAGATCGGCATTGTCCTTCTTGACCTGCTCCAGGAGCTGCAGGCCGTCGAGCTTGGAGCCTTGCAGCCAGATGTCGAGAAACACCAGATGCGGCCGACGATTGGCGATCTCGGCGAGCGCGGTGTCGCTGTCACGTGCGGTCCTGGTGACGAATCCCTCGTCTTCGAGAATGCCCGCAACGAGATCCCGAATATCGGCCTCATCATCGACAATCAGAATTTCACTTGCCATGGATCGCGCCTGTGTTGTCAGCTGCCTGTTGAGGCTTCGATTTTGGTTGAATCATTGGTCTTTTCAGCCGGCTCTTTGGTTCCGGCGGCCGGCTCTTTTGTTTCCCGGTTCTCGACGGATTCCCTCACCGTTTGCGTGATGTCGGGCTTGGAGCTCGTCTCGGTCGCGGCGTTTGCCGCCGGCACATGCTCCGTTGTCGCGGACTTCGCAGGTTGCCCTGATACGGCAAAGCGCATGCGCATCCAGGCGCCGCGCTGGCCTGCACGGAAGTCGGAGGCATCCTTCAGCTCGATCCGCCCGCCGTGGTCTTCCAGCACGCGGCCGACGATGGCGAGCCCGAGCCCGGTGCCCTTGGCGCGCGTGGTGACGTACGGCTCGAGCAGGCGCGATCGCGCGACCTTGGGCAGGCCGATGCCGTTGTCGATGACGTCGATCAGCACGTCGTCGCCCTCGCGCGACACGACGACGTCGATACGGCCCTTTCCACCGTCTTTGCCAAGCTCCTCGGGCGGGACCTGCTCGATCGCCTCGGTGGCGTTCTTGACGATGTTGGTGACCGCCTGCGAGATCAGGCGCCGGTCGAACTGGGCTCGCAGCGGATCCTGCTTGAACTCGGCCTCGATGTCGATCTCGGGATGGGCGACCTTCATCAGGAACACCGCTTGGCGCACGGTGTCGGCGACGTCCTCACCCTCCATCACGGGCTTGGGCATCCGCGCAAAGCGCGAGAACTCGTCGACCATGCGCCTGATGTCGTCGACCTGGCGCACGATGGTGTCAGTGCACTGGTCGAAGATCTGCTTGTCCTTGTCCTCGGTGATGGTCTTGCCGAACTTGCGGCGGATGCGCTCGGCCGAGAGCTGAATCGGGGTCAGCGGGTTCTTGATCTCGTGCGCGATGCGGCGCGCCACGTCGCCCCAGGCCGAGGTGCGCTGGGCCGAGACCAGCTCGGTGATGTCGTCGAGCGTGATGATGTAGCTGTCGTGCGGCTGGTTCTTCTCGGCGCTGACGCGGACCGACAGGTTGCGCTCGGTGCCGTCGCGGGTGATCGTGATCTGGCCCTGCACCAGGCGCTGGGTCCCTTCCCGCGCGGTCTTCATCATCTCGTCGAGCTCGGGCAGCACGTCGGAGAGCGGATGGCCGAGCGTCTCGGCTTCGGAGTGCCCGATCAGCTTCTCGGCGGAGCGATTGAGGATGCCGACGCTGCCGGACGCGTCGACGCCGATGATGCCGGCGCTCGCCGATGACAGCACCGCTTCGATGAAGCGGCGGCGACTGTCGATGAGGTCGCTGGCGCTCACGAGCTCGTCGCGCTGGCTGCGCAATTCCTGCGTCATCTTGTTGAAGGTCTCACCCAGCTGCGCCAGGTCGCCTTCCGACTGATGCACGGGCACCTGAACGTGCAGGTCGCCGGTCGAAACCGTGTGGGCCGCATTCATCAGCCGCCGGATCGGCGAGACCAGCGAGTTGGCGAAGTTGAGGCCGATCAGCACCGAGGCCATCAGGATGGTCAGCGCGATCACCGCGAACATCAGCGCGAAGGCGACCTGGATACCGAGCCGACGCGATTCGATCTGGGCGTATTCGGCGACGCTGACCTCGGTCTGCTTGAGCTGATTGACGACGTTCGGATCAAGTGGACGGGCGACATAGAGGAAGGTGTCGTTGAAGGCACGC